>CANJNY010000011.1 GCA_947475715.1 Prolixibacteraceae bacterium
CCGATAATCGAAGAGGCTGCCATTTCGTGGGCAATAGGAAGCTATACCAATCTTGAAATAGATGAAGTCAATATCCTTAATGCCTCAATTTTTTCAATGCACCGGGCTCTTTATCAACTTAATATACGTCCTGATCATATTATTATCGACGGGAATCGGTTTAAACCGTATGAAAATATTCCGTTTACCACAGTGATAAAAGGAGATGGAAAATATCTCTCTATCGCTGCTGCCTCCGTTCTGGCCAAAACCTACCGTGATGATTATATGCTTGCCATTGATGAACAATATCCCCAGTATAAGTGGTGTCAAAACAAAGGGTATCCAACACCCTTTCACAGAGCTGCAATTGTTAAATATGGAATAACACCGTTCCATCGGAAAAGCTTTAAACTATGCGATTCCCAACTTTTGATTAACTTTTAACAGGATTATGAAACAAACCAATCTGAACTAGTTAATTAAGAATAATATTTTTTATTACTTTTGAAACAATTATAATTAACTATCTTAACAATGGGAATTCTTCATACTAAGCTATCGCATTACCATTTACCACAAAAACTCATATCTGCCGGCCTTTACCCATACTTTAGGGTTATTGAATCCGATCAGGACACCGAGGTGGTGATAAACGATAAAAAAGTGTTGATGTTTGGTTCAAACAGTTATCTTGGCCTTACCTGTCATCCCAAAGTAAAGGAAGCGGCAAAAAATGCCATTGATAAATATGGAACGGGTTGTGCCGGTTCAAGGTTTCTTAATGGAAATCTGGATATCCATATGCAACTGGAGGAAAGACTTGCCCGACTGGTAAATAAAGAAGCAGCATTATGTTATAGTACAGGATTTCAGGTGAATCAAGGAGTGATCTCGTGTGTCGCCGGCCGAAATGATTATGTTATTCTTGACGAACTTGATCATGCATCAATCATAGATGGGAGCAGGCTAACCTTTGCAAAGGTGCTAAAGTTTGCCCATAACGACATGAAAGATCTGGAACGCAAACTAAAACTATGTGAACCCGATAAAGTAAAATTAATTGTGGTAGATGGCATCTTTTCAATGGAAGGCGACATTACCAACCTTCCTGAAATTGTCCGTCTTTCTGAAAAATACGGTGGATCCATTATGGTGGATGATGCACATGCTCTGGGTGTAATTGGGAAAAATGGTTCAGGCACCGCTTCCCATTTTGGTCTTACCGATAAGGTGGATCTAATCATGGGAACCTTCTCAAAATCGATGGCATCCATTGGCGGGTTTATCGCAGCAGACAAAACTGCAATAAATTTTATTAAGCATAATTCCCGGTCACTGATGTTCAGTGCAAGCATGACCCCCTCCTCCGCTGCCAGTGTTCTGGCTGCCATAGAAATCATGGTAAATGAACCCGAACGAATTCAACACCTGATGGTTCTCACCAAATATGCCCGTGATCGTTTCAACGAGCTTGGTTTCGATACAGGCAAATCTGAATCACCAATTATTCCACTATTCATCCGCGATGATATCAAAGCATTGCAGATGGCACAACGGCTGCTAGAAAAGGGGGTCTTTATTAACCCGGTTGTTTCGCCTGCTGTCCCGAAAGAAGATTGTATTATCCGCTTTTCATTGATGGCAACCCACACGTTTGAGCAGGTAGATCGGGCTATTGAAAAAATAACTGCTGTCGCAAAGGAGCTTGATGTGTTAGGTTGCGAAGTTGCCCTGAACAAAAACTATTTATAACAGATTTAACTAACTTTAAACGAATGGCAAAGGTTGTATTGATTACGGGGATCTCCTCCGGATTTGGAAAAGCCATTTCGGAGCTCCTCTCCTCTGAAGGATACGCGGTTTATGGAATAAACCGCAGCCAGAATGAAGATTTAGATGGAAAGATTAAAGTACTTCAGGCAGATGTAACCGATGTAATTTCAATACAGCAGGCGATTGCCACGTTGCTGACCAGAGAAGATCGTATAGACATTCTGATAAATAATGCAGGGATGGGTATAACCGGCTCAATCGAAGATTCGTCGCACGACGATATTCACCTTCAAATGAGTACGAATTTCATGGGTTATGTCAATATGATACAGGCAGTACTTCCGGCAATGCGCGCACAGCGTGGAGCCACAATTGTCAATATTAGTTCTATTGGAGGTTTGATGGGATTACCTTACCAGGGATTCTATGCCGCCAGTAAATTTGCAGTTGAGGGATTAAGTGAATCCCTTCGAATGGAACTTCTTCCTTACAAAATTAAGATCGTTGTAATACAGCCTGGCGACTTCCATACCAGCTTTACAGCTAATCGCAAACCAGCGCTGTCTCAGAACGGCGGAAGTGTTTATGCAAGTCAGTTTGAAAAAACGTTATCACTGATCGAGAAGGACGAAAAGGGTGGATTAAAACCTGAATTTTTAGCACGGAAACTTTCAAAAATTCTGAAGAAGAAAAATCCATGTCACAGCTACATAATTGCAACGCTTGAGCAAAAATTTGCAGTCGTTCTTAAACGTATTCTGCCGGGATCAATGTTCTCCTCGATCCTTTCCTCACATTACGGAATAAAATAATCAACGGTTATAAAATACCAAACCCTCAAAAAATAGAAGACCCTCAAGGTTTTGGAAACCTTGAGGGTCTTTTTATATCAAATGGATTAATATCATCATCCACATTTTGAAGAGCCACAATCCTGACAGATCAGGCACCCTTCCTGGTAGATAACATTGGCAGAACTGCATGCTTCGCATTTAGCATCTTCTGCAGCTGTACCATTTGGAATATATTTCTTTAAAGCACGCGCTACTCCATTTTTCCAGGTATTGATCGACTCAACATCAAACTGAAGGCTGGTAACCAATTCAACAACCTTTTGAATCGGCATTCCGTGACGCAAGACACTGGAAATTAATTTTGCATAATTCCAAAATATCGGATTGAATTTGAAAGATAACCCTTCAATGGTTGTTTTATAACCTCTCGAATTCCGATATTGAAAATCATAACGTGAGGCACCCGTTTCATCACGACTTTTGATTATCCAACCTTCGGTGACAGAGCGGGGCAATAGTATACCATCTTCGTCATCAGCCAATCCGGTAAAGATTTCATAGGGCTTCCCATCAATGAGGCCGATAAAGGCGATCCATTTCTCCTTGTTATTCTGAAGTCTTACGATATCAGCGTCAAGGATCTCCGGACGTTTGGTAGGGAAAACGCCTTCGACGTTTTTCTCTTTTGTTGAGATTAATACCCCTGTGCGTGAACCTTCACGATAAACGGTAACCCCTTTACAACCACTCTCCCACGCTGCAAAATATAACTTGTTAACCAATTCTTCAGTGGCCTCTTCAGGAAGGTTAATTGTAACTGAAATAGAATGATCGACCCATTTTTGGATTTGTCCCTGCATTCTAACTTTTGCCAGCCAATCGATATCGTTCGATGAAGCCTTGTGATAAGGTGATTTGGCAATCAGTTCATCCAGCTCATCATTTGAATAATTCCGTTTAAGTTCAAATCCATTAACCTCCATCCAGGTTCTAAACTTATGGTGAAATACCATATACTCTTCCCAGCTGTCACCCATCTCATCAACAAAATCAATACGGGCATCCTTGTCATTGGGATTAACTTTTCTGCGTCGTTTATATACGGGCATGAAAACAGGCTCAATACCCGATGTGGTCTGAGTCATAAGACTCGTTGTTCCTGTTGGGGCAATGGTCAGCAAGGCAATATTCCGGCGACCATACCTGGTCATATCCTTGTAAAGTTGAGGATCAGCCTCTGCTAATCGCTGGATAAACGGATTATTTTTTTCACGCTTGGCATCATACACCGGAAAAGCTCCACGCTCTTTGGCAAGAATAACCGAACCACGATAAGCCTCAAGAGCAACAATTTTATGTACCTCAACCGAGAACTCAACTGCAGTTTCAGATCCATAACGTAATCCCAGGGCGGCAAGCATATCACCTTCGGCAGTGATCCCAATGCCAGTACGACGACCATTGACTGCCATCTCTTTAATTTTCTCCCAAAGGTTAACTTCCACTCTCTTTATTTCTGCATCTTCGGGATCGGCGATAATCTTATTGTAAATGGCATCGATCTTCTCAAGCTCCAGATCGATGATATCATCCATGATTTGCTGTGTCTGCCTGACATGTTTCCGGAATAGGTCAAAGTCAAATTTTGCATGCTGTGTAAACGGCTGATCAACATAGGAATATAAATTCAGTGCAATTAACCGGCAACTATCATAAGGGCATAGCGGGATCTCGCCGCACGGATTTGTCGAAATAGTTTTATAACCCAGATCTGCATAACAATCAGGAACCGATTCCTTAATAATGGTATCCCAGAAAAGAATTCCCGGTTCGGCAGATTTCCATGCATTAAAAACGATCTTATCCCATAAACCCGCAGCATCGATATCCTTGGTATAGGCAGGATTCTGACTCTCAATCGGATATTTCTGATGATAGGTCGTTTTATCACGAACGGCCTGCATAAATTCATCATCAATTTTAACAGATACGTTAGCTCCGGTAACTTTACCTTCATCCATCTTCGCATCTATAAAATCTTCGGAATCGGGATGCCGGATCGAAACCGACAACATCAGGGCCCCGCGTCTTCCGTCCTGAGCAACTTCGCGTGTTGAGTTCGAGAAACGCTCCATAAACGGAACAATTCCCGTTGATGTAAGTGCTGAATTCTTCACAGGGGATCCTTTGGGACGGATGTGAGATAAATCGTGGCCAACCCCTCCGCGTCTTTTCATCAGTTGAACCTGCTCCTGATCGATCATGATTATTCCGCCATACGAATCGGCACCATTGCCAACAACGAAACAATTTGATAAAGAACCAACCTGAAAATCATTTCCAATTCCGGTCATTGGCCCACCCTGGGGTACTATATATTTAAAATCCTTGAAAAGATCAAATAATTCATCTTCCGAAAGGGGATTGGGATACAATTTTTCAATCCTTGCAATCTCTTTTGCAAGCCGACGGTGAAGGTCATCCGGGGTTAATTCAAAAATATTGCCGTAAGAATCTTTTAGCGCATATTTATTAACCCATACACGGGCCGCCAGATCGTCACCCTTAAAATATTTAACTGAGGCAAGGAATGCCTGGTCGGGAGTGTAGGTTGTGGGAACCTCATCTTTTTGCTGGGGGGTGATCTCTTTTAATTCCATTAATTTAATTATTTGGTTGATTTAATTGGGGTTATTAATTCCCCAAAGCCTTCATTTGTATAAATGCAATATATAGGATATTTACTATTTTCGAATATAAATTTATTATAAAAAATAAAAAGTTATCAACTTTATCCTGTTAAGTAATTTAAATTGAGCTAGTTAAATTTTAAATACCTGTTGAATGTTTACAAAAAAAATAATCTCTGTAAACATTATTTTATTGAAAGTACTTATTTCAAAGCAAATAGCTCCTCAATGAAAGAAGCGGAAAAAATATCCGGAAAAGGGAGATAAACGGATTGTTAATAACTAAGATTTAGGATTAAAAGCTCAATTTTATCTGGTTGTAAAACATCTCAACGTTCAAGTGTCACACTGACTTTACCAATCTCCCCTCCCATAGGTGGATTTAATTTGGATATTTTTACTTTAACATTTTCAACTGACCGATACTCGCTATAAAAGCGGTTCAATATTCTTCCGGCAACATTTTCAAGCAGGCGCGACTTAATCTGCATCTCTTCCTGAACAATCCGGTAGGCAATCTGATAGTCAAATGCATCGGAAAGCTGATCACTTTCTGCTGCTTTTGAACATTGCGTCCTGAGCGTCAGATCGACTATGAAATGATTACCTACAATCTGTTCTGCTTCAAAATGACCATGATAGGCATAAAATTTCATCCCTTCAATTTCAATGATTCCCATCCTTAAACTCGTTTGTTAATGAGCGTAAAATTAATCTAATTTTAAATCTGCATTTAACCGCACGAATTTTATCTCTATTCGTTCAACTCTTATTACTTTTACACAAATTTTTCAGATGCAAAGAAAATTAAAATATTATGGCAGAAAGTGACAATAGTAGCTTGGAGCAGGAGCAGATTATTGCTAAGAATTTTATTCAGCAACAAATAATCGATGATCTTGCTGAAGGGAAAAACGGAGGCAGAATTCACACTCGTTTTCCTCCTGAACCTAATGGTTATCTGCATATTGGACATGCAAAGTCGATCTGCCTTAATTTCGGCACAGCCCGCAAATTCGGGGGATTAACCAATCTTCGGTTTGATGACACCAATCCGACCAAAGAGGAGACCGAATATGTTGATTCCATTATGGAGGATGTCCGCTGGCTGGGTTTCGACTGGGATGAGAGGTTATTTTATGCTTCCGACTATTTCGATAAACTATACGAATTTGCAGTAAAACTTATAATTGAAGGAAAAGCATACGTCGATTTTCAACCTCAGGAGGTGATCAGCGAACAAAAAGGGGTTCCTACCCGCCCTGGAATTGATAGTCCCTACCGAAATAGTTTGCCGCAAGAGAATGTCGAACTATTTGCAAAAATGAAAAACGGGTTCTATAATGAGGGAGATTGTGTCTTAAGGGGCAAGATTGATATGTCATCTCCTAATATGCACATGCGTGACCCACTAATGTACCGCATATTAAAACAGCCACATCACAGAACAGGTGACAAATGGTGCATCTACCCGATGTATGATTATGCACATGGACAGTGCGACTATTGGGAAGGAATTACCCATTCGATTTGTACCCTTGAATTTGAAGTACACCGCCCGCTTTACGACTGGTTTATCGATCAGCTAAAAGATAGCGACTACAGACCCAGGCAAATTGAGTTTTCAAGATTGAATATAACCTATACCGTGATGTCCAAACGACGGTTATTGCAATTAGTCAAAGAAAATTATGTAAACGGATGGGATGATCCGCGGATGCCAACCATTTGCGGTTTACGCCGCCGCGGCTACACTCCTGAATCAATGCGCTCCTTTTCCGATATGGTTGGAATCACAAAAGTCGATGGCATTACCGATGTCGCCGTACTCGAATATTGCATCCGTGAAGATCTTAACAAAAGGGCACAACGGGTGATGGGTGTGATCGATCCAATTAAGGTGGTTATAACAAATTACCCTGAAGGTTTGGTTGAAGAACTTGATGCCGTTAATAACCCCGAAGACGAAAGTATGGGAAAACGTAAAGTTCCATTTTCGCGTGAACTATACCTCGAACGGGAAGATTTCATGGAAAATCCAACCAATAAATTCTACCGGCTATCAGTAGGCCGCGAAGTCCGACTGCGTTATTCCTACTTTATAAAGTGTACCGATATTATCAGGAACGGTGAGGGTGATATTATTGAACTTCATTGCACCTATGATCCGGAAACCAAAGGGGGTAATGCACCTGACGGCAGGAAGGTGAAAGCAACCCTTCATTGGGTCGCAGTCGCTCAGGCAGTTAAAGCTGAAGTGCGCCTGTACGACCGGCTGTTTACCGATCCCGATCCTGCAGGACACAAGGACAAGGACCTGCTCGAATTTCTAAATCCCGATTCATTAAAAGTATTGAGCGAATGTTACATTGAACCGTTTGTTAAAAATGGAAAGCCATTGGATAGCTTTCAGTTCGAAAGACTCGGATATTTCAATATTGATCCCGATTCCACCTCAAACCAAATGGTTTTTAACCGGATTGTGTCACTAAAAGATGGATTTAAGAAATAAGAATTAATGGTGAATTGTTAATTTGGCAATTCAATAATTAGTGCGCGGGTGAGTGTTCAGGACGTGAACACTCACCCGCGCACTTTTAGAATTACAATTGTATCCATATATTTAACCGAGATCTCAATGTCATTTTCGGTCGCTCCCAGGACCCCGAAAAGGGAAGGGGCAGCAAACCAAACACGGAATCATCAGAAAAAGAGAGTTAATTATGTAAATTAATCTTCTATTACAACAGCTTATCACTTCCAAAGGTTTAACTTTGTAATTAAGAACTTTCTAATTATATTTTGGTTTTTACACCAGTTCATAAAAGTAGTCATTACAGACTTCAGAAAGGAGAAACTATGAAAACATCTTTTAAAATTGATTACCAGACCTTATGGGGTCAGGTTCTTTATGTTTCCGGTTCAACTTCCGAATTTGGTGAGTGGGATCCCGCCCGGGCATTACCTATGAATACCTGTAAATCGGGTGAATGGGAAGTGGATTGTCAATTTCGATCCGGACCAAGGCTTGAATATAAATATCTGCTCAAAGATTCTGAAGGAAATTTCGTCTGGGAAGGGGGGAAGAACCGTTTTATCGCCATTGGCAATAGTGCTCTGGACGAGCTTAGATGCCGTGATTTCTGGAGAACAAGCCATGAATCTGATGTTGCTTTATCCTCCTCTGCTTTTACCAAAGTGTTGTTTTCCCGCAAGAGTACGGACGAACCGCTTACCGAAGATCTCACCTTTCGAAGAACACTGAGAATACAAATTCATGTTCCCCGCGTATCTTCCGATTGTTGCGTTGCAATTCTGGGGGACCAGCCCTTACTAGGAAACTGGATGGAACAGGATATCCTGTTAATGAATGATACTCAATTTCCACTATGGAGTATAAACCTTGATGCCGATAAACTTAAGTTGCCACTGCAATTTAAATATGTAATTTACAATAAAATAAATAAGCATATTGTCATCTGGGAACAGGGGAGTAACCGCATGATCCGCGATTATGTCTGTAAAGAGCCCCTTAGCTTAAAGATCCATACCGATGAGGGATTTCGATTTCCTGCCACACACTGGAGAGGTGCAGGGGTAGCTGTACCCGTTTTCTCGCTGCGAACTGAGAATAGCGGAGGAATTGGCGAATTCCCGGATATTAACAAATTGGTAGACTGGGCCAGGCAAACAGGAATAAAACTGGTTCAATTACTGCCTCTGAATGAAACTGTTGCAACACATACCTGGATTGATACCTATCCCTATAAATCGATCTCAACAGTGGCACTTCATCCTGTCTATATCAATATAAACAAAATCGGTGTTCTGGATGATGAAAATCTGGAGATCGGATTTGCCCAGACTCTGGCAGGATTTAACGCACTTGAAACAGTCCGTTACGACGATATACATAAGGTAAAATCAAAATTCTTCAAGCTTATTTTTGATCAGCAAAAAGATCTTTTCCTCGAATATCCCCCTTTTATCCGGTTCTTTGAAGAGAATAAAGATTGGTTGATTCCGTATGCAGCATTTTGCTTCCTGCGCGATAAAAATAAATCGGCCAATTTCAGAACATGGACCGAGTATTCAGACTTTAACATTAAAGAGATCAAAATATTATGTGACAGTACGCAACCCTGGTATTCTGATATTGCTGTTCATTACTTCATTCAATTTCATGCTTCCAAACAGCTTCTTGAGGCTGCCCAATATGCCCGAAATAACGGGGTAGTACTAAAAGGGGATATCCCCATTGGAATTAGTCCCGACAGTGTTGAAGCGTGGACCCATCCCGACCTGTTTAATCTTGATCAGCAGGCAGGAGCTCCGCCTGATGAATTTGCAGATCTGGGTCAAAACTGGGGATTCCCAACCTACAACTGGGAGAAGATGGCAGAAGATAACTTCGCATGGTGGGATCAGCGACTTAAACAGATGTCCCGCTATTTCGACGCAACCCGTATCGATCACATCCTTGGATTTTTCAGAATCTGGGAAATTCCTGTGAATCAGGTGCAGGGAATCATGGGCCATTTCAGACCTGCCCTCCCTTTTACACGCGATGAAATCATCGACAGGGGAGTTATTTTTAATGAGGAAAGATTTACAAAACCTTACATCCGCGAATATTTCCTATGGGAACTGTTTGGGGAGGAGGTTCATGAGGTAAAATCAACTTATCTTATTGAATATGAACCTGGTAAATACAACATAAAATCACAGTTTAACACCCAGCGTAGAGTGTGGGATCATTTTGATGCCAATAAAAAAGGGGAGGAACTAACCGGTATAGAAACACGTATCCGTGACGGACTCTGCTCCTTAATTTCGGAGGTGCTCTTCCTTCGTGACCCTTACCATCCCAACCTGTTTCACCCCAGAGTGGCATTTCACAATACCAACTCCTACCTAAATCTCAGAGCCGAAGAACGGTGGACACTTGACGAACTTTATATCGATTTCTTTTACCGCAGGCACGAGGAGTACTGGAAAAAACAAGCTCTTTGGATTCTTCCAGCCTTAATGAAATCAACAGAAATGCTTATTTGCGGCGAAGATCTGGGAATGGTTCCCGAAAGTGTTCCGGGAGTTATGCGCAATCTGGGGATTTTAAGTCTCGAAATCCAGCGGATGCCGAAAGATCCGAACGTTGAGTTTGCACACCCTGCCGATGCCCCATATCTGTCCGTCTGTTCAACCTCAACACACGATATGTCAACACTGCGCGGATGGTGGGAAGAGGATAGGATCCACAGCGAGCGGTTCTTCAGATTGGTGATGGGTCACAAAGGAGAATTCCCTCACTTTATGGAGCCATGGGTTGCCCGCGAGATTCTGAATATGCACCTTTACTCACCTGCAATGTGGGCCATTTTCCCAATACAGGATTTATTGGCTATGGATGGCCGTTTACGATGGGATAATACCCATGGAGAGCGAATAAATGTGCCTGCAATTGCACAACACTACTGGCGCTATAGAATGCACCTTACAATGGAAGAATTAATCGGGGAGAAGAAACTAAACGATGAATTAAAACTTATGATTATTACCTCCGGCAGAGGTTCTGAAAGTTAAATCCGACCGTTTACCGGTTTTTTACCTCCATTCACCGATTACTGCTTCTTTCAGGTATTGGCAGTAATTAGTTTTGTGTGAGTTTAAAACCCATTTTAGTAAACCATTAAAAAACACACAATGATTAAGTACGACGAAACCCCGGGAAAAAATGAAAATGCATTTGACCGGAGAGGAAACAGAAGTGGTGATTCAAGATCACTGTTGGGAATTCTTTTAGTAGCTATTGGTGGCTTGATGATTGCAAGACATTCAGGATGGCTCGATGGTGAACTCTACGACCACTTATTTAGTTGGCCGGTATTATTAATCGTGATAGGTATTTTTAATCTTGCAAGAAAAGCATTTACCCCTGCCATTATTTTAATCTCAATTGGTATTTTTTTCTTTCTTGACAGGTTTAGTTTTATGCCCGAAAATTTCCATGAGAATTTCTGGCCTGCATTAATTGTTTTAGTTGGCATCTCATTTATCCTTCGAAGAGGGGGTGCCCCTCGCGGTCATAAAAATCCATTTAATGATTTGGATTCTGTTTCAAATAAATCGACCGATTTTATCGATGAGACAGCCATATTTGGAGGCCGAAATATCTCTGTGGTAACCGAAAACTTCCAGGGAGGTAAAATCACCTCTATTTTTGGGGGTTCCAAAATTAACCTGCGCTATGCCAAACCTGTAGAAGGGTGTACAATCGATATAGCTACCATCTTCGGAGGAACCAAAATCATTGTTCCCGAAGAGTGGAACGTCAAAATTGAGGTTGTTTCCATATTCGGAGGATTCGAGGATAAGCGCGGATACTCGGTAATTTCAAGAACAGGAACAGGAAAGATTGTTGTAATCAAAGGAACCTGTCTCTTCGGTGGAGGAGAACTGAATTCGATGCCATAATCAGTTAGCTGTAAAATTCCAGTTGCAAAATTTAAAGTGCAAAGTTAAATACAAATTGGCTTAAGAAGGACTCCGGGCTCCTTTCAAGAGTTATTTTGAATTTTGCACTTTGTACTTTCTCAATTTTAATTATCCGATGGACCATCCAGTAACAACAAATCGAATTTCGGCCCTGATATACTGGGTATTTCCCCTGATTTTAGCTCTTATTCAGACAGGATATAATAGCTATTTTCATATTCTGTCTCTCCCTGTTGCCTTTTTTGACGGTCTGATTTTTGGAATTATACTCGGAATTTTAGGCATTGCAGTATGGTATGTTGTGAGGTATAATGACCCCGAAAAAAGTTCATCGGGACAGATGGTCATTAGCCATATTGCCGCTTCACTGGTTTTTACCGGTCTCTGGATTCTCAGCTCCGGAATACTGGTCAAGACCATGATTAACAATTCAAAGTATAACAACTACCTTTACGGAGAGCTTACAAACCGAATATTGGCAGGATTATTATTTTACGCCTTGGTGGTCAGTATTTATTATATCTATGTATACAGTCAACATAACCGTGAGAAGGAAGTTAGGGAGGCGGAGTTGCAACAACAGATTCGCGAGGCCCAGTTAAATGCTTTGAAATCTCAGATTAACCCTCATTTTTTATTTAACAGCCTTAATTCCATCGCATCACTTACCCTGACAAATCCGGAAAAGGCACACGCGATGGTCATCGCATTATCCGATTTTATGCGCTTCTCGCTGCGAAAAAAGCAGGATGAAATGGTTCCTCTGGAAATTGAATTAAAGAATATCGCCCTATATCTACAGATCGAGAAGATCAGATTCGGAAATAACCTGGAATACCGGTTTGATATCGAAGAGTCATGCAAGAACCATCTCATTCCTAATCTTATCCTCCAGCCTATCTTTGAAAATGCAATCAAATATGGTCTCTATGAAACTTCAACACCTGTTGAAATTCTCCTTGAAGCCAGAAAAATACCAGGTTTCATGGAAATATGTGTTACCAATGATTTTGATCCGAAATCTGTTCCCCTAAAGGGTGAAGGGATCGGATTGGTCAATATTAACGACCGGCTTACCCTTGTGTATGGTAGTTCAAGATTATTGAAAGCTGAGCTGGGTGATAACCACTTTAAACTAAAGATGGTTATCCCGGATCCTCAATTAAGATAGCCATCAATCAATTGCCATTGAATAAAATAATGACAAATACACTTTTTGCAATGAATAGAATAAAAATCTTAATTATTGATGATGAAGTTCTTGCACGGGATTTACTGCGCCATTACCTGTCGAAGGACGAACGTGTCGAAGTAGTGGGTGAGTGTACTAATGGGTTCGAAGGAGTTCTGGCCATTCAGGAATTAAAACCTGATCTGGTATTTCTTGACATTCAGATGCCTAAAATCAACGGGTTCGAAATGCTTGAGTTGATCCCAGACCCTCCGATCATTATTTTTTCAACCGCATTCGACAATTTTGCCATTCGTGCCTTTGAAGCCAATGCCATAGACTACCTCCTAAAACCATATCCCTCTGAGCGGGTTACCGTTGCCTTAACTAAAGCCATTGAGTATATAAAGGGAAAAATATCAAATCCAGGAATAACCCAATTAATCGAATCACACGATCAGGAAATAGGTATTTTAAACCGAATTGTTGTAAAGTCGGGTAGAACAATTCAGGTTATTCCTGCCGAATCAATCTACTATATCGAATCACAGGATGATTTTGTTATGATTTATTGTAAGGACGGTCATTTTATGAAGCAAAGGACCATGAAGTTTTTCGAAGAACACCTTAATAAAGAACTGTTTGTGAGGATTCACCGTTCATATTTGCTAAATCTGGAATGTATCGCAGAAATTCAGCAGTACGAAAAAGATTCATGGCTTGTTGTAACCCGTCAAGGGGCCAAACTTAAGATAAGTAAAGGGGGGTATAATAATTTAAGGGAGAAATTAAAGATCTGAATTGCTATTTCTGAGTAAAAAGATAATTCACAATCTCCCTCGAGGCACCCCGGTTCTTATCCACATAGCCCCGGGCTAGATTTGAAGCTATATGCAGCTTTTCAGGATTAAGCCGTAAATTTTCAATCTGATCTTCAAGCTCTGCAGAATCACTGACGCAGCAGGCGGCTCCAATATTCAACATATCATAAGCCTCCTGAAATTTATGATAATCAGGGCCAAAAATCACAGGAAGCCCAAAAACTGCCGGTTCCAGTATACTATGAATACCCGAGGTAAAACCCCCTCCCACATAGGCAAGAATACCATAACGGTAAATGGAATTCAGATATCCGTATCCATCTGCAATCAGCACATCAGCCTGGGTTAACTCCTGCGGAGTAGCCGTCGAATAAAAGGCATAGGGTTTTTCAAGTGCGTTGCAGATCCTTTCAAGTGACTGAGGGTTTACTTCATGAGGGGCAATAACAAATTTTAAACCTGAAGGTGATTTGTTCACATAAGGAATAAACAGCTCTTCATCTTCCTTCCACGTACTTCCTGCAATAATAATTTTTTGACCATCCCCAAAAATCTCAAGTTTTTCAAGTTTAGGACTCGCATCGGCAATTTGCCCTACACGGTCCAGTCGGGTATCACCTGACAGGGAGACATTTTTAAACCCATATTGATGCAGGAGATCAAACGATTCCTGATTTTGTACGAAGATATGTTCATAGGTTCCAATTGCCTTGAGATACCACTTACCCCATGGCTTAAAAAAGATTTGTGTTGGACGAAATAGTGCTGAAAAGATATAGGTAGGGATCCCCTCTTCCTTTAGCTGAATCAGGAAATGATACCAAAATTCATATTTAATAAAGAAAACCTTAGTCGGTCGCACAATTTCAATGAACCGAATGGCATTTATTTTAGTGTCAAGGGGAAGATAAAATATATAATCAGCATAAGGATAATTTTTTCGCAACTCATATCCTGACGGGGAAAAAAATGTGAGCAGTATTTTGTATTCCGGCCATCGGCTTCGAATAGCCTCAATAACGGGTCTTCCCTGCTCAAACTCTCCGAGCGAAGAGGCATGAAACCATAAAATAGGTTCACCAGGTTTAATCGTTTGGCGCAACCGCACAAAGATATCCTTTCTCCCCTCAAGCCATTTACGGGCTTTCTCATTTCGTAACGAAACGATCCTAACCAACAGGTAATATCCAAATATTCCTAAGTTATAAAGCCAACTCATTAGTTTATCGATTTTGCCTGACAAATGTATTTCATTTCAAGTAATAATTAAAATGGAATGTGTTTTATTTATCTGGCTGATAACCAAAGTCTACCGGTAATACAGGCCGAAATGATGCCTCAACGGCTAACTGATCGCATCGTTCATTTTCCGGAATACTGGCATGACCTTTAACCCATACGAATTTAATACGATGTTTGGCATGCACTTCGAGAAATCGTTTCCAGAGATCACTGTTCTTTTTACCTTTAAAACCAGTTTTCACCCAGTTAAATACCCATCTTTTTTCTACTGAATCGGCAACATATTTCGAATCTGTATAAATAGTTACATTACAAGGCATTACCTTAAGCGCCTCGAGACCCACAATAGCAGCCATCAATTCCATCCGGTTATTGGTGGTAAGTTTAAATCCCTGGGATAGCTCCTTGCGGTGAGATCCCGATATCAGAACAACGCCATATCCCCCGGGACCGGGATTGCCACGAGCTGCCCCATCGGTAAAAATAATAATCTCGGAATTCGACTGCTGCTCCATACCTTCCACTGAAAATTTAAAAGACCGGATGTTAACCGGCCTTTATAATATTTTAAATTATATCTGAAATTCTAACAGCTAATTTGAGCGGTACAAAAATCATTGACCATACCATATAAATCAGTTACCTGATCAGTTTCATCTCATTAACCAGATTGCCGGCACCTGCAAACTTATCGATAGTCCATAAAACAAAGCGGATATCGACACAGATACATTTTTGTAATTCAGGCTCAAAAGCGATATCACCGCTCATTGCTTCCCAATTTCCGTCAAACGCAATACCGATCAATTCACCATCACCATTCAATACTGGGCTGCCGGAATTTCCTCCGGTGATATCATTATTTGAAGTGAAACAGGTATGTAAGGTGCCATCTTTATCCCCATATTGCCCGAAATCTTTTGAATTATACATATCTACCAACCGTTGAGGAAAATCAAAATCTGCATCTCCGCGGATCCCTTTCTCCGAATACCCTTTGAGGGTGGTGAAATAATCAAAATAAGTAGCATCGTGTGCGGTGTAACCATCAACAACACCATAGGTAAGTCTCATGGTTGAATTGGCATCAGGATAAAATGATTTTCCATTCCCCATCTCCATTAAACCAGCAACATATAACCTCCTGGCTTTATCCAGATTGGCTTTTGAATTGCCAAGATCATGCATGATTGCATATTGTGTTTCAAAAATCGAGCGCATTGCAATAAAAGCCATATCCTTTTCGATCACCTTACGTGATGGGTTATTCAGAAAAGCCTCCATCCTGGCCTGATCAGCAAAAATCGTCTTATCAAATAATTTCTTCGCATAGGCCTCAAAATCCCCCTTGAATTTTGATTGAATCACCTGAAAAAAGGCAGGAATATATTTTGGATTTACTTTTGAGGAATAAATTTTCAATAAGCTGGCTACAATTTTCTGGTCTGTATTGGCATCGTAGTCTTTAAAATAATTGTCAAGCGAAGACCTTAATTCGGTAGTAGCCTCCGAAATTTTTCCGGCATCAGCAGTTTTAAGAGCAGAAAAGAGGGTGGCTGACTTTGCCGCAAAAGAGAAGATTTCAGCCCCCCTAAGCAATGATTCCCGGGAATACTCATCGGCAATTTTCTCATCCCTGCTATAAAAGGCAGCACTAATTGTATCGAGCGCCCCCCCATATTTGGCTTTTCGTTCAGGTGTTGAGTTTGCCCATTTCTGAAACTGCTTCTCCTCATCAAGTTTTCGGGCAATTACATTAAGGTCGGTAAGCCCCTTATTCTGCCCGATTGAATATTTATAATAGTTTGAACTTCTGGCAAATTTTGAAGCATATTGGATTCGTGCTTTCTGGCTTGTAGCCATATAATCTCTGATGATATTCAATTTTGCCTCCCGGGCCGTGATTCTGATATCATTGACAATATCCATTGTGTTTTTTACTTCTGTAGAAGTGCGGTAACGGGTCGTAGATCCCGGATATCCCATTACCATGGCAAAATCATTTTTTCCAACACCTTTTAAGGAAACAGGAAAAAAATGTTTCGGGTGATATGGAACATTTAGTTTGGAATATTCAGCAGGTTTCCCGTCAGGTGCACAGTAAACCCTGAAGATCGAAAAATCACCGGTATGACGAGGCCACATCCAGTTATCGGTTTCTCCGCCAAATTTACCGATCGATTGGGGAGGAGTTCCCACAAGTCTGACATCTTTAAACGTCTGTGTAACAAAAAGATAATATTTATTTGCTTCAAATAAACTTCTGACTCGTGTTTCAAAATCAGCGGTTCCTTTTGCCTCCTTCTCAATTTTAGACATCTCCTCGCGAACTTTTGATGACCGGGTCTGATCATCCATATCCTCAGTGACATTCTTTAATACCTGCCCGGTAACATCCTCCATGCTTACCAAAAAGGTTACCGTCTTTCCGGGATTTGCAAGCTCATCCTCCCGTTTCTGCGCCCAAAAACCATCCTTCAGGTAATCATGTTCAACTGAACTGTGTGCCTGAATCTGGTCAAAACCACAGTGGTGGTTGGTCAGTAACAAGCCATCGTTCGAAACAATTTCAGCAGTGCATGAACCGCGATCAAGTGCCACAACGGCATCTTTTAAACTTGAATGATTAATGCTGTAAATTTGCTCATCGGTAAGTTTACACCCGATAGAACTCATCTTTTGGATATTTAACTTTCCAACAAGCGAAGGGAGCCACATCCCCTCATCGGCTTTAACATTAAAATTAAGCAGAAGGGTAAAAACAAGTAAGGTCAGGAAGTTGTTTTTCATTTGTAAATAATTTGTTTTTTAGCAGCAAATTGGAATCCGTCAACTGAGGGATGATGAAATCTTCATTTCAGTTTGTGATATTTCACTTTTTGCGGCAAATGTAATCTTATTTACAAAACTACATCATGCATCAATCTCATATTATACTTGTTTTAAGAAACTTTAGCATAAAGGCGTTTACTTTATGCTCAATTGGCATTTCTCCCGCCAACGCTGTTACAAATGCACTCCCGATTATCGCCCCACTCGCATATTGGGCAGCCCTTTCAAAGGAGGCTTTATCAGAAATTCCAAACCCAATGAGCTGCTTCGACCGGAGATTCATGCTCCTGATTCGTTCAAAATATGCAATCTGCTCATTATCGCCCGATTCCTTAACACCGGTAGTGGATGAGGAGGAGACCATATAAATAAATCCGTTGGAGAGCAAATCAATCATTCTGATCCGCTGTTCAGGTGTTTGAGGAGTAATCAAAAAGATATTACTTAACGAATATTTCTCAAAAATCTCCTTATATTCCTCCTGGTAAACCTCCAAAGGGAGATCAGGAATGATTGTTCCGTCAATACCGGTTTCCTTACATTTAAGGCAGAATTCTTCAATTCCAAATTGCATCACCGGATTAAGATATCCCATTAATATTAAAGGAACAGAAACGGTTTTTCGAATCTCCTTTAATTGCTCAAACAAGAGATTGATCGTCATTCCGTTGCTCAGGGCCACCTCTGAACTGTGCTGAATAACCGGACCATCCGCAACGGGATCAGAAAAAGGCATCCCGATTTCAATCAAATCTGCCCCACATCGCTCCAATTCTTCAATGATTCTCTTTGTGTCATTTAATTCGGGATATCCTGCCGTGAAATAAATGGATAATATATTCTCCCCCTTTTGATGAAGAAGGGATGTGATTCGATTTTCCATAATGGTTAATTTTATCAATTTTATACTTAATAAAAACTTATAATAATAAATACTTATTTAACCGATTGAAAATATTTCAGGAAAGTCTCCATATCCTTATCTCCGCGGCCGGAAACATTTACAACCACAACATCATCGGGTTTGAACTCAATCATCTCGAGTGCAGCCAGTGCATGTGCAGATTCAAGAGCCGGAATGATTCCCTCTTTTTGGGAAAGATACAAAGCCGCCTTTAGTGCCTGATCATCGGTAGCACTGAGGAACTGTGCCCTGTGAGTCTTAAACAGGTTGGCATGCATCGGTCCGATTCCCGGATAATCGAGTCCTGCCGAAATCGAATAAGGTTCAATAACCTGTCCATCGGCAGTCTGCATAAGCAGGCTCCGACTGCCATGCAGAATTCCGGGACGACCAAGCTGGGTAGTTGCTGCCGATTCCCCGGTATCAACCCCTTTTCCGCCCGCCTCAACTGCGATAAGCTTCACCTCTGGATTATTCAGAAAATGGTAAAAAGATCCTGCCGCATTACTTCCTCCTCCCACGCAGGCGATTACGTAATCGGGTGTTTCACGACCTGTTTTCTCCTTAAGCTGGATTCGGATCTCTTCGCTGATTACCGACTGAAAACGGGCAACCATATCGGGATATGGATGAGGACCCACTACCGAACCGATAATATAATGTGTGTCAACCGGGTTATTAATCCAGTCGCGAATTGCCTCATTGGTTGCATCCTTAAGGGTTTTGCTCCCACTTTGAACAGGCCGCACCTCGGCTCCAAGCATTTTCATCTTCTCAACATTGGGCGATTGTCGCGCAACATCTACTGCACCCATATAAACAATACACTCCAGTCCGGCTCTGGCACAAACAGTGGCTGTGGCAACACCGTGTTGCCCGGCTCCGGTTTCGGCAATAATCCGGGTCTTCCCAAGTCTTTTTGCAAGCAAAATCTGCCCAATGGTATTGTTAATCTTGTGCGATCCGGTATGATTCAGGTCTTCCCGTTTCAAATAGATATGAGCCTTGTAATGATCAGAAAGCCGGTCTGAATAATAGAGTGGTGAAGGCCTTCCGGCATAATCAGAAAGTAATGTTTTAAATTCCTCCTTAAATGAATCACTTTCGATAATCTCTATATAACAGCTTTGTAACTGGCTAATATTCTGTTGCATCATTTCGGGAATGAAAGCTCCCCCGAATGTTCCGTAATATCCTTTCTCGTCAGACTGATAATTCATATTCTTAGTTTTTAATTATTCTCGCTTTTTATTAGCATTAATTATTTTTAAGTATAGAAGTTGCTTTACTTAACTTTTATTCTGCCAGATAATTCAACTTCCAATGACCTCTTTACCGGTCACAAAATTAATTCAAAATCCCCATCCGTTAATATTCCCTCAACCGATCGATAAATGGTGCCAGTTTAGAAATATCTTTAAGGCCGGGCTCAATCTCAAAACCACTATTGACATCAACAGCGTACAATTTATCATGAAGTAAATTCCCGATCTCCCCGAGGTCTGTCAATTGAATCCCTCCACTCAGGAAAAAAGGTTGACTTCCGGTGTATTGATTCAGAATATCCCAATCGAATTTTAACCCTGATCCCCCTCTTAATTCAGTTGCAGTATCAAAAAGGAAATAATCACAAAACTCATTATAGGGGTTTACTGTCAAAAAATCGAAATCCGGGGTAATACTAAAAGCCTTAATAACCGGAATATTTAGTTCTTTCACCCTTTTACAATAATCGGGTGATTCTATGCCATGGAATTGAACCATATTCAGGTTACTTTGGTAGAATTTTTCAATCAGGCTCTCAAATGGCTCATCCACAAAAACCCCAACTTTCCGGATTAAATCGGGAATAAGTAACTGAATCTCATTAGGAATAATCTCTCCAATAAACCGTTTTGATTTGGAATAAAAGATAAAGCCAATAAAATCAGGAGTGAGTTTAACCAGCTCTCCAATATTGGAGGATTGACGCATTCCACAAACTTTTACTTTTATGGCCATAATTTTATTTTTTTTAATGCTTTAATCGTGAGATAAAATCATCACACGCCAAAGCCGGATTTTCTGTTTTCATGAAATTTTCACCCATGAGAAAGCCTTGAAAACCCTCTCTGCGCAAAAAATCAACCGTTTCAGGATCACTCAATCCACTTTCTGATATTTTTATCGCTTGGGCGGGGAGTTGATTTAACAATTTAATTGACCTCTCCATATCAACCTTAAAATCTTTTAAATTGCGATTATTAATGCCGATCATATCAACGGAAGAATCAATTTTCCCGATTTCACTTTCATCGTGCAGTTCGAGCAGAACTTCCATCCCCAGTTCGTGAGCGATAGCGGTAAAACGAGAGATTTCTTCTTTATCCAAAACGGCTGCAATTAAAAGAATCACATCTGCATTTAACATTCGTGATTCAAAAAGCTGGTATTCATCGACCATAAAATCCTTCCGAAGCAACGGGGTAAGGGGATTCGAGTTCCGGGCTGAAATAAAATCAGCAACTGTGCCTCCAAAATAGCGGCCATCAGTAAGTACCGATAAGCCGGAAACTCCGGCATCAGCATACCCCTTTGTCACAATTTCAGGTTCAACCCGATCATTGATCACCCCTTTTGATGGCGACCTTCTTTTAAATTCTGCAATTATTCCACTACTGCCTGAAGCGGTCAATTTACGAACTAATGAGTTCCTTGGGGTGTTAAAATCGGTTGCTGACTTTAGTTGGGACAATGAAACTAACTCTTTCTGCTGATTCACTTCCAACCGCCGGTTAATTACGATCTCATCCAGTATAGTGCTCATTGCATTGAGATTAATTTTGTAAAAACATTCAACGCTTTACCACCTAAAAGGGACGATTTGGCCTGCTCGACAGCCTGTTCCAGACTCATACCCGGGAAATAGGTTTTAATAGCCATCGCAGCATTAGATATCACCACTGAATTTTGAGCAGCAGTTCCCCGCCCTTCCAGAACGTTTGTGAAAATAGCAGCGGTTCCGGGAACATCTCCTGATCCGGCTAACTCCACTGCCTTAAAGGTATCCATTCCAAGGCTTAATGGTGACAAAATCTGATCCGTTTTATAACCAAGAACTTTAAAATCGCCTGTAAGAGAGATTTCATCGTATCCATCAAGACTATGAATAATGCAATAATTTACATCACTCTTTTGGTACAGATAATTATACATTCTGGCCAGCTCGAGACTGAACACACCAACAACCTGGTTTTGTGGTCTTCCAGGATTTACCATAGGTCCCAGCATATTAAAGAAGGTCTTAATCCTCAATGCCCGTCGTACATGCGCAACATTTTTCATTGCCGGATTGAACAACGGAGCATGCAAAAATGTGATCCCACATCGATCCAATTCTGTACGCAACCTATCATGATCATTCGAAAATTTGTACCCGTGATATTCCATAACGTTTGATGATCCGCATCCGGACGAAGCTGCATAGTTTCCGTGTTTGGCCACAGTTGCACCCGCACCGGCGACTACAAAAGCCGACAACGTAGAGATATTAAAAGTATCCTTACCATCGCCCCCTGTCCCACATAAATCAATGGTATTAAACCCTGATAAATCAACGCGAATAGCGGTTTTTAGCAGCGCATTACGGAATCCTTCCAATTCATTAATGCTGATTGTACGCATATTGAAAACCGTAATAAAGGCGGCAATCTCGGAATCGGAGAGTTTACCTGCGGTAATTTCAGTCAGGATATCTTCAGCTTCCTGTCTGGATAACCTTTTGTGCTCGAAAAGATAGTTAAGAATCTCTCTCATATTTTAAAGTATTGGAAATATAGTAGAAATAAATGGATATTAATTGAAATAAACAGAGATTAGCATTTTTCGTAATTCTTTGATTTCCTTAATTTTCTATTAATGCTTTACCCAGTTTTCGAGTATTTTCTCACCGATGGGTGTCAAAATTGATTCAGGATGGAACTGGACCCCCTGAATATCGAATTCCCTGTGCTGAAATGACATGACTCTCCCCTGCTGGTCTAAACTGGTAATCTCAAGTACATCAGGAAACGATTCACGCTCCACGATCCAGGAGTGGTAACGTCCGGCCTCAAATGTTTCAGGTATCGAATCGAAAAGGTATGATTTTGCCACCACCGTGATTGGAGTAGCAATTCCATGTAACACGTCATTCATATTTTCTAAAGTCCCTCCAAAGGCTTCACCAATTGCCTGGTGTCCTAAACAAACACCAAGCATTGGTTTTTTGCCGGCATAGTCACGAATGACAGCCGGCATTTGTCCTGCCTCTTCAGGAATTCCAGGACCTGGCGAGAAGACGAGCTTATCATAGAGGTGAGGTTCTCCCGGGGCAAGTTCATCATTTCGCCTCACCACTACTGTTACACCTTCAAACTTCTTTAATGCATGAACCAGGTTATAGGTGAATGAGTCATAATTGTCAATTACTAATATTTTCATGGATGATTTGTTTGTTTAAAATAATTTAAGTTACCCTGTTCCCTAGATAATTCCATTTGCCATAACGATCGCTTTTTTAAGGGCTGCAAGTTTATTCACAACCTCCTGTAGTTCATTCTCTTCATTCGAGGCAGCTACAACACCTGCACCAGCCTGATAGAAGAGGGTATTATTCTTGCTAAGAAACGAACGGATCATTATAGCATGGTTAAATGAGTTGTCGAAGCCGATCAATCCGATGCAACCGCCATAATATCCGCGATTCTGATTTTCGAATTTATCAATCAGTTCCATGGCCTTAAACTTTGGAGCTCCCGAAAGGGTTCCTGCAGGAAATGAGTCGCCCATTACACTTACCGGATTAGCTCCTTCGGGAAGTATTCCTGTTACCTTCGACACCAGGTGAATTACATGCGAAAAAAACTGAACTTCACGGAACAGTTCTACCTTTACATCGGTTGCATTACGGCTCAGATCATTACGGGCCAGATCAACAAGCATCACGTGTTCTGCATTTTCCTTAGGATCGTTGGACAGTTTTTCGGCCAGAAAGCGATCCTGTTCATCGTTCCCTGTACGGCGAAAAGTCCCGGCAATAGGATGGATTGATACTTTTTGTTGATTAATCTGCAGTTGTGCCTCAGGAGAGGATCCGAATATTTTATAACTCCCGTAATCAAAATAAAAAAGATAGGGAGAAGGATTGATCGACCGTAAAGCGCGATATACATTGAAATCATCCCCTAAGAATTGTTGTGAATACTGCCTCGACAAAACAATCTGAAAAACATCACCCCTAAAACAGTGTTCCTTACCCTTTGAAACCATCGACTTAAATTCATCATCGGTGATATTGGAGCTCTCCACGTCTAAAGATTCAAATGTGAAGGTGGCAAAATTGCGGCTGGATAATAAATCGTGGATGTGATTCAGGGAGGAGAGTTCTCCTTCAAAAAGATTTTCAATCAGTTGAATGCGATTCTGGAAATGATTAATTGCAATAATGTACCGATAAAAGGCGTAATGAACCTCAGGAATTTGATAATCAGGATTTACAGGATGATTAAACTTAATCGTTTCAAAGTATTGTACCCCATCGTAACTGACATAGCCAAAGAATCCATTGGCAGGAAGCTCCGGCATTGAATGATCAGATTTAAAACATCCAAAAAAGGAACTCATCTCCTCGGCCAGTTGTCCACCTTTAGTGATCATGCCCGTTTCAGTTGTTCCATCGGGAAATTTCCTGGTGGTTTTGAATTGCGCCACCTCAAGTGAGGCTTCAGGCTTAAGACATATAAATGAATAGCTGTTTTCAAGACTGTGATGATCGGAACTCTCGAGCAACAGGGCGTTCGGAAAAATATCCCGCATTGTAAGATAAACACTAACCGGAGTTACCGTATCGGCAATGAATTCCCTAACATTGGTTGTAAAGTTATACTGCTTCATAGTTATAATAAATTGAAATTTTTAAAACAAAAAACGGTTTATCGTGATCCGATAAACCGTAATCCCAAAAAAATGGGGTACAAGATGGTTATCCATTCACGTTTGTAAAAAGTAATCCTGCCAACGCCAGGTAAAATTATGCTGAGAACTATTTTTCATCAAGTTAATATTTGATTTTTAGTTTGTCAATTTAATATTTCTGATACAACCCCTTAAAAAAAAATCCGGCTTACCTGTAAAAGGTAAGCCGGATGTATATTTTAAAAAATACAATATGGCTTCACCTCTAACAGAGGAAAGTGTTGCCCCACCAAAGCCATATTGATTTAAATGTTTTCATCTTACTTAATTTTGAATAGCAAAGAAAAAGAAAAAAAATCATTTAAGCAAAGAATTATCAATTTTTGCTTAAAAAATAAGTTTTTTAAAAATAGTCATGGAAATCGGGTAACAATTTTGAAGTGATATTAATTAAGGAGATAAAAGGATGTAGACTGAATAATAGTTTGTTGGAATGAGGTTCAGGAGAAGTTCTTCGACAATGGTTATGCAGTTTAGGTCCTGAATTTTATCAGTTCGTTCTTTGAATAATGAATTTAATTTTTTAATTTGACCGGAAGGCTTTAATTTATTTTTGAGCTTACCCTGATTCGATCTGATTTAACTTAGTTAAATGGTGAATTTATAACCAAATTTTAAAGTTTTGCATATATTTACACGCTGTTTCGACTAACTAATTATTACACTATTTAGTCGTAATTGTATAAATTGACTCTTATCTTTGTGCTTATCGTGCAAGATAGTTGTCAGGCAAAAACTCTGAATATTTGTTATAAATGAAAAAATATACCGATCAGGAAATTATTCAAGGCTTAAAATCGGGTGAATCATTCGCTGTTAAATATCTGGTTAGGGATTTCCTGCCAGTGATCCGTTATTACATATCGAAAAATAATGGCAATACCGAAGATGCAAAAGATATTTTTCAGGACGCATTGTATATTATAATTGAAAAAATTTACGCAAACGATTTAGTCCTTCACGGGACATTATCAACCTATTTGTTTGCTATTTGCAAAAATCTCTGGTTGATGGCTCTGGATAAACAAAAAGCGGCAAAGAATTATGAACTGCGTCGTTCTTCCGGACATCAGGATCATGATTTTACTGAAACGACAGATCGTGCATTTTATGAAAATATTTTCAGACAGTGCTTCGATGAAATGGACCAGGTGTCACAGAAAATTCTAAAAATGTACTGGATGGAGATTTCACCCTCAGACATCGCAACGAAACTGGGATACACCTACGGATACGTCCGAAAAAAGAAAAGTGAATGTATGAAGGAGTTAAAAACCCGGATTACAAACCATAAAGATTATAAAGAACTTGAACGAAACCTAAATATAAAACAACCTGTTACTAAATTATATGAATAATTATAATGACCAAATAATCAAATACCAGTCGGGGGAGATGACTCTTTCTGAAAGGAAGAAGTTCAACCGTGATTTTTTTCACTCTGAAGAGTTAAGAAGGGAATTTATATTTCAGGAGAAACTCGATAAGGTTATGAAAAAAAATTTGTTCCTCGAAGGTATTGAAAGTGATTCGCATCTTGTAAAAACAGAAATTCTAGCTCTTCAGGATATTGACAAATATCTCGATAAGAGCAATACAACAGGTCGGATAAAAGCAAAAAATACCATGAATATCGATCGTGAAGTTGAAATCAGAAAAAGAATTTCAAAACTAGAAGTTGAGATTGCACTATCGGGAGTTGATGTTATCGCCCGGAAATGGGTAAGAGACTTTGAACTTCGTAAACCTGCTCTTCAAAACGATGTTTCTGCTCAGCAAATTTTTGAATATATCACCATTAACGAGCCATCTCACGAGGCAGTTATCCCAATGCCTGCTTTGAGTCACCAAATATCACGGAAAATTATATTCCAGGCTGTAGCCGCAGTTTTTATTCTTTCACTCTTAATTTTCAAATCACTTACGCCAGGATTTTCACCAGATAACCTGTATAGCAGTTATTACGAACCTTTGGAATCCAATTCATTTCAGTTCAGAGGAAATGCCCCCGATGCCGTCAGTAAATTACAGCAAGGGGTAGACTTTTATCTTATAAAAGAGTATGATAAGGCTGAGACAACCTTTGATAATTTACGTCAGACTGATTCAAACCGACCTGAACTACTCCTGTATTCAGGGTTAAATAAGATGGGCCAAAATAATTTTAAATCTGCAATACCTTATTTCAGTAATCTGTTAAATCTTGAAAATCAATTTGTTCCAGAGGCACAGTGGTACCTGGCATTGTGTTATATGAAAACAGGAGAATTGCCCAAAGCGCGGGCACTAATGGTTGTTGTTTCTGAAAATGAAGGAATTTACAAGAACAAGGCTTTGAAAATTCTTAAAAGCCTTAATTGAAAGACAATCACCAAGGCTGCTAAAACTAAAATAGAAAGGGTTAACCCGGAGATTAGCCAGGGATCTTTCCACCAAATCTTTTTAATTGGAGTAATATCGCCCATAAGTGTGTAGGTTGCCCAGTATCTGGGATTTACAAATGAAGGTGATGTAGTTTCGATGTATTCAAGCTTGGCTAATCTCATTGCGATATTGCGGGGTTTTCCATCTGCCAGATATTTATAAAAACTCCCCATAATCTTTGATCCAGCAATATCTTCCACAGGCCAAAGGGTTTCAACCACAGCTGGAACCCCGGCAAGAATAAAACTTCGTGAGAGACTCATCACCCCTTCTCCAGTATAAAGCTTTCCATTTCCCGTATTACATGCACTGAGCACAACCAACGGAGAGTTTATATTCATTTGACCGATTTCGTAATTATACAAGCGATAATTTGCAGGATTACTATTATTCGGGGTAAATACCAAACTTGAGGATCCGGCCATGGTGGTATCCAATTCGGCATGCATTGCCAGGTGTAAAACTGCTCCACTCCTCAAATTGGCATTAAAATTAGAGATCGACGCCTGATCAGCCTGAAAATATTTGCCGCCAAAATATTTTAAAATACTTTTAATCTCCTTACTATTATTTTTTATCGGGTTATATCCCTGGCCATTTTCACTGTTGGAATATTCGGGTGCATACCCGATAATTTTAGGCCGGTAAACTGCTTTTATCTGATTATTCCATAGTGTGTTAGTCGAATACCCGAACGAAATGGAGTAATCCCGAATCAAATAATCCAGCCCCGCATAATTTATTTTTACTTTACTGCTCCACGATGTTAGAAATGCATCAAATGGCAAATAAGAGAGCTCCTCATCAGGGATGATGATCAGTTGCTTTCCACCAAAATATTTCTCCAAAGGTTTTATTAAAATTGAATATGCACTATAAAGCCGCTTGTTCAGCCGGTTAAAATCTTCGACGCCAATATTTTCATCGGAGTGGTCAAAAAACTGACCTTTAAGTCCTGAAAATTCAGCTGATAAAGTACTATCGATAAGTTCGGTATGGCAGATCAGCTCATTGGGAGTAATTACAAATGCATTCAACTTCCGATCCCCCTTACTATCCCGGGCAGAAATGTTGTATTCAATTAAGGTTCCATAGGGTTTTAAATTCGCCTGTATCGTTTCAATACCTACAATATTGCCTTTTTTAAGTTTATCCGTGAACCGTGGAAAATCATGTTCAATGGTCTCAATATTTTTTTCGAGTGCACGGTTTAATGTAAATTGCTGATCTTTCCAGTATTCAATCTTGAGCGTATCCGGAGCCGCAGATGAAGATTCGGTACGAATAAGAGCGCCGTATGCAGAGAGGCTATTCTGAATTTCTCTCTCCATGGTTTGCAGAGAATCGGGAATTTCATTATTCGAAAACCCCTTGTTTCTTGCAATTTCATATTTAAGTTCATTTGCCTTGGACTGCTGGCAGCTTTGATAGGCCAGATATAAATATTGCTTTTCAGAAGTCAGATTATAAAGTTGTAGAGCAGCCTCTACTGAGCGGTCAAAAACATTTTTTTGTTTTTCATTAAAAATCATCCGCGTTTCTCCATTCTGGTAATCCACACGGATCTGATTTATTATATCCATCACCAGATTATTCGTGTTGAAGCACAGCTTAAGATAGTCGATTTTTTTAATTTTATCCGTTTCCGCATCAGCCAGCATTTCCAAAGCTTCAGCTTTCCCTTGAAAAACACGTAATTGCCAAAGATTAATCGTAATCTCTTCAAACGGTGGATTTGACTGATAGTTTGAATCTTTAAAATATTTAGATCCCGAAATAAAGGATTTTTGGTAGTAAATTAATGATTGCTCATACTCTTTAAGTTTTCGGTAATAATCCCCCAATAGCTGATAACAATTTGAAGTCTCATGACTATGTTCTCCCATAGTCTCTTGGCTGATTTTCAATGCATTATTAGTAAAAATCAATGCCTTTTCATTTTCTTTAACCGATAACAGAAAATGGCCGTATTCCAGATAAATATTAATCAGATTGATTACATTCGTATTTTTCTCCCCCTCCGATTGGCTAATACTCAGTTTAAAGTATTTATCAGCCATCGCATTATTCCCCAATTTCGCAGTAGTATTTGCTAATTGCTCGTATAGGATATCTTTCCCTGGCAGGTTATTCTTCTCCTTTATGAGAAAACTGAGCTTAAAGGCCGATAAAGCCAGATCAAATTTATTTAACTGATAATATATAATTCCCGAATTAAAATATAAATCAGATCTGAACTTCTGTTTCTGGAGCTCATTCCAGTCAGTTTCGGATATTGACCGATTTGCCTTTTCACAATAATCCAGCGCCTTACCGAGATCTCCCCTGATCGTGTAAATATTCGATATGTTGCCATAAATACTCACCAGGACAGCGTGATTTGGAATACTCTCCTTAACAGCGACCGACTCAGCAACATTATAACATCTAAGGGCAGCTTCATATTCTCCAAGGTTTTTGTGCAGAATTCCCAGATTATTATTTAAAACCAGCTTTTCTTTAGGAGATAACTGGAGTTTGGAATTCAAAATTGCATCTAAGCAGCTTACCGCTTCTTTAAACCGACCGGTTTTGACTAATTTATCATGTTTGGCCATGGCTGATTTAGGAGTCTCACCTGTAGCTTCCTGAGCAGTACAGATGAATCCCATAAAACAGAAAAGCAACAAATAAATAAATCTTAATCCTATCATTTACAGAGATAAATTTTTCTCCAGTTAACTCCGGCAAGATAATAATTTGTTGAATGAATTATAGATCGATCTTAAATGTATTTTTATTGACTATTTAACTATCTATAATTAAAGTATTTACAGAATAATTGGCCGGGTAGGTAAAGCCAAAAACAAGCGCATTAAATTTACCGCAAAGTATTTATCGAGATGAGGCAGCTGCCAAAACCTCTTAATTTATCATAGAAAAACAGATAAAGGATGTATCTTTTTACAGATACATCCTTGAACATTATATAATTTCTATTCCTTATTACACAAATGCCACCGCTGCATTCGAAGCAGCATCAGGCATATCATGTTTAAGGTCAATTACCAATACCGGGATCGGTTCAACAGGCCTCAAGGTAAGGGGAAAATCAACACCACCGTTTGAGGGAAGGGGAGGAATGGGATCTGCAGGTTTTTTTCCACCTTTTAGGTTATTCATTTCGAAATTATCGAGACTCTTAAACTGACCTCCAAGGTCATTGTTTTTTGAGGAAACTGAGATTTTACTTTTCATATTAGTTTGTTCTTTAGATTTAATGTTATATTAATAGGATAAGAGTTAAAAATGTTACCTATAAAAATAAAATAATTTAACTGTGTTCCAAAAACTAAACAAAACTAAATAATTATTTTACACTAAATGATTTAAAATGAAAATTTAATTACATTAATATCCCATTTAAAAATAACATTCGCTAAATATTTTTTATAAAGATATTAATTTTTTCTATATATCGGCAAAGGGTAACGGTTCACAAAGCGTAATTTACACTATTTTTACACCAACGGTTTTGAATGAATTGATTTGCGGCTACAAATAGTGTAGCGTTTCACGACCCCAAATTAATCGAATAATAAATAACGGGATAACTATGCAATTCCCTTTTTTCAAACAACTTGACGCGATGGATTGCGGGGCTTCCTGCATTCGGATGATTGCAAAGTTTTTTGGGCGCACCTATTCGTTGCACCAGGTTAAAAATATTTTGCACGTGTCTCGCGAAGGGGTATCCATGCTTGGTTTAAGTGATGCCGCCGAAAAACTGGGGTTCAGAACACGGGGAGTTCGACTAACCTGGAACCAACTAAGTGAGGAGGTGCAACTCCCTTGTATTATACACTGGAATCAGAATCATTTTGTGATAGTTACAGCGATCACAAAAAAAAGGAACTTCACACTGTTTACAGGAACGAAAAAAAAGGAACCGATCGTACACATCGCAGATCCGGCCCATGGCCTTCTTAAATATGATAAATCTGAATTCATTAAATACTGGTCTGCACAAGGCAACGAGGGTATAGCCTTGTTAATCGAACCCACTGCTCAATTCTACAACGAGGAGACTGAAGATCAACATACAAGGAAATACAGTTATTTGCTCAATTACCTGCGCCCTTATCGTAAATTCATCGTTCAACTGCTTCTGGGGATGTTAACAGGGAGCTTTATCAGTATGATTTTCCCCTTTCTTACCCAATCGATTGTAGATTACGGAATAGGAAACAGTGACCTGAGTTTTATAGGGATGGTACTGATCGCACAGCTGGTGCTCACATTTGGTCAGACAGCAAACGAATTGATCCGAAACTGGATCATGCTGCACGTAACAACAAGGGTAAGTATTTCGCTGCTTTCCGATTTTTTGATCAAATTGATGCGATTACCCATTTCATTCTTTGATTCCCGGATGGTTGGAGATATTATGCAACGACTTGGTGATCATCACCGTATTCAAAATTTTCTGACTACATCGCTGGTAAATATTTTGTTTGCCACCATCACGCTGGTTATTTACACCTTTATCATGGCCGCTTACAATCCCGGCATTTTATTGGTCTTTTTCACAGGTAGTATTCTGTATATTGGGTGGGTTTTGCTTTTTCTCAATAAAAGAAGAGAGATTGATTATAAACGGTTTCAACAGGCTTCGGCCAATCAAAGCAATATCGTTCAGTTGATTACCGGCATGCAGGATATTAAAATAAATAATTGTGAAAAACAAAAACGGTGGGAATGGGAACGAATTCAGGCAAGATTATATAAAATCAATATAAAAGGACTTCTGCTGAATCAAAATCAACTTGTGGGTGGAACCTTTATCAATCAGACCAAAGATATTCTTATCTCATTTATGACTGCAAGGGCAGTTGTTACTGGCGAAATGACACTGGGAATGATGATGGCAGTACAGTATATTATTGGTCAGTTAAATGCTCCAATTCAGTTGTTTATCGGATTTATTCAGTCTGCCCAGGATGCAAAAATCTCTCTGGAAAGATTGGGGGAGATCAATGAACAGGATGATGAAGAGAGAGCTGAAGATCATAGAATAGATGAAATACCGGCAGGAAAAGATATCGTATTGAAAAACCTAACCTTTCAATATGAGGGTCCGGGATCACCAAAGGTATTAAAGGAGATCAGCCTGCGGGTTCCGGCGAATAAAATAACAGCCATTGTCGGCTCCAGTGGAAGCGGAAAGAGTACCCTGCTAAAACTGATACTTGGATTTTATAAACCTGTCACGGGGGAGATCTCACTTGACACTGTTTCACTCTCCCGATATAGTCAGCAACAATGGCGTAACCGATGCGGTGTTGTATTACAGGATGGATTTATTTTCTCGGATTCCATTGCGGGAAACATTGCAATAGTTGACGAAATTCCTGATTCTGAAAAAATTGAACATGCAGTCAAAACAGCAAATATTCAGTCATTTATCGAATCACTTCCCCTGGGGTATGCCACCCGGATCGGAAGCGATGGACATGGTTTAAGCACCGGCCAGAAACAGCGTATTCTTATTGCAAGATCAATATACAAAAACCCTGATTATCTGTTTTTTGACGAGGCTACCAATGCCCTTGATGCCCGAAATGAGCTGGTAATCATGGACAATCTGAACCGGTTTTTTAAAGAGCGGACAGTAATAATCGTGGCCCACCGGTTGAGCACGGTAAAAAATGCGGACCAGATTATTGTTCTGGAAGAGGGCGAAATTGTCGAAGTTGGAACACATAATGAGCTGGTTGAAAGAAAATCGGTCTATTATCATCTTGTAAAAGACCAGCTCGAACTTGGAAATTAATAACTTCTATCCATTGTTTTTTTCCAAGTGATTCAGTAAAAGTCGAAATTTGAATCTTAAGTTTAGATATACTATGCCTGAAAAAATAAATTTACAGCCACACAGTGAAGAGGTGCAGGATATTATGTCTTTCATTCCAAACCGTGTTATTCAATATGGGCTGACAATGATCTTCACTGTTTTTGCAATTCTGGTTATTGGAAGCTATTATTATAAATCTCCGGAGATAATTAGAGCCCCAATGGTCTTGACGACTAAAAACCCACCCGTTTCATTAATCAGTAAATCTACCGGAAAGATTGACCGTTTATTTGCCGGTGATGGTCAGATTATTGCGGAGAAAGAAAATATTGCACTGATTAACAATCCTACAGATTACTCGCATTATCTGATTCTAAAAAAAGAATTAGCCGATTGCTTCCGGATTACAGTTTGGGATAAGCAGGTCTTTGAGGTTGAACTATCCGAACATCTTACCCTGGGTGAATTACAGAACAGTTTCGGCCCCTTTCTTAAAAGCCGGAATAATTTCAAACAATATCTGACACAAAATTTTCTTCCCCAAAAGATTGAATTAATCAATAAACAGATTATCAAGCATGAAGAGTATTACCGAACGCTAATGCGACAGATTGAGATTCAGCGGAATGACCTTTTATTATCGGAAAAAAGCTTTATGCGTGATTCCTCGCTTTTCCTGAAAAGGACAACCAGCGAGGCGGAATATGATAAATCGAGACAACTTTTCCTGTCAAAAAAGTCAGCTTATATAGGTTTTGAAGCGGCACTTAGGGAAACTGAATCAACAATTTTACAAATGCAGTCAACCAAAGTTGAACTGGAGATGCAGCACGAAAAGGAACTTTCTGATTTCCGGCTGGCTCTTGATGAATCGAAGCAGAATCTGGAGAATGCGATCCACCAGTGGGAGGAAAAATATCTCGTAGCAAGTCCAACGAAAGGGAAAGTAACTTTTACTTCAATCTGGAGTATTAACCAGGAGGTAAAAACCGGTGAACTAATCGCAACTATTATTCCATTGGAAGCCTCCGCGATCATTGCCAAGGCGGTGATTCCACCTTCCGGCTTTGGGAAAGTTGAAATTGGGCAGCGGGTAAATATTAAACTCAGCGGATTTCCCTATATGGAGTTTGGGATGCTAAGAGGAATCATAAAATCGATATCGCTGGTTCCCGATTCGAGGGGTTATATTGCTGAAATTGAGCTGTCTAAAGGGATGTCTTCGTCTTACCACAGCGTAAATCTGAAGTTTATCCAGCAGATGGATGGAACGGCAGAAATTATCACAAGGGATATGCGTCTGATAACTCGTCTGATCAATCCTTTAAAGGCCTTTTTCGACAATGGAAAATAGGTGCAGATGACAGTGGTAACAATTGGTGAATCTTTCCTATTAACCTTTGATTTCCATTCAGATTATAAGCGATTGAAAATTAAGTACCGTGAGAGGATGCTTAGTAAAGTTAGTTAGAAATGTTAGATTTAAAAAGGGAAGCATTGCATGCTTCCCCTTTGTTTTTCAGAATGGGTTATTTCAATACTCCCAAGGCCTTACCCACTTTTGTGAATGCCATAACTGCCTGATCAAGATGTTGCTGATGATGAGCGGCTGAAAGTTGGACCCTGATCCGGGCCTCTCCATTGGGTACTACGGGATAATAGAATCCGATTACATAAATCCCCTCGTTGAGTAAACGGGCGGCAAACTCCTGCGATAATTTTGCATCATAGAGCATTACCGCACAAATAGCTGACTTTGTGGGTTTAATATCAAAACCTGCCTCCTTGATTTTGGTTACAAAATAGTCGGTGTTACGATGTAACCGGTTTTGAAGTTCTTTCGTTTCTGTCATCATCTCAAACATTCGGATCCCTGCCCCCACAACCGATGGTGGAATAGCATTTGAAAACAAATAGGGGCGTGAACGTTGCCGTAATAATTCGATGATCTCTTTTTTACCGGTTGTAAAACCTCCGATAGCGCCACCAAATGCTTTTCCAAGGGTGCCGGTAATAATATCCACTTCGCCCCTGACATTAAATCTCTCCGTCACACCTCGTCCCGTATCCCCTACAACGCCGGCTGAATGGCATTCATCAACCATAACCAAGGCATTATATTTTCGGGCAAGCCCGACAATTTCATCTAATGGTGCCACATTTCCGTCCATCGAGAAAACACCATCGGTGACGATAATCCGAAAACGGGAATCCTGGGCTGCCTGAAGCTGAAGTTCAAGATCTTTCATATCGGCATTTTTATACCGAAACCGGCGTGCTTTTGACAATCTTACCCCGTCAATAATTGAGGCATGGTTCAGCGAATCAGAGATAATTGCATCTTCCTCCTGAAATAATGGTTCAAAGAGACCTCCGTTTGCATCAAAACAGGCAGCATACAGAATCGAATCTTCAGTTCCAAAGAATTCTGCAATCTTTGCCTCAAGCACCTTATGAAGATCGGTGGTGCCACAAATAAACCGAACAGAGGACATCCCAAAACCATGAGAATCGAGTGCCGATTTGGCTGCCTTAATCAATTCGGGATGGTTGGAAAGACCCAGATAATTATTTGCACAAAAATTGAGTACCTCCTCCCCGGAATTAAGCCTGATCACTGCATCCTGAGCGGAGGTAATGATACGTTCTGTTTTGTATAATCCGGCTTCCCTGATCTGTGAAAGCTGATCTTGTAAATGTTCCTTTATTTTTCCGTACATACCTAAATATCCATTTAAATTAAGCGACTAAAACTAAAAAAAAGAGTTTATCCGAACAAGGACTTATCGCATGGTTAATTTCAAAGATAGCTTAAACTTTTATGGCTTATGATTGTTTGATTATTAACCGTTTTAAAACAATAGCTATTATGACAACCGAGCAAAATTCACGCAGAGATTTTTTCAAAAAAGCTTCCCTTTCAGGAATTGCATTATTTGTTTCCTCCAAGTTCTCCTTTGCTGCAAAGCCTTCCACACCGGGTACCCCATCACTGGATCTGGCAATTTCTAAATTAGCTGATTATCAGCTGACCGGGCAATCGAAGCAAAATCCTTTACCCTACGGTTATGCTGAGCTGGAACCATGTATCGATGCCAAAACAATGGAAATCCACTATTCAAAACATCATGCTGCCTATACCAAGAATATGAATGAGATGTCGGCAAGTGCCAACACTGGTTCCAAACCATTATTTCAGCTCTTTGCAGAAATTGATAAATATCCTGTTCCATTAAAGAACAACGCAGGAGGATTTTATAACCATCTGTTGTTCTGGACGGTATTAGCTCCTGCGACTGGTCAGGCACCCGAAGGAAAGCTCCTTGCAGCGATTAATGAAACATTTGGTGGTTTCGATAAATTCAAGGAAATCTTCAGCAATGCCGGGAAGAAACAGTTTGGAAGTGGGTGGGCATGGCTCTCTGTTGATGAACACGGAAAACTGGTTGTTAGCGCAACCGCCAATCAGGATAATCCACTGATGAGTACAACAGAATCGAAAGGAATTCCGGTTCTTGCCCTTGATGTTTGGGAACATGCGTACTATCTTCAATATCAGAACCGCAGACCTGATTATGTGGAGGCTTTCTGGAAAATTGTCAATTGGAAAGAGGTGAACCGTCGTTATGAGGAAGCGCTTTTGGCAGTAAAATAACCTTCGTAAGATTAATTAAACCAGCGATTGGATTTAAATTAAATCCCCAAAAATCAGGAAGGTTACCTGATTTTTGGGGATTTTTATCGTACCGATTTTTCAATCAGAGGCAAATAGACCCATTAAATTTTAATCGTATCAACAGCTTTGCGAATACGTAAAACCGTTTCGGACTGACCAATTATTTCGCAAATTTCGAAGATATCGGGACCAAAACTGCCGCCAACCAGGCAGAGGCGCAATGAATTCATCACTGTACCAAAATTCCAACCTTTAGCGGTTACAAAAGCAGAAAATGGTTCCTTAATTTCAGGTGCATGCCACACTTTCAGCGTTTCAAAGAAGTGGGAGATTTCACTCATTATCGCAGGAACATCATCCTTCCATCGTTTGCTGACAATCTTTTCATCATAGGCATCAGGGGCACGAAATAAGAAGTGACTCTGATCCCATATTTCGGATACAAAGTTACACCGCTCCTTGACCATTCCGCTAACTTTAACCGCCATATCCAGGTCGGCCGTAACACCTTTAATATGAAGCAATGGGAGTAATAACTCTCCCAGTTCCTGATCCGACTTTTTTATAAAATACTGATGATTAAACCATTTAGTTTTTTCAGGATCGAATCTGGCGCCTGATTTACCAACACGTTCGAGCGTAAAGGCCTGGCAAAGCTCCTCCATGGAGAAGATCTCCTGCTCTGTTCCCGGATTCCAACCCAAAAGAGCAAGCATATTTATAAAGGCATCAGGAAAATAACCATCTTCACGGTAGCCGCGCGACGGTTCACCGGTCACCTTATCTTTCCAGAGGAGCGGAAAAACCGGAAATCCCAGTTTATCGCCATCGCGTTTACTTAACTTCCCTTTCCCCTCGGGTTTTAAAATTAATGGAAGGTGAGTAAAACGGGGCATGGTATCTTCCCAACCAAAGGCACGGTATAATAATACGTGCAACGGCATCGAAGGAAGCCACTCCTCCCCCCGTATCACATGCGAAATCTCCATCAAATGATCGTCAACCACATTGGCAAGATGGTAGGTAGGCATTCCGTCACTCTTAAACAAAACCTTGTCGTCGAGTAATGAAGTATTAAAAGTTACCCTTCCCCTGATCAGATCGACCTCCGTTACATCCAGATTATCAGGCATCCTGAACCGAATAACGTAATGAGTTGATGATAAAAGCAAAGCGTTACTTTGCTCCTCCGGTAGAGAAATCGAATTTTTCATCTGCCCTCTTGACAGAGCATTATAGGTGAAGGTTTCCCCTTTGGATTCAGCGGATGTGCGTGCCTGATCGAGTTCCTCCGGGGTATCGAAAGCGTAATAGGCATCACCGCTCACTAGAAGTTGCTCTGCATATTGACGGTACAGCTCTTTTCGTTCGCTTTGCCGGTATGGAGCAAACGCTCCTCCCTGTTTAGGCCCTTCATCAATGGTGATCCCGCACCATTCAAGCGCCTCCTGAATATACGCTTCAGCTCCGGGGACATAGCGTGCCTGATCGGTGTCTTCAATCCGAAGAAGAAAATCGCCGCCATGTTTTTTGGCAAACAGATAATTAAATAATGCGGTACGTACACCTCCGATGTGAAGCGGTCCGGTTGGACTTGGGGCAAAACGAACCCTGACTTTTCTTTCGCTCATGACAATCTTTTTTGGGGAATTCCCTGATTTTTTTACAAAGATAAGGATTTAGGGGAAAAAGGTACGAATGGAGACAGCTCATGGGAAGAGCGACAATGAAAATCATAATCAAACAGCATAGCAGGATTCAAAGAAAGCAGATTATTTTTCACGGATCACCTAAGGAAAGTAAAACCCGAATGATTCGTCTATTCGTGCGGTTCGGGATGGATGTAAACTTCACTCCTGGCAATAACCCTCCCGAGTTCATGTTCAATATCGTCGCAAAGCTCATGGACCTGACGCAGCGTAAGATCAGGATCGAGGTGAATATTGAATTTGATGAATGTATCAGCACCGGCAGTCCTGATTTTCATACTATGGAAATGTTTAACTTCCGAATAATTAAGCAAGGTTTGTTCAACTATTTTAAGTGTATTTGCCGGAGCTTTATCGAGCAGCACGTCAATCGCTCTTTTACCCAGGCGATATGAAACCGACAATACGATTATGGCAACTCCCAATGCTGCAGCTGCATCAGCAAAATACCATCCAAAATTAGCACAGATTAAGCCAAACAATACAACTGCAGAACTCCATATATCTGTCGAGAAGTGAAGTGCATCAGCTTCAAGCGCCTGACTGTTGTGTTTTTTGGCTACTCTTGAGAGCATTCGGGAGCGGTTAATATCAATAATGATAGAAGTAATTATAACGATATAACTCCAGTACGTAACTTCAATATGGGTTTGGCCTGAAATAAGCCGGCTTACTGCTTCGTAGATGATCCAGGCACAGGTGATCAATAAAAGTATGGTCTCCACAAGGGCAGAAAGGTTCTCAATTTTACCATGACCGAAATGGTGGTGTTCGTCGGCCGGTTTATCGGATACCCGGACAGAGAAATAGGTGATTACTGCTGCCACCAGGTCAAGACCGGAATGTAAGGCTTCAGACAAAATACCAAGACTGCCGGTTAGAATACCAATAACTAATTTAGAACCGGTCAGGAAAATAGCGGCAAAAACAGAAATAAGGGCAACTCTTTTTTTCTCACCAACCATAATTTAAGGATATAAAGTAATTGCAATTTAATAGATTCTTTCCGGATTTAACGCAAAAAGGGGGTAATTTCCTCGTTGCTTTCATGTAAGTTCAAAGGAATCCGGCTTGAGCCATCCTTCAAAAACATGATTTGCCGTTCCCGTCATATAAACCGAATTATCGATCCACTCGATAAGCAAATTACCTAACGTGAGATGGACGGTCACTTCCTTTCCGGTTAATCCATTCAGAGAAGCCGCCACAGCCGAAGCACAACTTCCGGTTCCACAGGCCAGTGTACTTCCGGCTCCCCGTTCCCAGGTTCTTACTTTAATCTCCTTGTCATTTATCACCTCTACAAAGTTAACATTGGTCTTTTGCGGAAAAGTGGGGTGCTGTTCAATCTCCTTTCCGGTTGAAACAATATCCATATTATCAAGATGTTCCACAAAAACCATCGTATGGGGAACCCCCATCAGCATACTGCTGATTTTAAGCTCTTTACCTGAAACAAGAAGCGGTTCGTTGATTACCATTCCGGCAGAGCCAGTCATCGGAATTTGAGAACGCTCGAAAAGCGGAGCACCCATATTTACTTTAACAAATAAAACCTTCCCATCTTCAACAATCAGTTCAGGAATCATTATTCCAGCTCTGGTTTCGATCGTAAATGAGAGAGCTGTATTAATTTGATTATCATAGATATATTTAGCAAAACAGCGTATTCCATTACCGCACATGTTAGCTTCGCTGCCATCCGAATTGATAATCCTCATTTTTACATCAGCAATTTCGGATGGAAGAATTAAAATTATCCCATCGGCCCCAATTCCCTGCCTCCGGTCGCACAACCTGATTGCAAGAGCGGGCAAATCAAACTTTAACGGATCGAGTTCATCGAATAAAATAAAATCGTTTCCCAACCCGTGCATCTTTTGAAATTTCATTGTTCAGGATTTTGATTCTACAGACAAAGATACTAAAATTGAGTGTTGAACGAAAAAATTGTTACCGTTGATTCGCACTTAATCGTGCACTATTTTTGGGTATCTGTTTATTTTCATGTAAGTTTGACACTCTTGAAAAATTATAGGAATGGAGAAAGAAAGAAAACGGGATAAAATAAAAAAGATATTTCAGAATCCGTACCGGATTGTTGTCTTTAACGACATCAATCTTCATATTATCAGACAAGTAAGATTTAATGCACGAACGGCATTGGGCACTTTGGTTCTTACTGTTATCGCCATTATCACAGGAGTAACAATTCTTATTGCCTTCACTCCTTTGCGGGAATATATTCCCGGATATCCTACCGGAAAAATGAGGCGAATGTTAATTCGCAACGTGCTAATCGTTGATTCACTCGAACAGGAGGCACAAAGGCGGGATCTTTATTTTAAGGATTTCAGGGCAATGCTTGCCGGAGAGTCTCCTTCTGATACTGCAGCTAAACATGTTACGCCATTAAAGCCGGAACAGTTGCAATTTAAGAGTTACAATCATGACTCTCTTTTCATGGAGGAAATTGCGCAGGAGCAGGTTAATCTTGGAATTAATTCAACCCCTGTCAGTAAGGGGGGGGTTGCCGGGTTACTTTTTTTTCCTCCATTAAGTGGCATGATCACCGGGAGGCATGATTTAAGTACGCGCCATTTTGGTGTAGATATTGTAGGAAAACTCAATTCGCGTATTTCGGCGGCTCTGGATGGGACAGTAATATTTGCGGGATGGACCATTGATACCGGATACGTTATTTATCTTCAACACGAACAGAACCTAATCACAGTTTATCGCCATAATTCTGAGCTTCTTAAAATTCAAGGAGATAAAGTCAGAGCAGGCGAGGCAATTGCCATTATGGGGAATTCAGGAAAAGAGACCACCGGTCCACATTTGCATTTCGAAATGTGGCTTAACGGCGTTTCAGTGAACCCCGAAGAGTACGTCAAGTTCTAAAACAGAAAGATGAGAAATATTGCAATACTTGGTTCCACAGGTTCCATTGGAAAGCAGGCTCTTGAGGTAATCGGGGATAATCCCGATAGATTCTCGGTGGAAGTTTTAACGGCTTACAATAATTTTGAATTACTCATTAAACAGGCCCGAAAATTTCAGCCCAATGTGGTTGTCATTGGGAATGAAGAAAAATACGACCTTGTCCGTGAGGCCCTGGCCAATGATGATATAAAAGTATATGCCGGGTCAGATGCATTGAATCAGGTGGTTGAAATGGGTAGTATAGATCTGGTGCTTACAGCAATGGTCGGGTTTGCAGGTCTGATCCCAACATTAAACGCCATAAAAGCGGGGAAACAAATTGCCCTCGCCAATAAGGAGACCCTTGTTGTTGCCGGAGAGTTGGTCCACAGACTGGCCATCGAGAACAAAGTTGATCTGTTACCGGTTGATTCGGAGCACTCTGCCATTTTTCAATGTCTGGCAGGCGAATATATGAATCCTGTTGAGAAAATCATCCTTACCTGTTCAGGTGGTCCTTTTTATGGGATGGGGGAGAAATTAATCGCAGGGATAACTCCCGAGCAGGCGCTGAAACACCCCAGCTGGGAGATGGGTACCAAAATAACCATTGACTCGGCTACCTTAATGAACAAGGGATTTGAAGTGATTGAGGCCAAATGGTTATTTGGGCTGAAACCTGAGCAAATTGAGGTGCTGGTGCATGGCCAAAGCATCGTACACTCCATGGTGCAATTTTGCGATGGATCGATTAAAGCACAACTTGGACCACCGGATATGCGATTACCTATCCAATACGCTTTTAGCTTTCCTGAAAGGATCAGTAATTCATATCCAAGATTGAATTTTTCAGATTTTCCCTCGATAACATTTTCGGCTCCTGAACCAAAAATTTTTCGTAATCTTGCACTCGCTTACGAGGCTTTACAAAAAGGGGGTAATCTGGCATGTATTTTAAATGCAGCCAATGAAATTGCAGTGGAGGCATTTTTGAAAAAGAAGATCTCATTTCCCAATATCTGGGAAGTTAATGAACGGTTAATGCAACATTCACCGTTCATTCTGAATCCGACCCTTGATGATTATATCGCAACAGATCGGGAAGCCCGCATCCATGCGGTTGAAATCGTGGATGAATTAGAAAAGAAACATTGATATCGTTATAAACATGGTTATTCTTATTAAAGCTGCACAGTTAATCCTTAGCCTTTCAATATTAGTTATTATTCATGAATTTGGTCATTTCATCTTTTCAAAGGCCTTTAAATGCCGTGTTGAGAAGTTTTACCTCTTCTTTGATCCCTGGTTCTCCCTGTTCAAATTTAAAAGGGGAGATACCGAATATGGAATAGGGTGGCTGCCGCTGGGTGGATATGTGAAAATATCGGGTATGATCGATGAATCGATGGATAAGGAGGCGATGAAATTACCTGCCGAACCATGGGAATTTCGATCAAAATCGACCTGGCAAAGATTGATCATCATGATTGGTGGTGTTTTATTCAATCTTATTCTTGCCGTAATTCTTTACTCAGCTGTACTCTTTACATGGGGAGAACAATACCTTCCTGTCAAAAATGTAAAATATGGAGTTGCGGTTAGTGAAACCGGTAAGGAGATGGGGCTTCTAAATGGGGATAAAATAATCTCCGTTGATGGTAAAGCGGTTGAAGACTTTAACAAAATAGTCGCTACCATTGTTCTTAACGGAGCCAAAACTATCGAGGTAGAGCGAAACGAGCAGGCCCTTACTATTCCTGTTCAAGCTGAAATTATTCCTAAAATACTTAAGGACAAATATGTGATTGGTTTAAGGGTTCCTTTTGCATGTAAGGTAATTGGATTTGCAAAAGAATCACCAGCCCGGGATGCCGGTCTTCAAATAGGAGATCAAATACTTTCAATCAACGGATCCTCATTCAAATATTACGATCAGTTTTCGGATACACTATTTCACTCCAAAGAGAAAAAAATTCAATTGCAGATCAAACGCAGTGACGTTGAACAGACTGTGGAAGTGTCAATTGGTAAAATCGGGATGCTTGGAATACAGCGTGAAAATAATCTTGCAGGAATATTTGAGTTCAAAACGATTAACTACGGTTTCTTCGAATCTATGCCTGCAGGTGTAATTAAAGGATATCATGCCGTAGGGAATTATTTAAAGCAATTCAAACTACTATTTGCCCCCGAAACAAAAGCCTATGAATCTTTGGGTGGATTTATCGCTATCGGAAATATTTTTCCAAGTATCTGGGACTGGGAATCATTTTGGAATCTTACCGCATTTTTATCGATTATTCTGGCAGTTATGAATATCCTGCCTATCCCGGCGCTTGATGGCGGCCACGTACTATTTCTCCTGTTTGAAATGATTACAGGACGCAAACCGAGTGATAAATTTCTGGAATATGCACAAATTGTAGGCATGGTTATTCTATTCTCTCTGCTTCTTTATGCAAATGGAAATGATTTCGTCAAATGGTACCAGGGTAAGTTCTAGAATTTGATTTTGCAACTTATCTAAAGGAACATTGTTTTAAAGAAATAAACTTCAGTTAAGAGTCATAAATTTAACCTGAAGCAGAATAATTTATCAGTGGAAATACTATTTTTGTAATTAAACAAATTTAAAATTGAAATAATGGTATTACTGGCACTTTCAGCAGCACATGTTATCATAGTGGTAGTAGCTTTATTACTGCTGTTCGGCGGCAAAAAGATTCCTGAACTCATGAGTGGAATTGGGAAAGGGATGAAAGATTTTAAAAAGGCTATTAAAGATGATGACGACCCCTCTGCAGATCCTCCAAAGGAGGTTCCTAAAGCAGATAGTAAAAAAGAGCCCTTAAAAGAGTAGGCGAAAAGTCTTCCTTTATAAAAGCCCCGAGCATAAATTGCTTAGGGCTTTTTTATTTAGTCCGGGCGCCACTTCGAGTGGCACAGGGACTAAATAAATTAAATGTAACCATCGGGAGATGATTTACGTCTAATAGTACATAGTCAGGATTATTATTTTAATAACTCTAATATTTTTCACCATGAAGAAAATTATTATCCCTCTGTTTGCAGCAGCATTAACTCTTAGCATGTTGTTCACTTCCTGCCTTTACGGTATAAAAGGGAACAGAAAAGTTGTAAAGAGCGAACGACAGGTTGCTGCTTTTGATGCCATTTCGTCAAGTGCAGGTATCGAAGTAATCCTTTTGCAGGATTCGATTGTAAAAGTTCTTGTAGAGGCGGATAGCAATCTTCAGGAGATTATTAAAACTGAAGTATCCAATGGTGAATTGAAAATATATCCTCAAAAAAGGATCAGCTCGTGTGAGTCGAAGAAGGTCTTCGTCACCTTTAAAAATATTCATTCACTGGAGGCAAGCTCGGGTTCAGAGTCAAAATCCAATACTGTGTTGAAATTAGAGACCCTGCATATTTCTGTCTCGAGCGGTGCATCGGTAAACCTGGAACTTGCAGCCATTCAATTAACTATTGATGGAAGCAGCGGTGGGAATATTAAACTCAAGGGAAATACTGAATCTTTGGATGTAGATGGTTCAAGCGGAGCGAACATAAAAGCCCAGGAGCTGCAGAGTAAAACATGCAATGCAGGTGCCTCAAGCGGTGCCAATGTGAAAATTAACGTTATTGAGAAAATAAATGCCAAGGCCAGTAGTGGAGGTAACATAAAAGTCGTGGGAAACCCGAAGGAAAAGAATGTTGAGAAATCAAGCGGAGGAGATGTTGAATTTTGATGTTATAATTCATTCGGATTGCTCCACATTCTGCGAGACCGGAAGCTGCCAACCATTCACTAAATATATAATACAATAAGAAGTTTTATCCCTCTATAATTGGCTATAAAAACTAGATTTACTCCCTTTTCATAATTCCGTAGCAAATGATCTTGACGATAGAATCGACACTTTTCCCAAGATCAGTTGAGCGGTAAGGTCCTGCTGAGAGCGGCATCTCAAGCCCGCGGATTGCAGTCGTAATACCAATGGCTACCAGCGTAAAATCCTTTACGATAAATTTTCGCTGGCGGGCTCCTTCAAGCAAAATTCGTTTCATCATTCGAATCTCTTCCTGATAATATTGTGATTTTATTTTATCGATAAACTCCACGGCCGCGGTATCATTCTCAATTGCATTATAAAAGTTAGCCAACTGCCTGTAAGTAGTGATTTTAGTCATCACATAATCTCTCAGTTTTTCAGCCGGGTCTATATCCTTTTGAAGAACTTTTGAAAGCTCTTCCCGAAGAATATCAGCTTCTTTCTGAATAACCTCCTGAAAAAGATCCTCCTTGCTGCTAAAATAGTAGTATAAAGAGCTCTTACCTTTTCGTACAGCGTTGGCTATATCATCCAGTGTGGTTTTCTTGTAGCCATACTTGCTGAAAATCTCCTGCGCAATCTTGAGTATATTCTCTCTAACAGCGTCCTTTTTAGTAATATTATTATCGATACTCATATCAAAATTTTAAAACCAGCGGGTCAAATATATACATTTTAGTTAGAAAAAATAATAAAATGTAACCGGCTAATGGTAAAGATAACATTTCTGTTTAATTTTCTGATAACAAAACAAACAAATTATCAAATAAATTAATGTCCCTATTAAAAAAGAATAAAGGTAATCCATGTTTAATGATCCCAGAAGTATTAATTCAGTATTCTCCAGTAAAAATTAAAACTCTGACAGAACCCGATGGTCTGCCAGAGCATGAAAATATATAAAATGATTAGGGTCACAACTAAGAAATATCAGCTGTAAGAATAAGGAGATATTTACTTTACTAACTGAATTTTAAAATTTAATGGCGAGCAGAAAAATAGTTGATCAGGAATCCATATCCTTTTAACGCGGTACAAAATTGGTTAAAAATCACAGAAAAGATACTCTTTTATCCACGTTTATAGGAATGACTTGGCAGATGTACCCTTTATCAGAATAAGTGTAGGAATTTTACGAATAAGCGTAAAATAAATTTAAAATTGTTCGGGTATGAAAACCTCACCCATTCTTAAGGAAGTCAATAAAGGCAAGATATTTTCTCTCAGAAATCTTCAGATGAGTCTTACCTTTTGAAGTGTTGTGATTAACCACGCAAATTCGTTTCTGGTATTTAATATGGTCGATAAAATTAGTATTCACGATATGGGCATCATGAATCCTGAAAAAATGGTCTTTCGGAAGGACCAGTTCTATCTTTTTCAAATGCATAGTTACGACTTTATATTCGCTCGCATTATCCTCAAGGTAGACTTTAGTGTAAGCCCCATCTGCTTCACAAAAGATAATCCCCTCGGGAGAGATAAAGTGAAGTTCATCGTTGCTTTTAATTAGTATTTTACCGCTTTTCTGAACAGTATATGACCCTGCTAATGCATGCAACTGATCTTTGCCTGAAATGTGCTCCAAGGCTCTGTTTACCGCTCTTTTAAGATCCTCAGGAAGGATCGGCTTAAGCAGGTAGTCGATGGCATCTAATTTAAAGGCATGAATTGCAAATTCATCATGGGCCGTGGTAAAAATAATATGCTGATGGATCAGATCCAATTGCTCAAACAGGGAAAAGGCGTCCATATCGCCAAGCTGAATATCTGAGAAAACGAGGTCGTAGGTTAACAATGGTAAGAGATCAAGACCCATTTTACCTGAATCAATCAAAGCAATAACTTTGATTTCGGGACAATGCTCAGCGATTAACATCGTGAGATGTTTCCCCAATAAAGGATCATCTTCGATGACTACTGCATTAATCATTCCATTAAGAATTAGTTCAATTAAACAAGTTGTAAACCCGAATAAGGAATAGTCGATCTGATAAGATGAACAGAAAATTCTTTAATTAAGTTCTGCTAAGTTAAGTAATTCTTTAATTAAAAAAAAGAAGAACTTAAGGAACCTGTTAAGTTCTTCTTAAGTTCTTCTAAAAATAGTATAATTGGCCGGATCAAAAGGAAAAATGACGGTTTTTTCCAGCCTGCAAATTTTGATTATTTATGAATAAAGATCTTATGTGATTTCTTAAAATTATCATTATAGAAAAGCAAGGTATAAAGCCCGGTAGAAACAGAACCCAGATTTAGTTCCTGACTAAAGACACCTTGTGATGTTTTCACGTCAAGAATTTCCAAAATAATATTTCCTAACGGATCAGCGACCATGATATTGAAGGTTGTCTCCTCAGGGAAAGATATCCTGGCCGTGAAAATACCACTATTTGGTACAGGATAAATAATTGATGATTTTGTAGGAACAGTCAGGGCGATCAAAGGGGACTGAGGTCCGCTTGAACAATCATTCTTTCCAACAACATAAATATTTCCTGCAACAGCGGTAGGTCCGAAATTAAGCGTGACATGATTATGGTTTAACCCGATGTTATCTGCAGTAACTACGGTAACCCCGGATGGAACTGTCCACACATAGTCTGTTGCAAACTCGATAGGTTCTACCGAATAGGCACCGGAGCTGTTAAGGACAAAATTTGATTCCCCCGTAATTATACCTGCTGCCAATGGTTTTTGAGTCAGATCAAAAGTTAAACTATCCGAAGCTCCTGACCTGCAATCATTCTTCCCGTAGACATAGATCTTACCCGTAGTTGCAGTACCATCAAAATCAACGGTGATACTTGCTGAACCCTGACCTGAGATGTTTGCACCCGTGGATGGAACAATGGTCCAAACATAGGTAATACCGGCGGTGGGAGTAACCGAATATACATTTCCGTTTGAAGGGGCACAGATTGTTTTGGAGCCGGTAATATCTCCTGATTTACCAGGTGCCGGACTAATCGAAAGATTTGACTCTCCGGGTAGATCGGCGACAGCACAATTCGCACCATTGGAATAATTTACGGTTACCTTTTGATCTCCTTCAACATTCCATTTGATTGTAATCGTATTATCTGTTACCGAACCACCGGCTATTTTTGTACCACCCGACCAGGTCCATGCATAACCGAACTTACCACTCTCAGTGGTATAAACCACTTCATTATTTAAACAAACAGAAGCTGACAATGGTGATGCGATGATAGCAGGAGTAGGCTTAGGAATAACATTGACCAGAACACCATCCGTAGCAGTACATGAACCAGCCTTGGTAACGGTCAGTTTATAAAATTCTGATCCCTTCGGGGTGATTGTAGGATTGGCCAGATTAGAAACTACTGTCCCATCACCAAGCGTCCAGGTATAGGTGTTTCCAACTATTCCAGGTGTACCGATTACAACGGTTCCTCCGGCGCAGATCTCCTGAGCCACTCCGGCATCTGCTGTTAATTGTGGTTGAACAGTTACAACTGTCGAATTATGAGCAGTGCAACCAGTCGCCTTAATAGTCTCCACCAGATTATAAGTTGTGGTAACCAAAGGAGCAACGGATGGGTTTGACTGGTTAGGTATTGCCACACCAGCTGGAACTGAAGTCCAGGCATACGTTCGTGTACCCACACCAGGGGCTGCACCGATAGTAACCATGGTTCCGGCACAAATTCCCTGACTGGCCGCTACCGTAGCCAACGGCAATTCATTGATTGATAGTTTTCCATCCACGAACTTAACGGTATACTTAGGATTATTTAAACCGGAAATGGTAATCGGATAATCACCCGGGGATGTTGCCGTAGTACCAGGACCGCCGGTTCCACCATAAACAGCTGTTCCGCTCAGAACTTCTCCCGCAGCAAGACCGCTAACTGTATAAGAATAGCCACCATTATAAACTGCCCCATCAACACACTTATTCTTGGAATCAACAGTAACTGTAACTGAACCCTCACCAATAGTAAGATCACCAGCTATAGCCGTAATTTCATAGTTACTTGCTTTGAACGGAGAAGGTCCGGATGGAATTGCCGGAATAACAGCATGACTAAACACATGTCCTGTGGTATCCGCACTTGCAGATGAACCAGCCCGGTAGGTTACATACAGCGAGGTAATAGTCTCACCTGGCAACAACTGACTGCTATTGTAGGAAAAGTCGGAAAGACCAACAGTACGAGCCGAAAGGGTTGTTCCATAAGGCTTACTAACACCTTTGGTTGTAATAGTCAGCGGTAATGGTGTTACTTTAATACTACCCGGGTTCAACGTGATCTTATAGTTTTTAGGATCAAATGTCGGATTGCCAACAAGTGCGGAGAGTGTAATAGATCCGGAATAGGTTCCGGCAACATCCGTAGCAGCAGCACCTGCACCATAGGTAACCGTGGCTGAATTAATAGTCTGACCATTTGCAATACCAGAAACAGCGAATGCAGTAGACCCTGCTCCCGGTGAGGTCCTGGCCTGACCATAAGGATGCTCTATGTTATTGGCAGTAATGGTAAGTGTTTTTGGTACAACTGTTAAGTCACCATTAACAAGAGTAACTTTTGAATATGGAGCGGTAAAGCCCTTAGGATCGGAAATAACAACACCCTTAGGATATAATCCAACTGTATCGGTTGGTAATCCGCCAGCGGGGTAGGTAACCGTCACAGTAACTTTTTCCCCATTTGAACCCACTACGGTAACACCGGCATAACCTGCGAGCGAACCTTGAGTTAAAGACCCCCCGTAATTTTTTGTAACCGGATTAGCAATAACCGTTACGGCACCGGCTTCTCCAACAAAGATAGTTCCTCCCTTATATGTAATCGCATAATTGCTGGCACTGAAGGTTGCACCTCCAAGGGGCAATGATGGCATAACCTGATCAAAATATGCACCGGCTATTGCACCGGGTAATCCGGCAGAACCATAAGTAATAGTAACCGTATTGATGGTCTCACTATTAACCAAACCAGAGGTTGTGAATCTTTTCGAGCCAGCACCTCCAAGAAGGGTTGTAGAAGAGATCTTAGCCGTGTCAATACCCGCTATTGTCAACGGTGCAGGATCAATGATTAAATCACCTGCAGTGAAGACGATGTAATAATTTTGTGGATCGAAGGATGCATTTCCAAGCGGAGTACGAAGATCTACAGCGGCTTTATAGGTCCCCACTTTAGCATTGGCACCCTTTCCACTTAAATAAGCAACATCAATCGAATTGATCACATCCCCACCAATGAGCCCTGAGATAGTAACATTACTCAGATTAAAGGAACCATCTGACAAAGCAACACCATAAGTTTTATGGACTGTACCAGCCGTGATTCTAAGTGTTCCTCCAACCGCATTCACAGTGATTATCTGAGTAACAGCATTCGTACAACCATTGACATTGGCAGAAGTATACGTAATAGTTGCAGTACCTGTCGCAAGGGCAGTGACCAGACCAGTATTACTTATTGAAGCGATATTGGTTGCGCTGCTTGACCATGAACCACCTGTTGCAGTTTCTGATAATTGAGTGGTCCCACCAGCAATAACATCAAATATTCCGGTGATAGCTCCTAAGACTGGAAGTGGATTTACCGTCACCGTTGTTGTTATGCTACAACCTGTATTATTGGTATAGGTAATAACCGCTGTTCCTGCAGATGCGCCAGTTACCAAACCGGTATTGCTTACAGTTGCCACACTCGTGTTGCCCGAAGACCATGGAGTAGCAGCAGAAGCTGTACCAGACCCGGTTAATTGTGTAGTAGAAACCACACAAACACTAAGAGTCCCAGTAATAAACGGCAATTGATTAATCGTTAAAGTAATAGCTGTCCGCGTTGTACTTAAACAACCGGATGTTGAATTACGTGCCTCTGCATAGAAAGTGCCGGCGGCAGCCGGTGCGTAGCTCGTATTGCCACTTAGTAACGGAGTTCCACCTGCAGCACCTGCAAACCAGTCAATAGTAATTCCTGCTGGTACCGATGCTGTAAGTGCCGGAATAGTTCCCCCAGTACAATATTGCTGATTACCTCCGCTTATTGGGGCTGTAATCACAGGGCAGTTACAATTTGGTGCAGTCACATTTAATGTATTAGGACAAGTGTTGGTTCCGGTAACCGTGATCACAATATTAACCCCGGCAGGTACAGCACTTACAGTCCATACATTTCCAACATTGGATACTGTACCGGCTGTAGATGTTACGGTACCGTTACTTACGGTTACTCCAACCGAATAGGTCAATAAATTAGTCGCACAGGCGGCAGGTGTTGTGACCGTGATTGTAGGTAATGCATTAACAGTTACAGTTGCTGAAATGGTACAACCCGAGCTATTGGTATAGGTAATCAAAGAGGTTCCAGCGGCAATAGTGGTAACTAAACCGGTATTGCTTACTGTTGCAACAGCCGTGTTGCCTGAAGTCCATGGAGAAACAGCTGCAGCAGTTCCGGACCCGGTTAGTTGCGTGGTCAATCCAACACAAACAGTTAACGTTCCGGTAATAGTAGCTGCAGGGTTAACAGTAACCGTTGAGGTAACCGTACATCCTGAACTATTCGTATAGGTAATTATTGAAGTACCCACAGTTACACCTGTTACCAAACCTGTGCCACTTACAGGTGCGACACCAGGAGTTCCAGAAAACCATGGCGAAACAGCAGCTGCGGTTCCTGAACCGGTTAATTGAGTGGTCGCTCCGATACAAACGGCGGCAGTTCCCGTAATTATTGCAGAAGGATTAACCGTAACCGTTACCGAATTAGTACACCCTGTACTATTGGTGTAGGTAATTAAAGTAGTTCCTGCCAACACCGAAGTAACCAAACCGGTAGCACTTACCGTAGCCACCGCCTGGTTAGATGAAACCCATGGTGTTACACCTGCTGCATTTCCGCCACCGGTTAACTGAGTTGTTGATCCCAGACAGACGCTAAGCGTACCGGTAATTGTTGCCGCAACGTTAACCGTTACTGTAACCGTTGCTGTACATCCGCTGCTATTGGTATAAGTGATCACGCTTGTTCCGGCTAAGACTCCGGTAACCACACCAGTATTGCTAACCGTAGCAACAGCAGGAGATGCAGAGATCCATGGTAAAATAGCTGCAGGAGCTCCTGAACCCGTCAATTGAAGGGTAGATCCTGAACAAACAATTGATGTTCCAGTGATTGTTGGCGTTGGATTAACCGTAATTGTCACACTATTACTGCTGGTACAACCTGTAGAAGTTACAGTTTCAACAAGGGTATACGTAGTAGTTACCGTCGGGGAAACTGTAGGATTAGCCAACGTAGAAGTAAAGATTCCGGGAGAAGCGGTCCAACTGAAAGTGTTTCCAACAACAGCTGCAGCGCCAAGCTGAGTAGTTCCACCGGCACAAATACCAACATTGGCACCAACGATAGCGGCAGGTAGCGGCTCCATAATAACATTTATAGCTGTCCGTGTAGTGCTTTTACAATTTGAAGTGAGGTTACGTGCCTCGGCATAATAGGTTCCGCCACCGGAAGGTCTGAAACTTGTGTTTCCACTTAATAAAGCAATTCCACCGGATGGACCTGAATACCAATCCACCGTTTCGCCGATACCAACAGTGGCAGTGATTACCGCAACCGGACTTCCGGTGCAATATTCCATATCGCCACCGCTCACGGGAGCTGGCATTACAGGACAAGTACAATCAGGTGCAGTAACATCCAATAATCCGGAACAGCCATTAGCGTCGGTCGCCGTTAAGGTAATAGGTACGCCACTCAAGACTCCTGAAATAGTCCACAAATTACCTGAAGTATTGACAACCGTTCCGGATGTACTGGTCACACTAACAGCACTTACCGTAACCTGCAGGGAATAAGTAAGCAGATTTACTGCACATTGTGCAGGGGTAGTAATTGTAAATGCAGGCAATGGATTAACCACAACCACTGTGGAATCGGTAGCCACACAACCATTACCGTTTGAAACAGTCAAAAAATAGGTGCCAGCTTCTGTAACATTTACAGGGCTGATAGATGGACTCTGTAATGCTGAAATATATCCTTCAGGACCAGCCCAGGCATAAGAAGACATTCCATCCGGACCTCCGGTGAGATTAAGGGATCCTGTATCACAAACCGGACTATTACTGGATGCCGTTACAACCGGAGTTCCGTTCACAACTACCGTAACGGTTGTCCCTGTTCCGATACATCCATTGGCATTGCCAACAGTTAATGTACCGGTATAAGTACCCACTGCAGTATTGGCCGGAACATCGATTGAGATAGATCCTGGAGTCAAAGCTGCACCACTAACAGATGAAAAGGTATTTACAGGAGTACTATTCCATACTATATTATAAATAGTCGGAGTTCCAGTTGTTGAACTATAAGTTAATAAACTGCTTTGCGCACTAGTGCTAACACAAACCATCGCAGAAGCAGCCGTAGTTATCGTCGGTAACGGATTCACAGTAATCGTGAAAGGCGTTCCTACACTGGCACAACCATTTCCGTTGGTTACGGAAAGGGTCCCGGTATAATTTCCTGCAGCAGTATTCGCCGGAACAGCTATGGTGATCGGGCTTGCCGGCAAGGTGCTATTGGTTACAGCCGCAAAACTGTTGGCAGGTGTCCCCGTCCAAACAATGCTATATAAGGTTGGTACATCTGTTGTTGCACTGTACGCCAATGATGAACTCTGAGCAACCGTACTGAAACATACAGCCGTCGCAGCAGCATCTGCCGTAATCGTCGGTGCAGGATTAACAGTAACCGTGAAGGTCTTTCCTACACTAACACAACCATTGGCATTGGTTACGGTAACTGTGCCGGTATATGTACCGGGAGTCGTGTTCGCCGGAACCGTAATAGTGATCGGCGTGGCAGGAAGTATAACATTTGTAATATTTGCGAAGCTGTTTGTTGGGAATACATTCCAAACAATACTATAAGTGGTCGGAGTACCTACAGGTGCAGCATAAGCTAACGATGTAGTTTGTGAATTAAGACTAAAACATATATCGGTAGCAGCGGCTGATGAGCTGATTGAAGGCAAATCATTAACCACAACAGTAAAGGTGGTTTCTGTACTCACACAACCATTGGCATTCTTAACGGTAATCGTACCGGTATAGGTTCCTACGGCCGAGGCGGCCGGAACATTAATCGTTATTGGAGTACCGGTAAGTGATGCATCGGTAACATCCACAAAAGAATTAATTGGAGAATTACTCCAAACAATACTATAGGTAGAAGGTGAACCGGTAGTGGCACTGTAGGCTAAAGTTGTTTGTTGTGCCAGATTATTTATACACACTCCCGCAGCTGTCGCCGAGGTTGTGATTGTTGGTAATGCATTCACCGATAAGGTGAATGTATTGCCCGTACTGACACAGCCAGTGACATCCTTGACGGTGATAGTTCCAATATAATCCCCGGCTAAAGTAGCTGCAGGAACTGCAATACTAATCGGAGAAGAACCCAGTGTAACATCTGTTACATTCGCAAAGGAATTCGAAGGTGAACTATTCCAGGTAATACTGTATGTTAATGGTGAACCTGTCGTTCCACTAAAGGTTAGCTCACTGGTTTGTGCGTTGACATCAAAACATACGCCTGTAGCAGTTGCTGCAGCCGCGATTGTCGGTGATGGCTTGACTGTCAATGTAAATGAGCTTCCCGAACTTACACAACCTGTTGCGTTTTTTGTAGTCAGTGTTCCTGTATAGGTTCCTGCGACAGTGTTTGCAGGAATATTAATAGTCAACGGACTGCTTGTGAGTGTACCATCGGTTACGGCCACAAAAGTATTGGTCGGTGAAGAATTCCACGCTATGCTGTAGGTTGTTGGTGTACCCACCACCGCACTGTAGCCTAACGAAGTTGTCTGAGCAGCTAAACTGAAGCAAACTTCAGCTGCAGTTGCATCGGCAGTTATCGATGGAGGAGAAACCACTGTTACGGTAAAAGTAGATCCCGCGCTGACACAACCGGTTGCATTCTTCACGGTAATCGTTCCGGTATAAGTACCTGCGGCAGTATTGGCCGGAACAGTAATATTTATTGGACTCGAGCCAAGCGTAGCATCGGTTACTGCTGCAAAACTGTTGGCAGGTGAACCACTCCACGAAATACTATATGAAACCGGAGAACCGCTGGTCGCACTAAAGGTTAAGGGAGTAGTCTGTGCTGCCGCACCAATACAAACATCAGCTGCAGTAGGTGCAGTAGTGATCGTTGGTGGCGCCTCCACGGTGAGTGCAAACGCACTTCCGGTACTGACACACCCATTTGCATTTTTAACAGTTAAAGTACCCGCATAAGTTCCTGCTAAAGTATTTGCAGGAACAGTAATAGTTATCGGACTTGCCGGTAAGCTCGCATTCGAAACTCCAACAAAATTATTGGCAGGAATAGCATTCCAAACAATACTATAAAGTGTAGGCGAACCGGTGGTGGCACTATAAGCCAATGTTGCACTTTGCGATCCAGAACTTAAACATTCACTGCTTGCCGTAGGATCCAACGTAATTGTTGGTGGGGCGGAAACAATTAATGTAAAGGTGGTACCTGTACTCACACAACCTCCGGCATTCTTAACCGTTATCGTTCCTGTATAAGTTCCTGGCTGAGTATTTTCCGGAACAGTGATCTGCACAATATTTCCTCCCAGGCTTGCATTGGTTATCGCTGCCAAAGTATTTGAAGGGCTGGAGTTCCATGCAATACTGTAAGTAGTTGGAGATCCCGTAGTGGCTGAGTAGGCCAGATTTGTAATCTGTGCATTCGCTGCATCAAAACAAACAGCATCCGTCGTAGAACTAGTTGTAATGGTTGGAAGCGGTTGTATGGTTAACGTAACTGCTGTACGGCTAAAACTTGTACATCCTGTTAAGATACTATCCGATTCAGCATAGTACGTAATCGTGCCTACTGTATTCAGTGTTGGATTAGTACGAACCGATCCGTTTGTCGCAGCATCATACCAAACAAGCTTAGTACCTGGCGCCGGAGTAGCCGTGGCAGTAAGGGTCTGTATCGGAGAGGTCACACATTGCGTAATATCACCTCCCGATGTAGGAGCAGCGATATCAGGACAAGTACAATCCCGAACAGGTAAATCCAAAGTGCCGGGACAGGCATTACCATCCGCTGAGGTTAACGTTATAGCGTTATTAGAGGGTATATTGGCAATTGTCCACTCATCACCGACATGGGTCGGAGTGTTACCTGCTGTACATGTTAACGATACGGTTCCGGCTGATGCAGTAACCGTTAAGGTATAAGTCGTTTCATCAACAGAACAAACCGCTGATTTTACTGTAATCGTTGGAGCCGGATTCACAGTTACTGTCACCGCAGTACGTGTGAGACTTGTACAAAGACTCGAATTTATCGCGGAGGCAGCCCAGAATGTTGATGACCCTACTAAAGTCTGTGAAGGAGTGAAAATTACTGAACCTCCGGGAGCATCTGCATCATACCATACAATGGATGATCCGGCAGGCGCTGTAGCTACAGGTTCATGCGCAGTGCCGTCCAAACAAAATACCTGAGTGCTGCTTGCTGTCGGAGCAGCAGGGTACGCACTCACCGTAACGGTATCTGTTGTTGCATTACAGCCATAGACATTGGTAAAAGTAAAGACTGCCTTTCCAAGAGAGACTGCTGTTACAATTCCACCATTAGTTACCGTCGCAATTGCAGGATTACTACTAACCCACGTCCCTCCTAATATCGGAGTTAAAGTTGTACCGGAATTCAAACAAATTGTACTGCTACCGGAAATAGTTACCACAAGACTTGTATTAACCGTTACAGTAGCCGAATTACTACAACCTAAATTATTGGTGTAAGTAATCAAACTAGTGCCAACTGCCAATGGAGATACCAAACCTGTATTACTAATTGTAGCCACAGAAGGGGTAGCGGATACCCATGGATTAAGGGTTGCCGGAGTTCCGGTACCGGATAACTGAGTTGGAGACCCGATACAAGCTGCCAGATTGCCTGAAATTACAGGTAATTGATTCGCAGGACAAATACAACTAGGCGCTGTAACAACTAAACTGTTTATACAGCCTGCATCATTGACAGTTAGCGTCATATCCTGGCCTTTGCTAGCCCCTGCAATCGTCCAGACATTTCCTACATTGGTAGGTGTCCCCAATGTACTGGTAACTGTACCCGAACTAACCGTTACAATAGTAGCGTAAGTTGTATTATTCGCATCACAAGTAGCCGAATTAAGCGTGATTGTCGGTTGCCCGATCGTCAGTTTTACCGCTGTGCGCGTTGAACTGCCACATCCGCCTGTAATTTGGGATGATGCATAATAGGTTACAGTACCCACATGATTTAAAGTTGGATTCGCAACTATATTTCCTCCAACAGCTACATCGGCATCGTACCAAACAAGTGTCGTTCCCGAAGCGGGCGTAGCCGTTGCAGTTAAAGTCTGAACCGGAGAGGCAAGACATTGTTTAATATCTCCCCCGCTCACAGGTGCTGCCGGAGAACCATTAATCGTAAAGCTTCCGGTATTTCCTGTGAAGACATTCGTACACCCGATACCGGTTACGATAACATTAGTCGTACCTGTATTTGGCAGTGCCATGGTTGCAAATGTTCCTGTTCCACCGCTAAATATCAGAGAAGAAGTTATATAATTATGAGGCGTTGTATTGGAGCCACTCAATCCGTAATAAACCGTGTAAGTACCGTTTGGTATTGTTGATGAGTTAATCCGTATGGTTGCAGGCCAGCCGGAACAGCTGGATACTGTAGCGACACTGAAATTACTAACATTCACAACCTGACATGGCGTGGAGATATAAACCTGCCCTGCCGCTCCGGTGCCGGAGAGCTGACCTAAGCTTCCTTTTCCACCGCCGCCACCACCGGGACGTTGCCCTGTAACACCAATATTGCCAGATGTTCCGCCATTTCCACCCGCAGCACCTGCATAGAGTGCGCCAGAATAAGTTCCGGCAGTACCTGCCGTGACAGTAGTACCAACACCTCCATTTCCACCTACGCTGCCAGAACCTGCAGATCCGCCGCCGCCACCACCACTGGTACTGACATTACCACCGCCATTACCACCGCCAAAAGCATTGGCAACCGGAATACAATTAGCCGCTAGACCACCTATTCCGCCAGCCGTACTTCCTCCGGTACCAAACCCTCCGGCAGGAGCATATACTTTACTTCCGGCAGATCCACCGGCATAAACCGTATTTCCAAAATAACTCGCATCGGCAGCTGTTGGTGCTGTCGTCAGCGTAGCACCTGGGGTTCCCCCGGCGCCAACATGATAATTTATCGTGTCACCAGGATTAACTAAAATGTCACTCCAGGCAGAAGCGCCACCGCCGCCACCTGCTCTTGCCGCATCAACTGTGCCTCCTGAACCACCGGCGCCACCGCCGCCCCAAACCTGAACCGTCAAATTATAAACACCTGCCGGAACAACAAACCTATAATCGCCAGGAACACCATTACTTGAATAATTAACCTTAATATAGGAAGAGCGCGTTATTGAATCTGTACCACATCCATTGACCGTGGTAAGCGTAACGGAATAATTCCCGGGACTGTCATAAACTACCGCAGGATTCTGCAATGTGCTCGAACCAATACTGCCACCCGGGAAACGCCATTTCCAGCTTGTTGGTGCAAATTTGGTTGTATCTGTAAACTGAACTGTTGTACCTGCATTTAAGGAGATTGGATTGGCCGAAAAACCGGCAATCGGAAGTCTGCCAACTGTAATAAGATAGTCAGCTGAATAAACCCCATTCCCGCAACCATTCTTGCCACGTACAGAAAGATTACCTCCGGTGGCATTTGCCGCGAAGGTTAAGGTCGGATTAACAATTGTAGTATCTGAAATAGTAACACCCGTACCCGAATAACGCCAGCCGTAACTGGTTGCAGCCGCTATTGCAGGAACACTGTATTGAACACCGCTAAGTCCTGCAGCAGTGATACAAATAGTCTGGTTTCCCGTAATTGAGCCTCCGGCACCCGGCAAGACACTGAAGTTTATCGGATAGTTTGGAGAAATAGTACCGTTACTGCAATTATTGACTCCGTAAACCGTTAGATTACCAGCGGTTGCATTGCTGGCGAAATTAATTGTACAACTATCAGCAGCAGCCGAGGTAGTCGTAATCGTTGCACCTGCACCCGAATAAGCCCATACATAAGTCAATGCATTTCCGATAGCAGGTACTTTATATTTAACATTATTGGTACCCTGACAAATAGTAGCCGTTCCAGTAATTGTACCAGCCGCATCGGGTGGAAGATAAACTGCGGTTCCGGCTTTGGCAGGAGCAATGGCATTACAGGTATTTGCCGATGAGTTATAATTCACGCGAACCGTATCCAGACCGGATATCAGCCATTGTAAGGTTAACGAATTATCTGTTGAAGACCCGCCACTTACAACGGTGTAATCAGTTCCGGCAAGTCCCGGAATTGTCCAGACATAAGCTGATTGACCGGATTGTGTGGTATAAATAACATTGGTATTCGGACAAACTGCTGCAGGAGGAGCAGTGGTAAATGTTGGAACCGGAGCCGGATTTACAATGATATTGGCAGTAATTCCGGTATTTGTAGTCGAACAGGCTACCTTGGCAATAGTCAGGGTAGTAGATCCCACAAAAGGTATCGCTACCGTACTAAAATGGCCTGTCCCCACTCCGTTTGCATTATCAATAATCAGCGGTACCACATTGGTATTGGTGGTAACTCCGTCAGTTATCGAATAAGTTATTGTATAGTTTCCGGTAGTTAAAATTGAGCTGATCCCAACTGTTGCAGGGTCGCCTGAACATACCGTTAAAGAAGGTGTTGTAATTGCAAGGCCGGTAACATCAGCAGTTGTACAATCCCATACAATAGCAATCTGACCATCGCCTCCGGTACCTCCGTTTTGCGAATAAGCATACAAAATATCGCTCACACCGCCACCGCCGCCACCGGGAGTCGTACCCGATCCTCCGGGAGTTGTACCGTTAAGCGATCCAGATCCACCGCCACCGGCATATCCAACAATGGTTCCTGCACCACCACCGCCTCCGGTAGGGACAGCACCACCTAATCCGGCGCCACCATCTCCGGCATCTCCGGCGCCACCGCCACCACCGGCGCCATGACCCTGACCGGTGGCCGTACCACGACCATCATGTGTTGCAGGAGGTGTTGGAGTTAAATCCTGCCCGCCCAAGCCACCTGTATGGGGAATTGGCAGCGTTACAGCTCCCGTGTAAGATCCTGTACCACCGGCTCCACCTTTTCCTGTTTTTGTTGGTATGGTACCCAAACCTCCCCCTTTACCGGCAGAAGCCTTAACCGTAATACCATACCCTGAAAATATTGTACTGTCTCCGGCGATACCAGCCCTTGTCGAATTTCCGGCACCACCTTTCCCTACGTAGTAATTATATACCTGACCTCCTGTAACTGCAATGGTCGCCTTTTGGAAGCCACCGCCTCCGCCACCACCACCGGCGTAGAAATTATTGGCAAGACGTCCACCACCGGCACCACCGCCACCCCATAAATAAACATCCATCGTGTTTATTCCCTGAGGAACTGTAAATGTACCAGGTCCTAATACAGTAATAATACCACTGCCTTGAGAACCTGTAATTTCGCCAACAGCAAAACTTCCAAAAGTGGTTATACTTTGAGCATCAATGGAGGTTGCAAGCCGGTTATTAATACCCGGAGCTGTCCACGCAGTCCCAACATATTCAGCTACATTGAATTTAGCTGTATTTGCTCCACTGGTAACATCACCAGCCAGCCAGCTCAGATTAATTGTCGCACTGCTAGGACTCGCCACAAGTCCGTTAGCCGTAAATACCCAGGAACGATTGACATAATGAATTAGATCCAGACCTGAACCTAAATAGTTTGCCATCTTGCCTGCTGAAGTTGCGGCAGATAACGTTCCTGAAGTGGTAACACCGGTACCCGTAAAGGTGACCGTTTGAGGAATATAGTTGGTAGCATCTCCGATAGCGAATGTTTTTGTTGATGCACCCGTAGGGAACGTAAGTGCCAATGCACCATAAACCCATCCTGTACCACGGGTTATTGCACCATTTGCGGTAATCGAGAAGGCTGATGTGCTTAAAATACCGGCAGTTAAAGCCAATGGACCCGTAACCACTTTATTTGGAGTGGTCAACGTGACACCAAAGCTATTGTTAATGATAACCCCGCCTGAACCACCGAAGGTTGCAGGGAACTCAGCACCCGTAGTCTGGGCTGCAGATCCCTGGTATTGAAGCGTTGCTGCAGAACCATAAGCCAGAGTAGTGCCGGTTGTGGTTGCAGTACCTTCCATCGAAAGGATACCGTTGACCGTAGAGGCTGCACTAAAGGTCTTCACCGCTGCGGTTCCGGTTAAGGTCAAATTATTAAAGGTCGAACCCACGGTAAGCGTTTGCGCCAATCCGCTAAGAACCACCGTTCCCGTTCCACAGGTAAAGTTTGAACCCGTTCCGGCCCAGACAGATCCGGCTCCGGTTAGATTAAGCGTAGTCAGCGTTCCGCCGTTCAGTGTTCCACCGGTAAGGGTGACCGCTCCGGTAAAGGTATGCGAAAGTGAAGCGCCCAGATTCAGCGTGCCACCGGTTCCCGCAATGGTAAGACCAGCACCCGAAACAGCGCCTAAGAGAGTCGCTGTTCCACCCGTCTTGGTCATCGACACCAATCCGGTGGTTGTAAACCCGGCAATATTTTGTGCGGCCGTAGTTCCTGCAATGGTTATCGCAGAAGCACCACCGGTGAATGTACCTGCATTGGTGAAATCACCATGGAATGTAAGCGGGTTACCTGCTGTGATCAGCGTCGCACCCGAAACAATGCTCAACGGAACATTCGTGTTATTTCCCAATGTCTTGGTGCCATTAAGTGTCAGCGTTCCACCCTGAATAGCCACCCCACCCGTTCCTGTAAAACTTGCAGGCCACTCGGTGGAAGCTGTTCTGGTAGCCGTATATTGAAGCTTTCCGGCTGCACCATAAGTTATTACACCATTGTATGTATTTGAAACGGTGTTCTCAACCGAAAGCGTTCCATTAATAGTTGTGGCCGGGAATGTTACTGCCCCGGTGCCCCTCAACGTAAGATTATTAAATACATTGGCCCCGGTAATAGTTTGTGCTGCACCGTTTAAAATAATAGTCCCTGTTCCCGATGTAAACGTACCATTGTTAATCCAGTTGCCGCTAACGGTTAACGTGAAAGCCCCGCTGACCGCTAATGTCGCACCCGAATTAATGGTAATACTGTTGCATACCATTCCAGTTGTACCAATAATCGGCTGGTTTCCGCCGGAATTGATCGTTACATTCGTCGAAGCAGTAGGTATCGTATTATTACACCAGTTACCTGCAGTATTCCAATCGGTATTTATTGCACCGGTCCATGCACCCGGAATACAACCACCCGAACTAACTGTCAGATATCCTGAATTTGCCGCGAAATGGGCATCAACCGTCGCTCCGCCTCCTGCACCTGTTCCGCCATAAATCCCAGTTGTGATTGGCGTTCCATTATCAAGAACTAAATTTGTAGTAACATGCTGATTTACTCCCAGGTCGGCAACAACACTATTTATCGCCAGTGTGTTTCCAACAGTTGTACCGCCGGCAAAAGTCTTTATGCTGGCAGCTGTTCCCGAAAGGGTAAGATTATAATAAGTTAAGACTGATACTGCTTGTGCTGCTCCCGAATAATTAACCGTTCCTGAACTTGCAGTAAAGGTCCCCCCAGTTCCGCTAACAGGTGTTGCACCGGTGAAGTTTAAAGTACTGGTTGCACCATCAAGAGTTCCATTAGTACGGGTATAAACACCACTAATTGTATGGGAACGTCCAACTCCAAGGTTGAGTGTTCCGCCGGTTCCATTAATTGTCAGATTGGCAGCATTCAGATTTCCCGCTAAGGTTGCAATACCCGCAGTCTTGCTCATCGTTACTGTACCCGTGGTTGTGAAACCTGCGATGCTGTTTGCAGTTGTAATACCCGAAAGGGTTATCGGAGCGCTTCCTGCGGTAAAGGTACCAGTTGCATCAATAGTTAAATCACCGGTGAAGGTCACCGCATTATTGGCCGTGGCAAGGTTAGCAAGGGGGAAAATATGCAACGGAACATTTGTACTGTTTCCGGCATTCCCGATTACACGGGCGCCATCGAGGGTGATCGTTCCTGTCCCTTTAATCATTACTCCGCCTGAACTGGTGAAAGTTCCCGGCCATTCCAATGAAGATGTTCGCGGTGAGGTTGTGTTGTACTGAATCATCGCATTTGCTCCGTAAATTATCGATCCGGTGATTGTATTTGCGATTCCGTTTTCTATCGAAAGAATACCATTGATCGTGGTAATTCCGGCACCAAAGGTAACCGCACCGGTTCCAGTCAGGGTAAGATTATTATAGGCTGTGGGTGCGCTAATGGTTTGTGCTACACCATTTAAAATTACAGATCCTGTTCCCGCTGCGAAGGTTCCCGAATTGGTCAGATTACCTTTTAAAGAGAGTGTACCGTTATTGGCAAGGAAGGTACTACTTGCATTGTTAAGTACATTACCGTTTACAGTTAGCAATCCCGAATTTGCAGTAAAGGTCCCGCTATTTGTCCAGTTACCACTAACGGTTAAACTATTGGTTGTATTTATAGTAAGCGAAGCGCTTGCGGCAATTGTAATGTTGTTACAAGCTGCTGCAGAACCGATTGCCGGATAGAATCCTGATACTACAATCGGAATAGATACATCAACCGATGCATTAGGGACTGTTCCACATGACCAGTTGGCCGTATTGTCCCAGTTGGTATCAACACCCAGCCAGGTATTTGTGATACATGAATTTCCCACATTTAAAACACCGGTGGCCGCTGCAAAATAAGTTGCATCTATTGTGGCTCCACCGGTCAGAGAGCCGGTTCCTCCGAAGAGTCCGGTAGTCGAAAGGGTTGCACTACGGTGTAAACTTGGTGTTGTGCTCGTAAATGCACCAAGATTAGCCAAGGCATTGGTATTAATTGTCAGGTCATTAGTGACAGTAATCGCTGCAGGGAACGTTTTTGCCAGCGTTCCGGAAAGGGCAAGGTTATAATACGAAACTGATGCAATGGTTTGTGCAGCTCCGTTATAATTAACCGTTCCAGTTCCAGCTGTAAAGGTGCCACCTGCATTGGTTACACTGCCACCGATATTTAATGTGCTGTTATTGGCCGTGATGGCACCGCCAGTTCTGGTCCATGCCCCTGTGAAGGTATGTGTCAATCCGGTTCCCAGATCAAGGGTCCCCGATGTTGTTGTGAAAGCGCCACCGTTGATATTACCTGTTAAGGTTGCAGTTCCGGAGGCATTATTTATGGTTACTGTTCCTGTAGTTGTGAAGGATCCGATACTTTGAGCGGCAGTTCCTGTTAAGGTAACTCCACCTGTTGTTCCGGAAACAGTTCCGGTATTGACCAAATTTCCACCTAGCGTAAGGAGGAATGTGGACATATTAAGTGTTCCGCCGTTCACTGAAACAACTCCGCTGGTTGTCGTTAATGCAGCTCCCAGGGTAAGACTTGATCCGCTGTTTATCGTAAGAGGAACGGTTGTGTTAAGTGTCCGGGCCGGAGTAGGCGATGTAATTGTTCCGGTATTGCCAATGATAATTCCACCCGTTGCAGTAAAAGGAGTAGCCCATTCTGCCCCTGCAGTTCTGGAAGTAATCGTGTTATATTGCAGTATAGCTGTTCCACCGTATGTCGGAGCGGCCGAAGCGGTTGCAGTTCCCTCCATCGAAAGGGTGCCGTTAACAGTGCAATTCGCCGTTGTTAAAGTCTTAATACCTGAATTAGAGAAGGTGAGGTTATTGAAGGTTGTCGCTGTTCCGGCAAGTGTTTGTGCTCCGGCGGCGCCAAAATTGACGGTTCCGGTTCCTGCTGTAAACAGAGATCCCGTTCCATTCCACGCCGTTGGGCTTACAGCGTTTTCGTTAAGAATACTTGAACCTGCGTTTAATGTTCCCGCCGTGAGGGTGATAATACCGGTAAAGGTATGGGTTCCAGCTCCAAAATTAAGTGTTCCGCCACCACCGTTTATGGTAAGAGCGGCGCCATTGACATTCCCGGTAAGGGTTGCTGTTCCACCCGTTTTGGTCATCGAGACTGCACCGGAACTAAATCCTGCAAGAGACTGTGTTCCTGTTCCACTTATCGTGACAGCACCCGTAGTTGTGAAAACCGGAATACTTTGTGTTCCGGAACCATTAATTATAATCGGAGAACTTCCGGCCGTAAAGGTCCCGTTGTTCAACAGATTATCTCCAAAAGTTGTGGAGAAATTACCCGTGTTTAAAGTTGTACTTGCATTAATTGTAACCGGTGCATTAATAACCTTGGCTCCGCCAAGGGTTACACCACTGGTATTGGCAATAATCACCCCGACTGCTGCGGGGAATGTGGCAGGAAACTCACTTCCCGTTGTCTGTGCCGCCGAACCATTGTATTGCAATGTTGCCGTACCGGCATAAGTTGGAGATGATCCCGCCGCAGTGGCAGTACCTTCCATCGAAAGGGTGCCATTAATAGTTGGTGCAGTGGTAAATGTTTTTACACCTGACCCCGCAAGAGTAAGGTTATTGAATGTGGTGGCCGACCCCGCTATAGCCTGAGTCGTACCATTTAATACTACGGTTCCGTCAACAGTTGTTAAGAGGCCATTATTGGTCCAGGTCCCATTGACATTAAGGGTGCTGTTATTGGTAAGTGTTCCGGATCCGGTAAAGGTAATAGACTTACAGGCTGTGGCAGCCGTGATGACCGGATAATTAGAAGAAGTAGCAATGGTAACATCCACCGTGGCATCAGGAATTGGCAAACAGCTCCAGTTCGAAGCTGTATTCCAGTTGGTATCGGTTGCCCCTGTCCATGTACCAGGAGTACAGACAGTACCTACAGCCAGAACACCGACTGCAGTAGTGCCGAAGTTAGTATCTTGAACGTTTGCACTTGTAGCAGCAGTTGATCCATAACTAAGGTCGGTAGTCTGTAAAGCTCCGCCAAAATGTAACGAAGCAGCAGTCGATCTAAAGGTACTCAAATCTGCAGTGGCAGGCGAGTTAATCGTCACATCATTTGAAATAGCTATTGCAGCCGGGAATGTCTTTGCCCCACTTCCGGAAAATGCCAGGTTATGGTAAGTAACATTGGCAATGGTTTGATTTCCGCTTGCGTTATAATTAACCGTACCCGTTCCAACACCAATAGCGGTGCCGGTGCCTGCCGTAAAGGTGCCACCCGTAGAACTACCATTACCACCAATATTTAAGGTGCTGTTACCTGCTAATAAGGTACCGGAAGTCATCGTCCAGTTACCTGTGATGTCATGCGTAAGGGTGCCAAGATCAAGTGTGCCGCCTGTGCCATTTATGGTCAAACTTCCTGCGGACAGACTACCCGTTAAGGTAGCAGTTCCGCCCGTTTTGGCCAGCGTTACTGTTCCGGTTGTTGTGAAAGGGGCAATATTCTGGGATGCAGTACCGGCCAGGGTTAAACCTCCCGAACCGGTGATGGATGCAGCGCCATTATTGATAAG
>CANJNY010000012.1 GCA_947475715.1 Prolixibacteraceae bacterium
CGCAAGGGGTGGAAAGCATGATCAAATTCACCGACAATCTCCTTGTAATCAATCCCAACGATAAGGAGATCAGGCAGCTTAAATCGACGTACAACCAGTTTCTTATCAGAGCAATACAGCTTGCTGCTGTAACGAACAGCAATGAAGCCATAAATATTCTCCTAAGCTCTGTTATTTCAAAAGACGAAGATCCTAATCAGATCCAGGAAATCTTCGTTGGATCTGAAATTGCCGGTAAGTCAAAAGCAGGTTCCTCAAAGAGTAAAATATTGCTTTATAATAATCAAACCATGAAATTTAGTACTTCCGGCGAAGGCGATTATACCAGGGAAGCATCCGACGGCAGTTCGGTTACATTTGTCGCTAAATTGAGTAGTGGAAAGGCCGAGGTGTTAATTCCAAAATATTCTCCGAATGAAGTTATTCAATTCTGTGAGCGTATTGACCTGAAGAATACTAAAGAAGCAGATGGTTCACTAAGTCCTAATCAATCAGCAGGTTTCAGTGGTTCATTAGGTTTGATTATAGGTCACGGCGGTTCATTGGGCTCAATGGGACCTATCGGTTCAATGGGATCTATCGGTTCAATGGGAACTTTAGAGGGAGGTCCGACGACCAGGGAGCCCACATTACTGTAAACGGTTAGTGAGATTAACATGGTCTGAAATATTTTCCTTATTTGTTGATCGGTCCTGATTTTCACCCGGGATACCACAATCGGATGATATTCTTGAGGCTTAATACGATATTATTGGGGAACTTAATTTTGACCCATCTGGAAAAAAATCCAAAACTAATGAAGATATATAAACTTGTGTTTCGCAACAGTTCCTCGCTATTTTTTCTTTTCGCTCTTTTTTTGTTCTCTAACTCCAAGGTGGTCTCAGCACAAGGGGGGATTAAGTTGGAGAAATTTGAGACTTCGAATGCCAAGGTGGTTTTTATGGATCCCAATCTTTCCTATCTGATTCCACATACGGTGAGGTCATTTGAGAATGCTTTTGCGTTTCATGAGAAATTCTGGGGATACCTCCCCTCAGGGAAGACAAACATGCTCTTTAATGACTTCACCGATGTAGGAGCCGGATCAACAAGTGTGGTTCCCTGGAATCTGCTGAATATCGCGGTAGCTCCCTATGATTATACCTTTTCAGTAATACCATCCAACGAACGGTTGCAATGGGTGATGAGTCATGAGCTAACTCATCAGGTGATTAGCGACAAATCATCGAAGTCTGATAACCTTTTTCGTTCGCTTTTGGGCGGAAAAATTTTAACCGATAACAGTGATCCGATTTCGATGGTTTACAGTTATTTCACTACCCCACGGTGGTTTTCTCCGCGATGGTATCATGAGGGAATTGCTACTTTTATGGAGACCTGGATGTCGGGAGGCGTTGGGCGTGTAATGGGGGGGTACGACGAAATGGTGTTTCGTACCATGGTGCACGACAGTGCCTTTTTTTACAATGTTATTGGCCTTGAAACGGAAGGGACCACAATCGATTTTCAGGTTGGGGTCAATTCATATCTTTATGGCACCCGTTTCGTAAGCTATCTGGCCCATGAGTATGGAATTGAAAAACTAAAAGCATTCTATTCCAGGAGCGATTCCAGCAAACGCTTTTACGCTGCTCAGTTTAAACAGGTCTATGGTGTGCCGGTGCACGAAGAGTGGGATAAATGGATTGCCTTTGAGCATAAATTTCAGCAGGAGAATTTGAACCAGATCCGGAAATCCCCGGTCACAGCTTTCCGTAAAATTACCACTAAAACACTGGGTTCAGTTTCCAGGCAATATTATGATCCGGAATCAAAAAAGCTCCTGGTCGCCGTTAATTATCCCGGAAAACTAGCTAGCATTGCAACTATTGATATGGTTTCCGGGAAGATAAGCAAAATAGCACCGGTTGAAACTCCCAGTTTGTTTTTTGTAACCAACCTGGCCTATGACCATTCAACGGAAACGATATTTACATCCACCAAAAATAAAGACTGGCGCGGCCTTCAGTCTGTTGATCTAAAAACAGGGGCAACAAAAGAACTTATTGATATTGCACGATGTGGCAACTTGGTTTTTGATTCCAGGGGACACACATTATGGGGTATTCATAGCGTAAGCGGACGTAACAGTCTTGTGAGGTTAATGCCTCCGTATAACACCATAAAGACCATTATGATGCTGCCGTTCGGACAGGATCTTTCTGATCTGGATATTTCACCCGATGGAACCCTTATTTCAGCCACTCTTTCGGATGTTACCGGAAGTCAGAAATTGGTCGTATATCAAATCGCAGATCTGATGGCCGGTAAAACAGATCATAAAGATATCTATGAATTTGAGGATAATCCGGCTTCCAATTTCGTTTTTTCACCCGACAGCAAATATCTTTATGGAACCTCTTATTATACCGGCGTCTCCAATGTATTTCGTATTTCACTTGAAACGCTGAACGCCCAGCTATTAACCAATTCCGTAACAGGGTTTTTTCGTCCGCTCCCTGTTTCTGCCGATTCGATGGTTGTTTTTAATTATGACCATGATGGGATGGTCCCCTGTATGATGAAAATAGACACCCTCACTGATGCAAAACCGATTACTTATCTGGGTCAGAAGATCGTTGAAAAGTTTCCCGAGGTTAAAAACTGGATCCTCCCTTCACCACTCAAAATCAACCTTGATTCGGTAAAGGTTGTTGAAAAAGAGTTTTCGCCTCTCAGGGAACTTAAGCTGGCAGGAGCATACCCGATTATCCAGGGGTACAAAGGACAGGTCGCAACAGGGTATCGTTTCCAGTTTATGGATCCGATGGGGCTTAATTCACTGAATTTAAAAATGTCATTCACCCCTGCCGATACGTTACCAAGCAAGCAGATCCCCCATCTTTCGGCAGAGTATAATTACGTTAACTGGACATTTACAGGAAATTATAATTATGCCGATTTCTACGATCTTTTTGGCCCAACTAAATTTGCAAGAGCCGGTTACTCGTTTTCGACCAAATATTATAAACTCATTAACCGTTTCTCACCCAAAAAAACTGATTTTTATGCAAAACTAACGGTATATGGAGATTTGGAAACTCTTCCCAATTATCAGAATATTGCCTCTGATTACAGAAATCTCTTTATGGGAACAATCAACTATCACAAGAGTTATCTTCGGAAATCGCTGGGAGCCATTGAACCGGAGCAGGGTTACAACTGGAATGTATATGGATACAGCAGTTTGGCAGGAAAAACGTTTTACCCACAATTAATTAACAATTTTGACTTTGGCTTTCTATTACCGGCGAAAAACTCTTCGTTATGGTTCCGCACATCGCTCGGGCAATCGTTTGGTGAATCGGATAAATCAAATTCCTATTTTTACTTTGGTGGATTTGGGAATAACTACCTGGACTATCGATCATCACAGCAATATCGCAATATGGCGAGCTTCCCCGGGATGAAAATTGATGAAATTTCGGCCCTGAATTACGGAAAGGTATCGATGGAGCTAAATTTAACACCGGTCCGGTTTCGGAAATTAGGTTTTAAAGGACTTTATTCTACCTACGCCCGAATGACAATTTTCGGAATGGGAATGGCCACGAATCTGAATTATAATCAACCACAAATCAAACAGCTTAATTATTATTCTGCTGGAAGTCAGGTAGATATTGAGATTGTTATCTTCTCTTTGCTTAAGTCGACCCTCTCTTTTGGTTATGCAAAAGCTTACCGGCCGACTAACTCGCATGATGAATTTATGGTTTCTTTAAAATTGTAATTTTTTTTTGAACAAATTCGCAACTCTTTAGGTTATGTAATTTGTAAGGCATAAATTTATTGAATCAGTTACTATAATGGCCCAACTAAAACCGCACGTTAATCCTTTTCCCGGTATCCGAAGTTTTGAAACGGAGGAGAGCCACTTATTTTTTGGACGCGAGAATCAGATAGCGAATATTGTGTCGGTACTGCATGATACCCATTTCTTAGCTGTAATAGGCTCTTCAGGAAGTGGTAAATCGTCTCTTATCAGGGCAGGTGTTATTCCGACTATTCTGAGGAGTGAGATTAATAACCAAAATGACTGGGATATTACCGTTTTTAAACCGGGGGATAATCCTATACGCTCTTTTGCTACTCAATATACTCAGCTTTTAAACCGAAAAGCCAAATCAAAAGGGAGTGCCTTAGTAAAGGCTGAAGATATTGATCAGTTGTTGCGTAACGATGCCAATCCGATTTCGAAAGTTCATAAGGAGCTGGGATCAAATCCATGGCTTATCGTAATTGACCAGTTTGAGGAGACATTCAGATACCAAAAACATCTGAATTATGAGGCAGAAAAGGAGGCAACCATCTTTTTTGTCAATTTGTTTCTTGATCTGGTGAATCAAAATAATTTTGAGGCTCCTATCTATATCATGTTGACGATGAGATCCGATTTCCTGGATCCTTGTACCGAAATACCCGGCCTTACAGAGGCGATTAATAAGGGGCATTTTCTGGTTCCACGAATGAATTCTCAATCCCTTCACGATGCCATTGTAAAACCGGTAAAGGTTAATGGGGATACTATTTCACCTGAATTGGTTAAACGGCTGATTGCCGATTTGGGAGACAAAACGGATCAGTTACCTGTAATGCAGCATGCCTTAATGCGGGCATGGGATTACTGGAATATCAACCGGATCGGTGATCAGCCATTGGATCTGCTCCATTATGAAGCTGTTGGGACAATCAATTCGGCGCTTTCATTGCATGCTGAAGAGATCTTTAATCAACTCAATAAAGAGGAGCTAAAAAAAGATACCGAGCGGTTATTTAAAGCGCTTACAGATTTAGGGGCAGAGAACAGGGGTATCAGAAGACCCACCACGTTTAGCGATATTCAGAAGACTATCAATTGTTCGGAGAGCGATTTGCTTGAAATTATTGAACAATTCAGGGCCCCGGGAAGAGCATTCCTGATGCCTCCCCATTATATTCCTATCCAACCTCAAACAATGATTGATATCTCGCACGAGAGTATCATGCGTGTATGGGAGAGACTTCGGGAGTGGGTCGATGAGGAGACCAAATCGGCGGAATTGTATTTGCGTTTATCCCGATCGTCAGAGTTATACCAGCAGGGTAAATCGGGGTTATGGACAAATCCTGAACTGGAGATTGGGGTTAAATGGAAACAGAAGAATAAACCAACACCTTTTTGGGGTGAACGGTATGATCCCGGTTTTGAACGGGCGATCGATTTTCTCGATTATAGTAAGAAGGAATATGACTTCGAAATCAAAAAAAAGGAAAATGCTCAAAAACGAGAGTTAAGCAGGACCCGGAAAATAGTAGTTTTCTTAAGTATTGCCTCGATTATTTCTATTCTCTTTCTGATTATTTCGGTAGATTCAAAATTAAAAGTCGATGCCAGCAGTAAGATTATCGTAGAAAAAGGGGTTGAGCTGGAGAGTGAAAATAAAAGGGCAGAGATACAACGTAAAGAGGCTGTAGCGCAAAAAAGAATTGCCGAACAGCAGCAGAAGATTGCGGAACAACAAAAGTTAATCACCGAAGAGCAAAGACTATTTGCTGTTGCCCAGCAGGATTCTGCTCAGAAAAGTGAGATGGCAGCTAAAGCAGCCAAAGTTCAGGCAGACTCAGCGGCACAACGGGCTAAACGAAGTGAAATTGTTGCCAAAGCAGCCAAAGTGCTTGCAGATACCTCCGCACGAAGGGCCGAAAAATCTGCCGATCGGGCCGTTAAGTCGGAAATAAAGACCCAGCGGTTACGACTTCTGGCTATTGCACGTTCAATGGCTATTCAATCACAACGTGTGGTAACATCAAATCCTGTATTATCCGCTCTTTTGGCAGGTCATGCCTATATTTTTAACCAGGAGAATGGAGGAAGGAAGGATGATCCGGACATCTATAATGCCCTTTCAAATGCAGGAGTTGATAAATTGGTTCTTCGCGGGCACAAGGATGCCGTCAGGGGAGTGGCTTTATCAAAAGATGGGAAACGGCTTTTCTCAGGCAGTGACGACGGACGTGTATTGGTTTGGTCATTAATCACCCCCCGTGAAAAACCAGGAATCCTAAATACCAATCAACTTGCATCGAGTGGAATACGATCTCTGGCTGCGGAACAACAGGGGATAGCAGCTGGAACTGCCGATGGGACAATTCTTTATTGGAAAAATGCCGATAAAGGGAGCCTGCCCCAAAGTGTTGTAGCCCATACCGGAATAATAAATAAGATCAGATTTATTTCAGAAAGTAAGATCGCCACTATTGGAGCTGACGGATTCTGCAAAATATGGGATTTAAACAATTTTATTCAGCCAATATTTTCTTTCCAAATGGATTCCCCGGTAAAGGATTTGTCGATTTCGGGAGATGGGAAAAAAATTGCTTTTGGTGATCAGAATGGAATTGTGAAACTGTTTGAGGTTTCAGATTTTAAGCAGAATGCAACGCTGTTTAATACGAAAAAACAACTTATGGCAATATCTCTTAATAATAATGGAGAATTATTGCTTGTCGGGGATAACACGGGGATGATCAGTTTATTGAATCTCTCAGACCTGAATAAAAGTCCGTTGGAATTTCAGGATCATCGTTCAGCGATTACATCCGTTCGGTTTAGCCCGGATAATAAATCTTTTGTGAGCTCAAGTTACGACAATACCATCAGGATATGGAATCCTGAAGAGCCGAAGCAAAATCCACTTATGGTTACAGGGCACGATTCATGGGTTATGGATGCTCTTTTTACTTCAGATGGGAATCAGCTGGTATCGGCCAGTAATGACAAAACAATCCGGATATTTGATATAAACAGCGACCTGCTGGCATCAAAGATCTGTTCGAAGGTAAACCGGAATTTAACCAAAAATGAGTGGACAACTTTTGTAGGTAAGGATATCATCTACCAGGAGCTTTGCCCTCAATATAAAACTGTTAAGTAATGACTAAGACTAAAGGGAGCAGCCATTACGGTATTCTATTTTTATTTATTGCTATGTTTATCTCACTCCAGTCCAGGAGTCAGGAATGTGATGATAATGTGCTTAATGAAGCGCAAAAGAAATATGATATCGGATTATTTAGTGAGGTACAAAAGATGCTTCAGCCTTGTATGGAGAATGGATTTTCATCAAAACAGCTGATACAGGCTTACCGGCTAATGTCGGTTTCCAATCTGGCCATTGATTCTACGAATGTGGCTATTTCCTTTGCGAATAAACTGATTAAGTTAAAACCTGATTTTGATGCCGAGCTTTTTGGCCCGCCCAAATTTGAAAAGATCATTAATGATATCAAACAAGCAGGATCGAGCATTCAGATTATATCGGTATCCAAACGGGCTGAGAATTTATACGAAGCACCTGCCACCGTGTTGGTTATCTCCCGCGAAGATATTATGAACCGGGGATATATTGATCTCGAACAGGTTTTTAGTGACCTGCCAGGGTTTGATGTTTCTCGCACCTTTGGGCCAACCTACTCAAATATTTACCAGAGAGGTTACCGCTCTAATAATACGGACCGAACACTTTTCCTGGTTGACGGAGTTGAGGAAAATGATTTGTGGTCAAATATCTCCTATTGGTCCAGACAATTTCCCGTGTCAAATGTCGAAAGGGTAGAGGTTCTCTATGGCCCTGCCTCCACGATGTACGGGGCAAATGCACTTGTGGGGGTGGTGAATGTGATTACCAGAGATCCCGATCAACTGGCCGGCAAAAAGAATGTGGGAGTAAAAGTGAATACTGGCCTGGGTAGTTTCAATACGAAATATTTGGATATGACCGTTGCTGCCAAAAAGAATAATGTCTCTTTTTCCACAACAATTAAACGATTCTCTTCATCTGAACAAAACCTTTCGGGTTATCCTGAGTTTAATTATGATCCCGCTGATTACAATTCAACGGATTATGCATCATTTTTAAGCGTGAATTCAGGTGCTGCAGGATTTGTAAAAACAAATCATATTGCTGCTGATAATCCTTACTTTACGATTAACAGAGATCAGAATGGGGATACCGTTTCAGTCGGATTAACTGAAGCAGGGGCTAATGCTGCCAGAAATTTTGATAAGGCCGCACTTAGCGAAAAATTAAATGGAAACTCACTCAAGTATTCAAACATCTCAGATCATTGGTATTTTAACGGCAAAATAAAGATGAAGAATCTCCAGATGGGGTATGAATTCTGGAAAACCCAGTCTGGAGGTACTAATTACTATAACGATAACAATGAGGCAGGCTCAAATAACGGCAGTACCTGGGGCCCTAAGCAATCATTTTTCTATATGAAATATGATAATAATGTTTCTGATAAAGTTAACCTGATGAACTTTTCAGAGTACAGGATTACTGAAGTTGCCGATAATTCGAAGGCTGTTTATCTGCTTAATTATTCGAATGGTTCGTTTGGAAGTGCCGATTTAGCTGCAAATGCAAGTCCCTTCTGGGTAACTGAGTACTATTATCAGATTTCAAGGCAATTTCGGAATGAATTTAAAATGACCTATAACCCTAATTCTCTACTTAATATAGTAAGTGGAATGGAAGTTAGAAATAGTTCAATTCAAGGGGATTACCGAACTGCCACCTATATTGGAAACGATCTTGTCGCGCCCGATAAAGTTCCAAATGCCCTTTTAAATCCGGGCAGTGTTATTGAAATAGGCAGAAGCTCCGGTGATGCGATTCGGGGGGGGAATGATTTCTCTATTTATGATCTGGGTGCCTATGCACAAGGGACTTTGAAGTTTAAAGATATTTACAAATTTACTGTTGGCGGACGTTATGATTATAATAAAATCCGGGTTACAGGAGGTTTCGGTTCACAGTTCAATCCACGAGTCGCTTTAGTGGTGACCCCTGGTAAATTTATCTTTAAGGCTGTTTATGCAAGTGCTTTTCAGAATGCATCAAACTGGACCAAATTTTCAACAAATACAGCAAGAAAAGTAAATAATCCAAATCTGACTCCTGAGAAAGTTTCAAATATCGATTTAAGCGTAGCATACCGTTTTACCAAAAACATATATGCCGATCTGGTCTATTATAATTCTCAGTTTAATGGGGTAGTAGGAACAGGAATTGTAAAATTGCCTGGTGGAACTTCAACAGGACAGAATCAGGCGATTGGCGCCCTTAAAATTCAGGGGCTACAATCGAATCTGACAATCAAATTAAATCAATATGCGTTCTATGCGAATTTCACCTATACCAATCCCCGGAATAATGTGCTGAAAAGCGGAGTGTTGACAAATACCTATCAACGCATTGGTGATATTGCTGATTTTCATTTTAATACAGGGGTTAATGCAACCTATTTCAATCATCTTAATTTGAACCTGAGAATGAATTATGTGGGCAAGAGGCCTGTAGGGGCTGGAACCTCTGTTAGTGCGAATCCAGGTAACTTCCCGGCCTTTATGTTATTAAATGGCACGGTTATGTATAAGGAGATTCTACCCGGATTTAATGCACAACTGATTGTTAATAATTTATTGGACAAACAATATTCCGATCCGGGAATCAGATCAGCAGACGGCGGCTTTTATTCCTATCGTACACCACAGCGTGGACGGAATTTTTTAATCAGATTTATTTATGAGTTCTAGGGAAATGACAATGGCAGAGATTGGAGCTGGATATATATTCACTAAGCCTAAAAGTATTTGTCAAAAGCTAAATGAATGGGAGAAAAGTATTCTCCTTCTTGATAATCACGCCTTTATTAAGGTGTATAAGGAAAAAATTAAGGAAACGATTAATAGTTATGGGTTAAGCCTGAGATTGGCAAATTTATCAGATATCGAACCGGTGTATGACTTTATTATATCCCGATTTAATAAGGAATATATTGATGATGTCAGTAAATACGACCTTTTTCGATTTATTGAATATGGCCATGGCATAATTGTCGAAGATTCTCAAAACAAAATGTTAGGTTGCCTTTTTGAGGTTGGGTATGAAAAAAAGTGGAAAATCTCCTATTCCCTTCGCCTGGGAATTGATGAAACACTCAAAGGGAAAGGACTGGCTAAACTGCTTACCGTTTATTCCTGTCTGCTGGCCATGGAACGTGGAGCCCAACTGAAAATTGGTCTGATCAGCATCGATAACCTTGCAAGTCTTCATATTCATGTGAATCAGGTGGGGTGGCTGATTGACAAATTTTACTATAATCTCGATTCATTAGGGCTTAGTTTTGAATTTAGCCTTCCATTAACACCAGAATCATTACTCAGAAACCGAATCGATCTGAATAAAGTAAATACTTATATTGAAGAAAATGTCGAGGGAATTGACTATTTACTCATAAATTATGATGATGTTGAGACCATTAAGTCTGTATATCATAACTCTGAATTTAAAATTGCGGCCATTATCACTAAAGATTTTAAAGGGGATAAACCTCAGTTTTTTGCATTACCCGTTAAAATGTTATATACCCAATAGTAAATCTGATCAATGAAAAACGCATTTCGAAATGCCCTTAATATCAGGAAAGGAGAAGAGACAGCCATTATCCTGCTGTTACTCTATTCCTTTGTTATGGGAGCTGTAATTGCATTTTTTTATACCTCCGCAACCTCAATGTTTGTTGTGAATTTTGAGAGTTCCATGTTGCCTTACGCTTATATCTGCGGAGGTATTTTGAGTTATCTGGCATGGATAGTCTATGCACGAACTGAACGGAGAGTAAATTTTCAGGCGCTTTCTCTTCTGGGTATTGTTATCCTTCTAATTGCGGTGATCACCTTTGTGGCCGGAATTCATTATTTCAATGGCAAATGGCTGATATTTCTAATGTTTGCATGGATTCGTGTATTTATATTCATATCTGTTATCGGCTTCTGGGGTTTGGCAACCAAAATATTCGACCTGCGTCAGGGGAAACGGATTTTTGGCCTAATCAGTTCGGGTGAGGTAATTTCCGATATCATTGGCTTTTTATTAATCCCATTTGCCCTGCATTTTATTAAGACTTCCGATTTACTCTATATTTCCCTCCTGGGATTGGGAATATGCCTTTTTCTGATGATCTATATTTTCAGGAGATTTAAAACAACATTAAATGTAAAGGAGTCAATCGAGGGTCATAAACAGAAGACCTCTTTTAAAAGGGTGTTTAAGGATAAATATATTAAAATACTTATTCTGATGGCAATCCTGCCCATGTTTGGAATGTGTTTTGCAGACTTCTCCTTTTTACATCAGATTAAACTGGAATATAACAATCAGGAGGTACTGGCAAGCTTCCTGAGTATCTTCCTCGCAGCTACAGCCGTGGCTGAGTTTGTCCTTAAATCATTCCTTTCAGGTAGATTACTCCTTAAATATGGGTTAAAAGTGGCGCTTCCGATTTTGCCCATCGTCCTTGCAGGGTGTGTTTTCCTTGCAATCTCATCGGGAATATTATATGGAACTACCGGACTGTTCTTCTCATTTATAGCGCTTACAAAAATGTTCGACAGGGTATTACGGAGTGCTCTTTACGACCCTTCATTTCAGATATTGTACCAGCCACTCCCTGCAGAAGATCGGCTGAATTCTCAAAGTATGATTGAAGGGATGGGTAAAGGATTAGGCTTTGCACTTGCCGGAGCTGTTGTTCTGATTTTCTCTCAGATAAGGGAGGTCAATCTGGTCTATTTTAATATCCTTTTCATCATTATTCTTGGAATATGGGTTAAGATTAGCCTGAGTATGTACCATGAATACCGAAACTCGCTGAGCAAAATACTTACCTTAAAAGATAAAAATCATTCAACGGATGGCAATTATATAGGTTCTAATTTGTCAGTACTGAGCAAAATTACGGAGGAGAAAAAGGATGCCAATATTAGCCTGATCATGAATATAATGGTTAATATAGATCCTCAGAAAATGACCCGGTTCCTGCAACAGATATTGGCATTTCCAACATTAATCAATCAGGAAAAAATCCTTGAACAAATAAAGCGCAGAAGATTACTGTCTGCAGAACAGGTCGTACAGAATCAGTTACTTGCCAATCCCGATACGATTCATAAAGAGTTATTTGACCATACATTGTCTGTTTTGCGACAGGTTAAGAGTAATGATTTTGAAACTTTGCTGTTTTTGTCGCAATCTACTGAAGCTAAACAAAGGACTCTGGCTGCTCATATTCTGGCTTACTTTAGCAGTTATAAAATCCATAAAATTATGCTTGCACTGTTGCAGGACGAAAACCCCGAAACCCGTAAAGCAGCCATTTACAGTGCCGGTCAGATCGGAAAACGGGAATTATGGAACTATGTTATCCAAAACCTCTCTCACCCCAATTATTCATCCCAGGCAATTACTGCCATTAAGATGATCGGGGAACCAATCTTATCTGAGCTTGATATCTGGTTCGATAAGAATACAACGACTAAGGATATGAGACTTAAAATCATTTCCATTTTTTCAAGCATCAGTTGTGAGAAGTCGTTAAATTTCCTTCGTTCTCATATCCATTATCCCGATGAGGCAATTCGAAATCAAGTATTTAAAGCCCTAAGCCGATTAGAATACCGGGCCCGAATTATGGAGGTAAGCCGGATTAAGGAGACTATTGATGAGGAAATTGCAATCACTGTCTGGGTAATGGCCGCTACGCTGGATATCGAAAAAGAGAGCGAGATGCCATTATTATTTGAGGCATTACAGTATGAATTGATCCAGAAAAAGGAGAATGTATTTCTGTTGCTTTCGATGTTATATGATGCAAAAACGATCAACTTTATTAAGGATAGCTTTCAATCGGGCACACATGAATCCATGGCTTATGCCGCAGAAATGCTTGATCTAACTGTCTCCACCGAGATCAAAGAGATATTTCTTCCGCTTCTCGAAGATTTATCCGTTGAGGATAGCCTGAGGCTTTTCAAAGATAAATATCCGCAACAAAAAATGACTGTTGCTGATCGGCTTAAAGATATTATCAATAAAGACTTTCTGAAAATAAACCGCTGGACAAAAGCTTGTGCAATTTTTTATCTGAAAGATTTTCCGGGCAATGAAACTGTTTTCCTTTCCAATCTGCTGAATCCCGATCCATTTATCATGCAGAACGCTATGACAGTGCTTAAACAACAAAATTCCGAACGATTTAAGGTTGTTTTTCCTAAATTGGGTAAGGATAAATTGAGTTTTATTCAGAAATATACCATTGAAAATGGTAAAGAAACTCTCCGGTTCTCACTTGCCGAAAAGGTAAACCGGGTGAAAAAAAACCTGCTGTTTAGTACATTCTCTAACCCGGATATCTGCAGAATAATTGAAAATGCTTCCGATATTCTGCTTCAGGCTGGTGAAGAACTTGATCCTGGAGAACGTTCACAGGATTCAATTCTGATGGTTTTGTCAGGTAAACTTTCCGAATTCTCCGACAATCAAAGAAAAAGAGAGTTAATTGAGGATCAATTTTATTGGGGAATCGTAAATGACGGTTATGTGAATACCCGGCTCAAAGCCGAAACGGACTCTCTGATACTGGTTTTAAGTCCGGAGTTGATTTTTAATGCGATGGCAGAAAATAGTGCCTTTACACTTGAAGTAATTGAAATCTTAAATAAAACAGCATAATAATTCAAACGATGATTAGCAAAGAAGTAAATAAGAGTTCATGTTTTACACTCCTTGTAATTCTGTTTTGGATGTTGACTCCGATATGTTCGTTGGCTCAGAGTCAGGATGTTGGCTTTCCATATATTAAAAACTATGCTCCCTCGGAATATAAAGCCCATGTTCAGAATTTTGATGCCGTTCAGGATAACCGGGGGATCATGTATTTTGCCAATTTCCGCGGAATACTTGAATTTGACGGGCAAACCTGGAGAACCATTCAAACATCAAAAATATCACAGGTTACCTCCCTGGCGATCGATTCTACCGGAACCATTTTTGTTGGAGCAGCCGGCGAAATAGGATTTCTTAAGCCAGATGCCAAGGGGGAATTGCTTTTTTCAAGTTTGGACGATGCATTAAATCAGGAGGATCGTAATTTTAAATACATTATTACAATTCTGGCTACTAAAACAGGGGTATATTTCGTTACCGATAGCTCCATTTTAATCTGGAATAACGGTTCATTCAAGACCATAAAGGGCGAAGGATCCATTAATGCAGCATATTATGTAAATGATAAACTTTTTTTCTTCGATAAAGGAAATGGATTACAATATCTTCAAAACAACCAGAAGATTAAGGTTGTAACCGGAAATCAATTTTCGGAGGCTATCGTTATCAAAGGAATGGTGCCGTATGGGGCAGACAAAGAACTTATCGCTACAGGTATAAATGGCCTCTTGTTATTGGATCAAAATGGTATTTCCAATTTTCGCACCTCTGATGATAAATTTTTGCAGCAAAATAGTATCTCCTGTGCCACTTTACTTAAAGATGGCACCATCTGTCTGGGTACCGAACGCGGTGGTCTGGCAATCTTTTATCCCGATGGTACTTTAAAACAAAAAATAGATCAGGGAATCCAGAACGATTATATCAGGGCCTTATTTATTGACAGTCGGGATGTCCTATGGTTAGCACTTGATAATGGTATCTCTCGTATTGAGATTCCTTCGTGTCTCTCTTTCTTTGACAGCAAGCGAGGAATTGACGGAGCCGTTAATCAGATTCTGCGCCATAATGGGAATATCTGTTTTGCTACCGATAAAGGGTTGTATCATTATGACGACACTCAAAAAAAATATGCAGCCATAACCGGAATCAATTCGGCCTGCTGGTCGGTATTATCGGATAATAATTCAATTATTGCTGCAACAAGCAAAGGTATTTTTATAACAACCGGTAATTCAGCAGATCTGCTGGCACCCGGGTTTTCCTTCAAATTATTTCGCTCAAATATTAATAATTCCAATATCTATGTAGGGCAACTCGATGGGATCACCCATTTACAGAATGTGAATGGAAAGTGGATTTCCAAAGGTAAGATTCAGGGAATAACTGGTGAAGTTTCTGAAATCCAGGAGGATCAAAACGGCCTGTTATGGGCTGTGGTGGCTACCGAGGGATTGGTGAGAATAAAACCTGACGGGGGTGAGAATCCGGTGTTTTATGATGAGATGAAAGGTTTGCCTTCGCGATTTGGAAATCACCTGAACAAGGTTGTAAGTTCGTTGGTTGTGACTACTCAAAATGGAGTGTTTTCATACGATGCAAATACAAATAATTTTGCACCAATGAAAAAACTCCTCAATGATACGGTGATGCCAAAAGAGTGGATATCGGCTATCGTAGAGGATTCCAAAGGTAATCTTTGGAGTACCGGAGGGGATCAAACAAGTATTCAAATCCGCAATGCAAATGGGAAAACAGATCAATCTCAGCTATTGTTGAATCCGGTGCAGGATAAAACCATCTCTACAATCTATCCTGAACCAACCGATAAGGTTTGGTTTGGTGGTACCGATGGCGCGTTTTGTTATGATCCTGGAATTCAGAAAAATATGACAAAAATCCCGGAGGTCCTGATTCGCAGCTTTATTATTGCAGGAGATTCAACGATATTCGGTGGAACTTTTATAAATAAAGATAATCGTATTTCGACCACTCAACCCGGGCAATTAATGCCGGTTTTAGATTACAAATTAAATACCGTGGCATTTAGTTTCGCCAGTCCATCCTTTAATATGTACGAAGCTGTTCATTTTCAATATTTCCTGAAGGGATTTGACAAGGAGCCATCTTCCTGGATTACAGACATATATAAAGAATACACTAACTTACCTGCAGGTGAATATACCTTTACCGTAGTGGCCCGAAATATTTATGGTCAAATTACCGCTCCGGCTACTTTTCGGTTCGCTGTTAAAAAACCATTTTATCAAACGTATGTAGCTTATCTGCTTTATCTGCTGTTTTTGGTCGGTTTAATCTATACCGTGGTTCGGATTCGTTCACAAAAACTGATTCAGGAAAAGAAAAATCTGGAACATTTGATTCTGGAGCGCACGGCAGAAGTGGTAAGCCAAAAGGAAGAGATTGAAAAACAATCGGAAGAGCTGACTAATAAAAATGCAGAACTTGAAAAGATCAACCTGATTGTTAAGTCGATCAATTCTGAAATCCATTTTTCCAGTCTGCTCCAATCACTTCTGGAAAAAACAAAAGTGATTGGTGGTGTCCAAAAGGCAACGATGCTGGTTCATGATAAAGCCTCCGCTTTATTTAGTTTTAAAGCCGGATTTGGGTGGGATGTCGCTTCGGTCTCCTCTGTCCATTTAACCCTTAATGAAGTCGAAGATTATTATTTATCGAAGGCTAGCGAGGTTTATGAGGATATCTTTGAAGTAAAGAAAATCAATTCCGATGCAGCAAATGAAGGCTTTTTAAAGGTTGAGAATGCAAAATCAACTGTTATTATGGTGGTTAGGGTGAAGGATATGGTTGAAGGATTCCTGATTCTGGAGAATATGCAAAAAAAGAAGGCGTTTAATTCTTTTGATTTTAGCTTGTTACATAATCTCAAAGAACATGTCATCTCTGCATTTATTAAAACCATCATCCTTGAGGATTTGCAAACAACCCTTATAAATCTTAAAGAGACTCAGGACCAACTTATTCAGCAGGAAAAAATGGCTTCTATCGGTCAACTTACCAAAGGTATCGTCGACCGGATACTGAATCCATTAAACTACATTAATAATTTCTCGCTCATAACCAGAGATTTGTCTGTTGAAATCGAGGAGATTCTGGCAGATATTAAGGATACGATGGAGCCCGATACCTTTGATGATCTTACCGATATTCTGGGAATGGTGAAATCAAATGTGCTCAAGGTGAATGAGCATGGCACTTCTGCCTCACGTATTGTTAAGGGAATGGAGAAATTATTAAAGGAAAGGTCTAAAATATTTAAGCCTACCGATTTAAATACACTTATAGAGAGCCATATTGAAATTGCCTTACAGGAATATACGGCAGAGAATAAATCGTTTAAGGTTGAGATTAAACAAAATTTGGATGCTAAGTCAAATAAAATTAAAGTCTTGCCGGCAGAATTAGGGTCTGTAATTGTGAATACCGTTTTAAATTCCTTTTATGCTGTTGAGGAGAAGATGAAGAAGGTTGCTGATTTCCAGCCACAGGTCATCGTCTCAACCGATTTTTCAGAGGATTTTGTTAAGATTAGTATCCGTGATAATGGGAATGGAATTCTTGCGATGGAACAAAAGCAGTTGTTCTCCCCATTCTTCACCACCAAACCAACTTCAAAAGGGACAGGACTGGGTTTATATATGAGTATGGACATCATTAAATCGCATAAAGGGACCATAGAGGTGGATTCAAAAGATGGCGAATATGCCGAATTCATCATCAAGATTCCTAAAAATGAGGAGCTCCCAAATGATTAATAATAATTGTTAATTACTTAAAAAAAATGTACATTCGTGTAAACCTGTTAGAACTAACAGGGAAATAAAACTTTAAAAGTATATGGATATATCCGATAAAATTTCGCCTGCTACTGAAGAGCAACTTTTGCTTCTTTCAACAGAACTGGAGGAGATCAAGGAAAAATTTATACAAAGCGATAAGCTTGCTTTTATCGGTAAACTTACAACCGGTATCATGCATGAGATTAAAAACCCGCTTAATTTCATCAATAATTTCACACGTTTAAGTAAAGAACTTATTGGAGAATTAAATGATATAATTGACGGAATCAGTGATAATCTGGATGAGGATACCAAGGCAGACCTGGATGATGTGCGTTCGATGCTTGAGGCTAATTTGACTAAAATACTTGAAAATGGGGAACGGGCTCAACGAATTATTATCTCAATGCTGGCTCAGATGCACAGTGAGCAGGTGGTTGTTTTTGCCCCGGTGGAGATTAATAAACTGATTGAAGAATTTGGTAAAATAGCTTATCAGGGGATGCGGGGAAATGACAGTGAATTTAATCTCACCTTCAAAACTGATTATGACCCTTCGATTACCCTGGTAAATATGGAATTTCAGCAGATGAGCAGAGTAATCATTAATCTGGTCGATAATGCATGCTATGCCTTGAATGAAAAAAGGAAAAAGATGATTGGGAATTTTTCTCCTGAAATTCTTTTGGCAACTAAAAAACTGGATGAATATATTGAAATAAGGATAAGGGACAATGGAAGCGGAATGCCTCAGTCGGTTATTGATCAGCATTTTAAGCCATTTTTTACAACAAAGCCAAAAGGACAGGGGACGGGATTAGGCCTCTCGCTGAGTTATGATATAATCACGAATGTTCATAAAGGGAAGATGGAGATTTTATCCCAACAAGGTGAGTATACCGAATTTAGGATTCTAATTCCATCAAATTTGGCTTAATGAGAAAATTATTCTTTATGGTTGCAATCTTATTGTCTAATCAATTAATTGCACAGGTGGCTGTAACTGTTCATCATTATGATTACTTTAATTTCTCCACAGATTTTAAAAATACACGCTCAACAGTGAGTGTCTTTGCAAGTAAGAACCTTGGCAAGTCATTTAGTTTTACATCGTTCAGCCTGGTTAATAAAAAATGGGGAGAAAGTCTTATCGGATTGGAATATAGGCCATTGAAATGGCTGTCGATCGAGGGAGAGGTTGGTATAGAAACCAATGTGGAAGCTTATGGTATTAAGAGAAATCTCATACGAACAGCCCAGGTGATAACCGTTTCGGCCAATAAATTCTTATTTTTGGGTACTTTTGAGCAAGGTAGTCTTCCATGGTTTGATCTGCGCTCCTTGTATATGATGAAACAGGCTGGGATAGGGATAATGGCCAGTCAGTATTATGGCGTTGGCCCGGTAATGCAGTACCATTTTGGTAAAAGTCCTTTTACCCTTTGGTCATCCTGGATCTATAACTGGGACACTTATGAATACGGATCAATGATTGGAATATATTTTAAAATGCGATAACAGACTTAGTCTTTCTTATTCGGTTTAATTACAGCATCTGATAAAATTAATAATCTTAAAAAACACACATATATGGAAACTACAGTAGCAATTTTATGCGTCGATGATGAGCAGGATATGGAAATGCTTATCACTCAGAAATTCAGAAAAAGTATCCGAAATAAGGAATACAGCTTTGTTTTTGCACAAAATGGGCTTCAGGCACTCGAGCAATTAGATAAAAATCCCGATATCTGCTTAGTCCTTTCGGATATTAACATGCCTGAAATGGATGGATTAACATTCCTTTCGAAAATCAAGGAGCGTAAAAACTCTGAATTGAAAACGGTTATGGTATCTGCTTATGGGGATATGGAAAACATCCGTACCGCCATGAATCGCGGGGCTTTTGATTTTATTACAAAGCCCATTAATTTCGAGGACATGGAAATTACAATCACCAAAACCGTAGAGGAGATCAACCAATATAAGAAGTTTCAGAAAGACCGCGATCATCTGGTATCTATTAAAAAAGACCTTAGCATTGCCTACGATATTCAACAGTCAATGTTGCCCCAGAAATTTCCGGCATTCCCGGATCGTACCGATTTCGACCTTCATGGAGTGCTTCAACCCGCTAAAACCGTAGGTGGTGATCTGTTCGACTATTTCCTGATTGATGAAGATCATCTGTTTTTTATGGTGGGTGATGTTTCTGATAAGGGAATATCTGCGGCTTTGTTTATGGCGATCACCAAATCACTCTTTAACAGTAACTTCTCGAGTACTAAAACTCCTGATATGGTTGAGGAGATTGGTAAGATTAACAGGGCTCTCTCCCATAATAATGAGGCGATGATGTTTGTTACGATTTTTGTGTGCATTCTCAATCTCAAAACAGGGGAAGTGAACTATGTTGACGGAGGCCATGAATGTCCCCTGATTCTTCGTGGCGGAAAAAAAGTCGAGGTTTTTAAGAAAGCAAATGGCTTTCCGCTGTGTATCGACCCCGATTTTGATTACAAACAATTTCAGTTTTACCTCCAACCCGGCGACTCGATTGTGTTGTATACCGATGGACTCGAAGACGCCCATAATACTGCCGACAAACGCCGAACCATTCAGCCTGCAATTGAGGCCCTGGAGGCTTTGGAACCAAATCTGACCCCGGCACAAATAAACGGGATACTTCTTAAAGAGGTCAATGAATTTATTGGCACTGCTCCCCAATTTGATGATATCACAATTCTCACTGTAAATTATTATGGACAATCCTGATTATTAAGCCACTGATTTATTAACGATATTGATTTTTAAATACCATCCTAAATGGTTTATTCCACCGATCATTTTTTATTTGGTTTTTTATTATAAGTTTCTTATTTTGTGCCCATATAACAGAAAAAAAAGGATCAAAGATTTTACATTATGAAAAGACATTTTTTTAGGACGGGATTTATGTTTTTGATAACAATCCTGATATTTTCAGGTTGTAGTCCAAGACCAAAGGGTAAGGAAAATCAGGTAAAAAACTCGAAAGGCCAGACAGGAACAGTAGAAGTTGAAATCTTTGATGCTGTTAAGTTCAAAGATCAGCTGGTCGAAATCATTAAAACGGCCCCTAATTCCGGCGACCTTGTAGATTTTATAAATAAGGTTGGTTATTCATATATGGCTGACCTTACCCTCTCAACTGATAATGCAGAGAAATACATTACCGTCGCAGAACAGAGCACAGCTATAGGAATCTATAAGTTTGACCTCCTTTATGCCAAAGCTTATAATCGCTTTGATGTTGCAAGTCAAATTTTTGAAGTTCAGGAAAAACTGATAGAAAAGATTGGCCTGCAGGGCGATCTTGCAGCCATGAAAAAATACAATGAACGTTTAAAGCATAATAAAGATAATTCAGACTCTCTGAACGTTATTGTTTCTGCTGCGATGAATGAAGTGGCGCAAAACTATTTATCCGGCGAGCATTCTGGTGTGTATGCCTTGTCCTATATTAGTGCCAACATTGAAGGGTTATACATTCTTACTCGTATTGCCTCAATGTCCAAGGAGAATGCCGAGATCATTAAGGTAATTGGGCTACAAAAAGAGCGGGTTAAAACCAATTATCAACTATTGGAAATTATGGCGGCAGATCCGGCAATAAACATAATTTTTGAAAAGATGAAACCAATTTTAAGCTCTTTTAGCGCACCGGAATTTACAGCCAAACAACTTGCCGAAGTAACTCCCTTAATTGCCGGATTACGAAATGAAATGGCTAAATAATTTTTTTTGAAAACAAAATAGTTGATGCCTGTATCTTGATGCCAAGATACAGGCAATATTTTTAATAGTGAGGTTCAAATTCTATTCCAGCGATTAACCGATGAATGAAATTACACTAAATGCACTGATTAACCTTTTTGCCATATTCTCGGCAATTACCCGGTCAGAACGGGAGTATGCAAAAAAATCATTCTCTTCCTATCTTGAATTGCATTTGGGGATTTCATCCTCCGAAGAGTATCAAAAATTATTTGATGAATTGATCGGTTTCTATGGAATTGATGAAACAGAGGAGCCTTTGACCGATATGATTCAACAGGCCGAATCAATCTGTCTAAACATCAGGGGAAGACTACACCGAACAGAACAAATCATGTTGTTTCTTCGGTTCCTTGAACTTGCCCGCAAAGAAGAGGATCAACGTAAAGCCGGAGAATTATTTCAGACTGTGGCCACCGCTTTTACCATAACTCCCGAAGATTACAGTAAATATTGTACTTTTATTTACGGACTCACCACCAGTAATACCCAATTGGATGACTTTTTGATTGTTAATAAAGATTCAGACAATAATCTCCAGGCTTTAAAACACCTCCAACGGGAGAATCTCGATGGCGAATTAGTATTCCTTTTGCTGAGCGCTATCGGTCATTATATTTTTATCTTCAGGGGAAAGGAAAATCTTTACCTGGAAGGAAACCCAATCTTGCCAGGCCGGTTTTATGCCTTTAAGGAAGGGGGTATTATCCGGGGTGCCAGAATCTCACCGGTTTACTTTACCGATGTAAATACAGCATTCTTTAATAAAGCGGAGACTCCACTCTTTACCCTTAATGGCCAAAATGCCGAGTTTAAATTTAAAAATAGCCAGAATGGTCTCTATGAAGTGAGCTTCTCGGAACAATCAGGCCAGCTTGTGGCAATCATGGGTGGCAGTGGAGTTGGAAAATCAACCTTGCTAAATGTCCTCAATGGAAATATCCCCTTAGATAAGGGACGAATTCTGATCAATAATCTGGATATTCAAGAACATAAAAAAGAGACTGAAGGATTGATCGGGTTCGTACCTCAGGATGATCTGCTTTTTGAAGAACTTACTGTCTGGGAAAATTTGTATTACAATGCCCGGCTCTGTTTAGCAGGCTTTAAAGAGGAGCAGATTAATAAAGCAGTTACCAAAGTGCTTCAGGAGCTGGAATTATTTGAATTTCGTGATTTGAAGGTGGGAAGTCCCCTGAAAAAAACCATCAGCGGAGGCCAACGAAAACGGCTCAATATCGCACTCGAATTAATCCGTGAGCCGTCGATTTTATATGTGGATGAACCCACTTCCGGACTCTCTTCAATGGACTCAGAAAAGGTCATGTTACTTCTGAAGCATCAGGCCAGACAAGGGCGCCTGGTTATCGTAAACATCCATCAACCATCATCAGATATTTTTAAACTATTTGATAAGCTATGGATTATGGACAAAGGCGGACGGATGATCTATACTGGAAACCCCCTTGACGCCATAATTTATTTTAAAAACCTGACCAACCATGTCAATGCGCTCGAATGTGAGTGTCTCCAATGCGGGAATGTAAACCCTGAGCAGGTTCTTGAAATTGTCGAAACCAAAAAGATCGATGAATCGGGTAATTTTATCCCTGAGCGCCGTTTCCCGCCGGCAGAGTGGTATCGCCTATTTAAGCAAAACATTGAAAAAGAGGTCTCTTCAGATAACCTTCTCAATGAAGAAATCCCTAAAACACACTTTAAGAAGCCTGGCATCTGGAGCCAACTTCAGATTTTCTTTTCCCGAAATATGCGGATCAAGTTGTCTGATAAACAATACCTGCTCATTAACCTCTTTGAAGCTCCAATATTGGCCCTGATTGTTGGGTATTTTACAAAATATTCTGAAGGGACCCAATATCTCTTTGCTCAGAATAAAAATCTGGTCTCTTATATCTTTATGGCAATTGTAGTGGTGCTTTTCATGGGTATGAGCGTAAGCGCTGAGGAGATTATCAAAGATCGGAAAATCCTTCAGCGCGAATCATTCCTCAATTTGAGCAGGTTCAGCTATATCAATTCAAAAGTGCTTTTTCTGATTTTATTGTCAGCATTTCAAACCCTTACATTTGTCCTTGTCGGTAATCTGGTCGTTGGTATCCATGGTATGAATATGGCTTACTGGCTTGTCCTTTTTTCAGTGTCAGTTTTCTCAAATCTCTTAGGGCTAAATATTTCATCTGCCTTTGATTCAGTGGTTACTATCTACATCCTGATCCCTTTGCTTTTAATCCCTCAGATCCTGTTGTGTGGGGTTATCGTGAAATTTGATGACCTTCAGGACAAAGCTGCAGATAAAGATTGTGTCCCTTTCGTAGGTGAAGTGATGGTGGCACGCTGGGCTTTTGAAGCATTAGCGGTGGAACAATACAAGGGGAATAGTTATATGGCTGATTTTTTTGAGCAGGAAAAGGAGTTGTCTCAGGTTAAATACCGTTCTGATTTGCTGCTGACAGAACTTCTTGGAAGAGTTGAATTTATCGCAGGAGAGATTAATAAAGGTGAACCGGCGGCTAAATTTGCATCCAAACTAACCATTATTCGGAATGAAATTAAAAAACTTGATAAGGATGAAGTGTTGCCTGCTTTGGAAATCGCAGATTCAATTACACCTGAAAAATACTCAGCTTCCATTGCTAAATTAGCCAAAAAACATCTAACCGATTTGCAGAGCTATTACCTTGGATTGAAAAGTTCATTGCGGAAAAAAGCGGATAATAAGGTATTTAAACTGAATCAGCAATTCGGCAAGAATTATCTTTTCGATCTCAAACAACAATTCCATAATCAGGCAATTGAAAGCCTGGCTATGAATGGCGGTTCAAATGAATATTACAGGGAGACCGCTTCGGGGCTTACACAGAAAGTCGCTCCAATCTATAAAGTTCCTGAATTCAATAATGGCAGAGCCCATTTCATGGCTTCCGAAAAAAAGATCTTCTCTCTTTCTGTTGATACTTTAGTTTTTAATGTATTGATTATTTGGCTTATGTCGATTTTACTATATGTCGCCTTGTATTTTGACTGGATCAGGAAAGTTTTTAACAGGTAACGGAGATTCGTCAGCTATTTGGACATCAGCAAATTCTAAAATTGAAACTCTCAAAACTAATTTTATTGCTTTATCCTTCTAAATCCATCTATTAGTCAGTTGTTTTTCAGCACGATCAATAGAAATATTTCTATCTTTGTGCTGGTTTAATGATTGCAACATGAAATCAAGCGAATTAAACAGGCTGATTATTCGAAACGGCTGGAAAATAGATCGGCAGCGTGGAAGCCATGTAACCTATTAAAAGGATGGAGTTTACTATACAGCCACTTTTCATGGAAGTAAAGAAGTTGGTAAAGGATTAGAAATGAAAATTAAAAAAGATAGGGGGTTGAATGAGCTCCATTAAAATTATAGCGGAAGATGAAAACAATAGAAGCTATAATTGAAAGGGCGTCAGATGGAACGTATAGTGTATTCTGCGTAAATGAAATGTTTTCTGGAATGGGAGATACTGCCGAAAAGGCAAAAGCAGACATGATTGGTTTAATGAAGTTCTGTAAAGAGACTGCTTTGGAAGATAATCGTTCCTACCCTGACTTTCTGAATGAAGATTTTGAAGTGGTTTATAAATTTGATACGGAAAGCTTGCTGAAATATTATGCCGGTGTGATTACTCCGGCTGCACTCGAACGCCTTTCGGGTATTCACCAGAAGCAATTGTGGAATTATATGCATGGTCTTTCGAAGCCCAGAAGAAAGCAAGTCGAGAAAATCGAAAAGGCCCTTCACGCTTTCGGCTCCGAATTATTGTCTATCTCGCTTTAGTTCTTCTTACGAGATCTTCAAAAACTCGTCTAAACCTGAAATTTTGAATATCTTCTTAACCAGCGGCTGGCAATTTGCAATTGAAAATTTGTCCGGCCCGGCCATTTTTGAATAGATTACACAAATCCGTATGAATGAAGAGGAGATATAATTGACCTCTGCAATGTCAAAAATCAGGTGCTCCTCCGGATTCCTGTTTTTAAGCGTTGGTTCTGATTCAAGAATTGGGGTCAATTCCAAAACGGCCAGATAATCCATCCTTCCGGCAAACACTGCGGTAATACTCTTCCCTTCACTATTGTAATTAAACGTTACCATAATATTGTAATTTCAGGGTTAGTGATTTTTATAATAATCTCTGGTGATTTCTTCTGCAGTTAGTGACTCATCATTAAATTTTGAGTGATCATAGCCGAACCACAATTCATTCGGTTTTCGACGGCATACCCGTTGAATATTAATCAGATTCCTGGCGGTTATATTTTCAGTAGTAATATTTTTACCACCCGTTCCACAACCCAGTGTCAGCGAAGGTGGCAGCAGGTTAAAAAAACCACCCACTGCCCCTTGTGATGTCGGTGTGTTGACCAGTATCCGTCCTGCATTGAGTAGTTCTGCAAATTCCATAATCCGGTTTTCGTCATTTGCGTAGACGCATGCGCTATGGCCGATCCCTCCGAGATAATTCAGGTCGATGCAGTAATTTATCGCGGTTTGATAATCCTTTGCGCTGTAGCAAGCCAAAATAGGAGCCAATACCTCCGAGGAGAGTGGAAAATCTTTCCCAATTCCATCAAGTTTTGCGATGAGGATTCTTGTCCCTTCAGGAATTGTGATACCTGCTAACCCGGCGATGACCGAAACTGACTGCCCGACAACCTGGGGACTCATACCGCCTGTTTGCTGAACAATCGCAATCTGCTCTACTTTTTTTATCTCTTCACGACTTAAAAAATAGCAATGCTGAAGTTCAAATTCCCTCTTCACCTTTTCAAAGATCGTGTCAACCATCACAATGGCCTGTTCGCTGGCGCAAATCGTTCCATTATCAAATGTTTTTGAAATAATGATATTACTCACTGCAAATGGGATATCTGCGCTTTGATCAATCAATACCGGGACATTCCCGGGACCGACTCCGATGGCAGGGTTTCCCGAACTATATGCAGCCTTCACCAATCCGGTCCCTCCGGTAGCCAGTATGAGTGCAATCTTCGGATGTGCCATCATTATTTGAGTGAAATCTCTGCTTCCTGATGTAATCATTTGTATGCAATCCTCAGGAGCCCCTGCACTTAAGGCCGCCTCATAGCAGATACGAACAGCTTCTGCACACGATTCCGCAGCCCCTCTGTGAGAACTTATGATGATCGGATTCCTCGATTTTAGACAAATCAAAATCTTGAACATTACTGTAGAGGTTGGATTCGTTACCGGAATCACCGCAAGTATAGGGCCAAGGGGTTGAGCAATCTCCGTAATTCCTGTGAGCCTGTCATAGGAGATGACTCCAACGGTTTTCTCATATTGAATACTTTCATAAACAAGCTGGGTTGCCAGCACATTCTTGATTACTTTATGCTCCCAAATCCCCATTCCGGTCTCTTCCTGTGCCATTTTTGCCAGTTTTACACGGTTGTTAAATCCGGCTTTGAAGACCGCTTCTACAATCCGGTCTGCCTGCTCCTGGTTGTACTGATGGTACTCAGCAGCTGCCAACTGTGCCTTCTCAAGGATCGCGTCGGCAATTTCCATTAGATTTTCTGACATGGTAATACAAGTGCTGATTATTAATGAAAATATATTATTTTTCGGGTCTTTGTTTTCGAAATATTAATTTCCGACAGACTTGCCAAATGTTCCGGTATTTAAACGGAAATTTACAAAAAAAACAGGATTATAATTCACAGTTTTTAAGTTATTTATAGCGTTTATTTAATAATTCCTATTTAATTGAATATTGATGAGCACATTTAAGGAATATGCCGATTTATATCACATTAATTTTGATCTCAATGCGTTGGACTTAACCATTAAGGATTCCGAATATTGCATCTATAATGGTTCAAAACCCTTGCTTACCCCACATGGGAATCTTTTTATCCATCCTTCAGAGGGGATAATCAGACTTATTGTGACCGATATTCACCTGCAAAAAGGGGCAATAATTCAGCCATTATCAGCCCCCGTTTTATACTCCTTCTGCAAGGATGTTCTTATTCCGGCGAAATATGTTTTCTCGCAGGAGTGGGAAAATAAACTGGCAGCTGATCCGTTTGTAATCATCAAAACGTTCGGGAAAAGCTCACTTCAGCCATTCCATTTTGATGATCCGTTATTCGCATTTTCAATTATTTCAATCACCGGACTTCTTGAAATTGTCAACGATTTTGTCGCCCTGACGATGGGCGAAGTAAGCGTTGAAGAGGATGATTCCCAGCCGTTTCATGATATACTAAAGTTGAGTTATGACCGATTGTCAGTTGATCAGAAAGTTGTATTTCATGCCCTGAGTAGTATTCATCAGGCTGGAATTGTCTTTCCGCTGCTTTTAATTCTGGGGAAGATCAGTTCTGTTGAATATGTCAAAGGGTTGATAGCCCTTAAGATTCAACCGGAAGAATTATTTTCTGAACTCCTGTCCGCAGTGGCACGGGTACAGAGTTACCTTGGTTTTATTACGGTTAAGCACCACCATGAACAGCTGATTTCAGAGGTAATTGCGATGAACGAAGGGGATTCCGTTGAATTTAAATCGACACTGCGTTGGGATATTCGTGCAGGGAAGACCAATCCGGCAATTGAGAGGTCATCTTTGAAGACTATTGCCGCCTTTGTGAATTCATCCGGAGGTACGCTGCTTATTGGAGTAAGGGATGATGGCTCGATTGAAGGGATCGAAACCGATAAATTTGCCAATGAAGATAAATTTCTGCTTCATCTTTGGACACTGATCCGCAATTGCCTTGGCCGCGATTTTAGCCCTTATATCCGAACCAGGCTCGAAAAGATGGATGATAAAACCGTCTGTGCCGTTGATTGTCTCCCTTCCGGCCGTCCGGTGTTCCTTCGCCAACCAGGATATGAGGAAGAGATGTACATCCGATTGGGACCTTCAAGTAACGCATTGAATATTAGTGAGGCACTGAAATATGTTGAAGATCATTTTGTAAGCCAATAAGGGAGAACTTTTTTAAGCTAATTTAAAAAAAAACTGAAAATTTCATACTCTTTAGATCAAAATAAAAAACTATCTTATCTTTACCCGTAATGTTTTAATCAAAGGGGGTGCGGAATAAATATTAATAAAATAGATTATAATTATGTCAAAAAATGTACTTAAAAGAACTTTAACCCCTTTATTACTATGGGGACTCGGGGTTGGATATGTAATATCGGGAATGTATTTTGGTTGGAATCTTGGTCTCGAAAAAGGGGGGACTTTAGGAATGGCCATGGCCACTTTTTTGGTTATAATTCTCTATTCTTGTTTTAGTTTTTCCTATGCAGAACTCGCCTGTGCGATTCCTAAGGCGGGCGGGGCTTATGATTATGCTGAACGGGCTTTAAAAAAAGATATTGGGTTTATTACCGGTCTGGCACAGATTATTGAGTTTGTTTTTGCTCCACCTGCAATTGCAATAGCTATTGGAGCCTATTTTCATCTTGCCTTTCCACAGGTTCCCGTGATGGCGTCGGCAATGGTGATCTATCTAATATTCACCGCATTAAATATCTACGGGATTAGGGCTGCGGCCAGTTTTGAGCTGGTTGTGACTGTTCTGGCTGTCGGAGAATTGATCCTTTTTTCGACCCTTACTCTTCCCCATTTCTCAGCAGCCCAGTTTACTCATAACCCCTTTCCTCATGGCTGGAGTGGTGCTTTTGCTGCTATTCCCTTTGCAATTTGGTTCTTTCTGGGAATAGAAGGGGTCGCCAACGTTGCAGAAGAGACCATCAATCCACAGAGGGATATCATCAAAGGTTTTGGCTGGGCTTTAGTAACACTGGTTATCTTATGCCTCCTTGTTTTTATCGCCTCCATAGGCCTGGGTGGATGGGAAGCAATTGTATTTTCTCCGGATGGCAGTAGTTCGGATTCTCCTTTACCCCTGGCATTAGGCCATATCTTTGCCTCTGATCATCTGTTCTACCGGTTGCTTATAGGCATTGGATTATTTGGATTAGTGGCTTCATTTCATGGGTTATTGCTCGCCAGCGGCCGTGCAACCTTTGAGTTTGGAAAAATTGGAAATGCACCCCAGTTCCTTGGACGTGTACATCCCCGTTTTCAAACTCCGGCAAATGCATTAATCTTTAACTCCCTCATTGGGATTGCAATACTTCTTACAGGGAAAACCGACCAGATTATTATTATCTCAGTTTTCGGAGCACTTACATTATATGCTTTGTCAATGGTTTCGGTAATCAAACTGAGGCGATCAGAGCCGCTTCTGAACCGACCTTTCCGGGTCCCTTTTTATCCTGCAACGCCTATTGTCGCGCTAATCCTCTCCGTAGTTTGTATTGTTGCATTATGTTATGAAAATTGGCTCTTAGCTATTTATTATTTTGGTATCTTGCTGTTCTTTTATTTGCTGTTTAAAATTTTTAAAAAATGAGTATCGAAGAGATCTTTGCCTATGTGAGTAACCACCCTGCCGGCAGGGTTAAAGTTGCTGTTGCTGATATCGATGGAGTATTGCGGGGGAAATATATCTCAACCGAAAAATTCCTCTCCGTTGCCCGGGGTGACATGGGCTTTTGTGATGTGATTTTTGGCTGGGACATGGTAGATGTGGCTTATGATAATACAACATACACCGGTTGGCACAGTGGATACCCCGATGCCAAGGTGCGGCTGGACCTGAATAGCTTCCGAAAAATCCCCTGGGAAAACGGAACCCCTTTCTTCCTGGGTGAATTTATTACGGCTCAGGGTGAACCTTTGGAAATATGTCCGCGTCAGCTTATGCATAACCTGATCGCCCGGGCCGCAGATGCCGGCTTTGAAGCGAAGTGTTCACAGGAATTTGAATGGTTTAATTTTGCCGAAACTCCTCAGAGCTTTGCCGAAAAAGGGGGACAACATCTCACTCCGCTAACCCCGGGAATGTTCGGATATTCGATACTACGAAGCAGTGCCAGAAATGATTTCTTCTCCTCGCTGTTCGATGAGCTTAAAAAATTTGATATTCCACTCGAAGGATTACACACCGAAACAGGACCGGGGGTATACGAGGCCGCTATTGCCTATAGTGATGCCCTGACTGCCGCGGATAATGCAATATTATTTAAAACATCGGTAAAAGAGATCGCCTATAAACATGGAATCCTGGCCAGTTTTATGGCCAAGATCAGCGAAAATCTGCCTGGTTGCAGTGGTCATGTGCATCAGTCACTCTGGCAGGGAAATACCAATGTTTTCCATGATGCAACCAAACCCCATCAGATGAGTGAAACCATGAATCACTACCTTGCGGGTCAGCTTTACTGTTTACCACATATCCTTCCAATGGTCGCGCCAACGATAAATTCCTATAAACGACTTGTGGAGGGTGCCTGGGCTCCTACCACAGTGACCTGGGGGACAGACAACCGCACTGTCGCCCTGCGCGCTATTACCGGCGGGAGTAAGTCGTGCCGGCTTGAAACAAGGGTGGTAGGAAGTGACACCAATCCATACCTCGCCCTGAGCGCCTGTCTCGCTTCAGGACTCTACGGAATAAAGAATAAACTGACACTTCAGGATGCAACCACTGGAAACGGATACCGCGATGAACGAAACGGACGATTTCCTAAAAGTCTGGATGATGCAAATAATGCAATGAAAAATTCGGCGGTTGCCAAGGAACTTTTCGGAGCAACCTTTGTCAACCACTTTGGTCAGACCCGCGACTGGGAAGTGCGCCAGTTTGCAAAGGTGGTTACCGACTGGGAGACTAAACGGTACTTTGAGATAATCTGATATTTCGAGGGTAACCCGTTAAAGGAAATGCAGCTGGCAACTAGCAACTGGCTTATTCCTACGATGGAAATCTTACCTTTGATAAGACAACATCTGCCAGTCGCCAGGCGCCAGCCGCTTTATTTCAAGTCAAAAAGAGATTACAAAATTTACAAAACAACCACTGTCACCATGTCAATTTCACAATTTAATTTTCCTACTACGATTCGCTTTGGAGCGGGCGTGATTGCTGAATTACCTGCATACTTAGGTAACAATAATCTAAAGAGGCCGTTGATTTCTACCGATCCGGTTATTGCAGGGCTTGGTTTTTTCAAACAGATCGTCGCTGACCTCACTGCCAAAGGGTTTGCCATAACGGTATTTCATGATATCCATAAAAATCCGGTTAAAAGCGATGTTTACAACGGGGCGGATGCTTATGATCAGGGGAACTGTGATTGCATTATCGGTATTGGTGGTGGTGCAGCAATTGATGTGGCACGTGCTATACTGTTGCGGATCAATCACCGCGAAGACCTTTTTAAATATGATGATTTAATCGGTGGTGACGTTTTTGTAACCAATGAGGTACCCCCGTTTATAACCATTCCTACAACTTCAGGTACCGGAAGCGAAGTTGGCCGTTCTGCCATTATTGCCGATGATGAAACCCATCAGAAGAAGATCCTCTTCTCCCCTAAATTGCTGGCAAAAATTGTCTTCGCCGATCCCATGCTGACCATGGACCTCCCGCCGTTTATCACCGCAGCTACGGGTATGGATGCTTTAACCCATAATATGGAGGCATTTTTGGCTAAGAATTTCCATCCGCTGTGCGATGGCATCGCCCTCGAAGGGATGCGCCTGATCGCACAATCTATCGAAGATGCAGTTAAAAATCCCAATGTCGAATCGCGTTCCAATATGCTGCTGGCATCGATGATGGGGGCTATTGCATTTCAAAAAGGGCTTGGAGTGGTTCATTCACTGGCACATCCACTCTCCAGCTTGCTCGATACTCACCATGGATTGGCTAATGCAGTAAACCTTCCTTACGGAATGCAGTACAATATTGCAGGTTTTGAAGATCGGTTTGTCCGGATGGCAAAAGCGCTGGGTGTTAAAAATGAGACCGGTGAGGGCGTTGTTGAATATCTCTTCGACCTCAATGACCGTCTTGGAATTCCTAAAACTCTCAGTGGTATTGGTGTTAAAGAAGAACATATTGAAATACTTGCCGATCTGGCATTTGCCGACTTTGCCCACCCCAATAACCCCAAACCGGTTAGCAGAGACGATTTTAAGATGTTGTACACAACTGCATTATAATCTGTGAGTAATACAATAATTATTGGGGTCTGCGTTACCGAAACAAAATATCCCAACTATCCGGCCTGGATAAGGGATGAGGCAAATGGCATTGAGATCCTCGAACTCTCGTGGGAGAAGCAAAACGGTGATGAGCTTCATTATTGTCACGGACTTTTGCTTACTGGCGGAATTGATATCGCCCCATGTTTTTATGATCCGGAACTTTCGGGTTATCCAAACCAACCTGCACGATGGAACAGTGCTCGCGACCAGTTTGAACTTGATTTGTTTCGGGAGGCGCAATCCATGAAAATGCCTGTTCTTGGTATTTGCCGCGGTTTACAACTGATTAATGTTGCAATGGGAGGATCATTAATTGTAGACCTTGAAGCAGCTGGTCGGATTAACCACCGAAACATGAATGGGATTGATTACCTTCATCCTGTTCAAATCGAAAAAAACTCTTTGCTGGCGACAGTTAGTGGTATTGGCGAAGGGGTCGTTAACAGCGCCCACCACCAGGCCATCGAACGGGTCGCAGAAGCCCTGATCGTGAACTGTTTCTCCGACGATGGTATCGTAGAAGGAATCGAATGGAAAGAGAAACAAAACCATTCCCCGATGCTCAGTGTTCAATGGCATCCCGAGCGTATAGCAAATAAAGAGATAAACCCGCTTTCTCAAAATATCAAAGCATGGTTCTTTGAGGAAGCCTCAAAATTTAAACAATGAATATCTTCAATCCGGCAACCCAGGAGTTAATCACATCGGTTATCGCAGATGATCAGCAAACCATCTTAAAAAAAATATCCGCAGCAAAGGCCGGCCAGAAAAAATGGGCGCTTGTCCCCCTCTTTGAAAGAATTGCTGTCCTTCGGAAATTTACCGAATTGCTTCAGGCAAATATTCAGACCTGTGCCGAGATATTAAGCAACGAGGTCGGCAAACCCTTACAACAGGCAAAAAACGAAGTGAATGGCGCATGTGCACGCATTGAATGGTTAACTGCAAATGGTGCGTCAGCTTTAAGCGAAACATGGATGGTGGATAGCGGCCCTACACGCGAAAAAATTGTTTACGAGCCGCTTGGCGTTGTTTGTAATATTTCGGCCTGGAACTATCCATATCTTGTTGGAACGAATGTATTCGCCCCTGCCTTACTGGCGGGTAATGCGGTGATCTATAAACCGTCCGAACTGGCTACTTTAACCGGTCTGGAGATTGAAAAATACCTTCATCAGGCAGGTGTCCCAACGGATGTTTTTCAGTGTGTCATAGGTGACAAGGAGGTGGGAGAGATGCTGCTTGATGCCGATCTGGACGGCTATTTCTTTACCGGATCGTACAAGACCGGAAAATATATCTACGAACGGGTAAGCAAAAAAATGAAGCCATGCGGACTTGAACTTGGTGGAAAGGATCCGTTGTACGTTACCGATGATGTTGCTGATATCGTCTCGTTAGCTGCAAATACGGCAGACGGCGCTTTTTACAACAACGGTCAGAGCTGTTGCTCCGTTGAACGGATTTATGTGCACGAAAAGGTGTACGAGGCCTACGTCGATGCTTTTGTGGCTGAAGTGAAATCGTATAAGATCGGTAGTCCGGCTGCCGAAAATATCTACATCGGGGCATTAACCCGCAAGGAACAACCCGCATTCCTGGCTGCTCAGGTAAAGGATGCAATCCAAAAAGGGGCAACTCTGCTATGTGGAGGTAAACTCATCGATGGTCCGGGTAACTATTTCGAGCCGACAGTCCTGGTAGATGTCACCCATACCATGGATGTGATGGTAGAAGAATCTTTCGGCCCGATCATCGGAATTATGAAAGTGAAGAATGATGCCCAGGCTCTTGAATTAATGAACGACACCCAATACGGACTCACAGCTGCTGTTTTCTGCATTGATGAACAACGGGCTGCCGGATTGCAAAAAGAGCTCAATGCCGGAACCGTCTACTGGAATTGTTGCGACAGGGTGAGCGCCGCCCTTCCCTGGAGCGGACGAAACCACAGCGGTTTTGGAAGTACACTTTCAATTGTGGGTTTACGCGCATTTACACAGCCAAAAGCTTACCATTTAAGGAGCTAATAATAAAGCATTTAATTCAAAACACAAAATTCAAATAAGGTAATAAGGTTAAATAAGCTATTGTTGTAATTTGCGCTACCAAGGTTAAGAAAAATAAAGGAATAAGGTTGAAATACAAGAAGATACATTGTTTGGAATCCTTTGAAATAATTTTTTCGATTCTGATTGTCAAACCTTATTTTTGTTTTTAAACCTTAGTAGTAGAATGGAATTGCATTCGCAAATTTACCTTATTACCTTATTTCAACGAATATGCTTTAATAATTGTATATTCGTTAGATATCCTTAATCCCCTTGTAAAATGTATGATGACGAACCCCGGAGTGATCCCAAAACGCTTCCTCTCTATAAGAAAGGGATGGAGATCTTTGAAGTTGTCCGTCAGATCGGGGAGTTGATCCCCAATGACGATAACCCGTTGGCCCATGTGAAGCAGGTGATGCTCGAAGATGCCATGATGTTGACCGTTAAGGTGGCAGGAGCAACGGGGGCAAATTTGTATGATCTTAAGATGGAGGCTGCCACGATAATCCGTAAGTCGGCCATGAACCTGATGATTCAAAACCATTCGCTCGATATGTTCGGCTTCGAACATGTGGAATATTATCAGATTGTAAGGCGTCTGATTGAGGAGTACCGGCTATTGTTTATTGACTGGGTCTCGAAATTCGATAAGTGGGATTATGTGATCGACCGCTGGGGGCTCTTCAACCCTCCGGGCGTAGGACCTTTTGATCACGATCCGGATGACGATATTCCGTTTAACGGGTTGGATGATTTGTGAATGAAACTCATGACTTCTTGTCGGCAAACTTTCTCAGAACGGTTGATATTCGAATTCCTTTCCGATGGCGACTTGGTGGTATTTTTTTTTATTTAGGCTCATTGCCAAATCAGACCATTATTGAAATACGACATTATATCCTTCTTATTGCAATTTATGTCCATAATGCTGATTTTAATTATTTAAAAGGTATGTATGACATGTTTTGTCACACCGCAGAATTACCTTTGTTTTAAGAAAGACTTAATCACCTTAAAAATGTAAATGCTATTCTTAACTTTACAGGAAATTGTCAAAAATGAATAAACTTCTCGGATTATTCTTTTGTCTTTTAGTGAACCTTAGCTCTGGCGGGGCTCAAAGGGCCGGTGTTGTGGCGTCATGGGATATTAATTCATCGGTGATCGGTTCTGTTTCCAGTGCGGTTGCAAGCTCCTCAAAATCACATTCCACCTATTCGAAAAAGGGACGAAAAACATCAACGGTTTCCTCATCACGGAGATCGACCGTCAGGAAAAGCTATGCGTCCCATTATTCCACTTCCAAATCCGGGAAGTCAACCTCGGGTGTTGCCCGCGATAGTCATGGCAAAATAAAACGGAGCTCCTCCGAGAAACACTCCTTTATGAAAAGCTCGGGATATCCCCATGGCCGTCCGGGATATGTTGTTGACCATATTGTGCCGTTAAAAAAAGGGGGGTGCGATTGTCCGTCGAATATGCAATGGCAAACGGTTCAGGCTGCCAAAGCGAAGGATAAGTGGGAATAAGAGAGGTCCAAAGGAGAATAAAATAAATACTTAAATTTTTACCTGTATCTAATAACCAAAAACTTATGAGAGGATTTTCATTTTCATGGAAACGGCTGGTCGGAATCACCCAGGCGAAACAAAAAATTGCACGGCAAACAGGGATACCAACCACCAAATCGGGGATGGAGCGCAAGATCGGGGCGGCGATTGTCAAAATGATTTTTGGATCAAAGTGAGGGTCTGACTAAAGAGATCCTGTCAAAATCGATGACCTCCAAAGTCAGGCCCTCGCTTTATGGGTAACCAGGTGAGAGCCGGACTTTGAGTCCTACCCTCACTCACTTAAAAGGAACTCCGATTGCCCACTGTTTTATCGGAGTTGATTCTGATCTGCGAAAAACACCTCGCATGATCAAATGCAAAAAGATATTTGTCGTAAAACCCGGCAACTACCATTCTGATCTCCTGCGGCAGATAGCTTTCTCCCTTTTCCTCAATTTCATAAGGTAAACCATAGAATGCCTCAGAAATACCCCCTGTAATACACGTTAATGTATCGCTGTCGCCACCCAGGGATACCGCTAAACGGATGGAATTTTCGAAACCTGTACTGTCCAAAAAGGCGATGATGGCTTCGGGAACTGTTTGCTGGCATGTCTCATTATATCTGTAATCAGGTCTGATTGCTTCACACGTGCGGTTTAGATCGTAGTTGTATTCGAGTTCGATTTTCTCACGAATTTCCACCTTCGAATGTCCTTTTCTTGCCATAAAAACCGCCGTAGCAACAGCCTGTGCCCCTTTGATCCCCTCCGGGTGATTATGGCTTACCGAGGCAATCTCTGCTGCAACAGAACAGGTTTCAACCAACGTTTCGTATGCCCAGCCCACCGGGGCAATGCGCATGGCTGAGCCGTTCCCGAAACTGTCGTTGGGTTTTGGATCTTTTTCTCCGATCCAATGAACGAACCGATTGCCATAACCACCCATCGGATTTGGGAATTTCAGACACCATTGTTGAAGCATGGTGGCAAACCCTATCTGCTTTTCACCTTTTTGAATTAGCCAGTCGGCCACTGCAACCGTGCATATCGAGTCGTCGGTGTAGCTGCAATCCCGATGAAATAATTCAAATTCAATGCTTTTGTGATTGTTGAACTCGAATCGTGAGCCTACAATATCCCCTATAATTGCGCCCAGCATACCTGCTTGAATTATTTTGGTTGATTAAATAGTTATATGCTCATCCATTAATATACTCCTCAATTTTATAATCAGATTTTTTAAAATATAAATTATTCATTATTCATTATTCATTATTGCTGTTCTCATACAACAACCTCTTCCAATTTTGATTTATTCTTTCCTGATCCTTGATTTTCGCGATCGTTTCCAGGTAGTAGGGAATTATAACGGCTATAAATTCGGGGTGCACTGAAAGAGGGTAGAGCCCAAATATCCGGTATTTTAACAGGATACGCTCCATTGCCAGGTTAAAAGAGAGGAATACATCAGATTTTGACTTCAATTCTTCAATAGTCAACTCAGGAACAAATTCCCTCAAGGTAGTCTCGTTGGTGGAGTATATAAAGTAATTGTTGATTTGTACCAGTTTGACTGAGCCTCCATCTGCACCTGCTTCAAGAATTAAGTTCTCTTTTCTCATGATAAAATATTGGTTTATACAATCATAAAGCAATACAAAAATACCTGATTACTATGCCAAAACAGGTCATACCAAATAGGATTTTTTTTCATTTTCAACTCAGGTCAGACAGGTCTGACGCGGTATGTGACCATCGCACCAGCTCTCTGACTAGCTTTTTAAAACGTTATCCAGCACAGATATATTTTGTTGCTTTTCTAATCCCCCATCGGAATAAGGATCATCGTATACGAATGAGCAGGAAAACTGTAGGTTACTTTCTCACCCTTCACATCAATGGTTAGCGATTTTGTTTTAACCAGTTGCTTCGTGGCAGAATTCTGATCCTTAATATCATTTCCGTTAACTTCATAAACCGTTGCCTTCCCGTCAAAGGAGCGAAACTGACTTAGAATATCGGTCACAATTGGTTGATCCTTGTGTCGGTTGACCACATTCAGAATGATCTCATTTTTCTCTTTATTAAAGGAAGTTGAGACGTCAAGATAAGGAATTTCTTTTTCATCTAATTGATAAACAGGAGATTCCACGTACGAATCAATAGCTTTCCCATAACAGTTATTGGCAAATAGTGCAAGCGGATAAAATATCGTTTGATACCACGACCCCTCCTTTGTTGTAAATATAGGTGCAATTACATTAACTAATTGAGCCAGATTGGCCATTTTTACAACATTGGCATGACGGACAAACATGTTCAGATAACTGGCAATAACCAGCGCATCCTCAAGGTTATAAACCTCTTCATTCCCCTCTTCTCCTTTGGCGCGGTACCATACATTGTACTCATCAAAGGCGATATAAACAGGCTTTTTTCGCTCCGTTTTGGATAATTCAGACTGAATAATCCCTTCGGTAATTTTGATCGCCTTCTCAGCAAAACCTGTTGAGGCCATAAATTCATAGTAATTGTTATTTCTGTTCCCTGTATAATTATGCAGTGAGATATAATCAACCTGTTCGATCAGATATTCCAGTACGGTGCGGTTCCATTTGATCCAATCCCCTCCATAATTGCTCGATCCGGAAACGACCAGCTTGATATTCTTGTCAATCCCTTTCATGAGTTTGGCGGTTTCAAGGGCAAATTTTCCATAGTCCTCACCGCTTTTATGCCCCATTTGCCACGAGCCGTCAACTTCGTTGCCTAACCCCCAGTAAATTACCTTATGTGGCAGTCGATGACCGTTTTTTATTCTCAAATCGGAAAAATAAGTCCCTTTGTCGATATTGCAATATTCGACCCAGTTTCGGGCTTCATCCATGGTCCCTGTTCCCAGGTTTACGCAGAAATAAGGTTCGGTATCTACTTCCCTGCACCAGTCAATATATTCGTCGGTTCCAAAGCTGTTATTCTCGCGGTAACCCCAGGCAAGGTCCATACGCACCGGCCGTAGTTCCTTGGGTCCGATCCCATCCTGCCAATGGTATCCCGAGACGAAGTTCCCACCCGGCCATCGCACAATCGGAACATTGAGTTCTTTGGTAGCCTGAATGACATCCTTACGGAATCCATGCTGATCCGAAAGGGGTGAATCTGGTTCATAAATTCCTCCATAAATGCACCTTCCCAGGTGTTCTACAAAATTGCCATAAATCATTTTGTCAATTTCACCAACCTCCCTTTCAATATCAAGCTTTATCCGGGCATGATTGGTCTGGGCCTGCAGGTTATTTTTTGTAATCAGGCCAGGGGCAATTAATAAATAAAAAGTAAAACTTATACGGATAATTAGTCGTGTTTTTTTTATCATCAGCAAATAGGATTTAAGTTATTTTTATTAAACATTAAAAAGATTATAAATAGGGTATGAACCCTTGTTGAAAAGGAGCTTAGCTAAGGGAATACAAATTATAAGTGTAAATTTGTTGTAATGATACAACATTATTAAGCCTCACCAAAATACAAATCTGTCGGCTATCGGATAAAAAGGGGCAACGGAGCCCATTTTAAAAAAATGTCATAGGTCAAATTTTGTTAAACCACAATAACCATGAACCGAAATTTATTCCTCAAAACTGCATCACTTTCTGCTGGCGCCTTATTTACCCCGATCCTTTGGGATAAATTGTTGGCTAACAACGAAGCTCCAATCAACATCCGGGATTATTTTAAATGGGACAATGAGGATGTAATTTCACTTGCGGAGAATGTTTTCGATAAATGTATTTTTCATAAAGTAATGGCTCCGGAAGGGACGCTCCAGCACCGGTGGATAGCGCCGGGTGGGGGTTATAAAGGGCAGTGGATCTGGGATACGATGTTTGTGACCGATTTGCTGAGTATTTTCCCCGGTCAAAAGGAGGTTATGCATGAGGTTTTTCAGAATTACCGTGATTTCCAGTTAAGATGGAACAGGTTAAAGCCTGATTATGCTCACGATATGATTCCTTGCATGATTGAACCTTTTAATCTGGATAAATGGGTGGAGTATCCGGCCTATTCGCAAATTCCAATTCTGGCGTGGGGATTGGAGCAGATCTATCGGCGGAACCGGGATATCGCGCTAATCCGCGAAAACATAAAATCACTTGAGGAGTTTCATGAATGGTACTGGCGCGAACGTGATGTGACAAATATCGGAATGGTTAGTGTCGGATCGTATAGTGGCGTTGTTCAGCATGCGCGCTTTGAGACCTACGACTTCGACGGGACCCTGGATCACCTTAAACTCACCAAACATCCCACCCGCAGCGGCGTAACCGAAGGGGAGTGGTATGGAGATGTCTTAGTGACGGGCAATACCTCTTATCTGGTGATGGCTGAGAAATGTCTGGTTCGTTTAGCCCGCATTGTGGGTGACCAGGCGATGGCAAAGCGGAGGCAGGTTCGTATTGATAAAAGTGTGGAAGCTGTTCGCAAGTATATGTGGGATGAGGAATCTGGGCTTTTTATGGCTCTTAAACGTGATTCGCTTGAGAAGGTTAGAGAGACCAGTGTGGGTTGCTGGATGCCACTTTATGCCGGAATTCCTACAAAGGCGATGGCCAAGCGGATGGCTTCAGTACTCGCCTCAGGTTCCTGGCTCACTCCGTTGACTGTTCCTACGATGCCACAGGATGATCCCCGTTATAAACCGGATGGATTTTGGCGCGGGGATGTGTGGCCGGCATCAACATACCAGATTGCTAGAGGGCTCAAAGATTACGGTTATGACGATCTGGCAGCAAATATCGCAGATACCTTAATTGCCAACGCAATAAAAAACGGGGTAAACGAAAGGTATGACTCTCAAACCGGAAAGGGGCTTGGAGTCGATTACCTTGGGATGAGTTGTACACTCATTACCCTGATGCTTGAAGGGATTAGTCACAAATACCGATTTAGGTTGATTTGAGTTCCCCTTTCCTCATCTCCAAAGGAAGGTATAGTTCCACCAATAATCCACATGGATTCCCCTTTTCAGTCAAATCGGTGTAGCCTGTTTTATATTCCGTTGGTGATCCCGGGGAATTGAACAGTTGTATTCGCGATTCTGTAATTCGGGTACTATGGGGGCGATCATTAATCGGCGAGGTTCCTCCGCGAATTTTTGCCTGAACTCTTCCAATCCCATTGTCTGATATGGTGCATTTAAGCAAATTTTCCCCAAGCTTTTCGAAAACAATCGAAAGGTGCCCTTTTCTCATCAATTGTCCAAATCCATGTCGGATTGAATTCTCAGCATAAGGCTGCACCAACATCGGTGGAATCAGAATAAGGCCATCATTTTCCATATCAATGCAGTCGATCGTATAATCAAACTTATCGGGGAATCGCATTTTTTCCAGCCTCAGGTAGCTGTTTAGAAATTCAATCTCCTGTTCCAGAGAAATCGTCCGGAGTGTGGCATTTTCCAGTGATTCCCTGACAACCTTTGAAAAGTCAGACAGATAGGTCAATACCTCGTCCATTTTATTAGCCAACACATAATACTGAATACCATTTACGCAGTTAAAAATAAAGTGAGGATTCATCTGTGCCTGTAAGGCCTGCATCTCAAGTTGAACAATTTTCTTTTCAATTTCCGATTTACGGTGTGCCTTATTTCTATCAATTTCTATATATTTCCTTATTGTTGCAGTGACTAAGGCTAAAATCAGAATAATCCCCACAACCTGAACATACCAAAGCTTCCACCATGGAGGAAGGATTTTAAAATCAATTTTAAGCGGTACTCCCTTTTCAAGGGTCTGTAAATTATATGATTCTACATTGAACGTATAGTTGCCGGGGGAGAGATTCGTGTAAACAGCCCTGGTTCTTTCACTCCACGGACTCCATCCATGATCGTATCCTTCAAGCAGATACCTGAACCGATCTTTCCCTGGATTACGATAATTCAGGATGTCAAACCCAAAAGTCGGATCGTTTTCAAAATAGCGGAGTTTAAATTTCTCAACCGGAACCGCCCTCCACAAGTCGAGCCCGCTTTTCAACGTGCTGTCAATCGGTTCATTATTGATTTCCAGAGATTTGAAAATTATATTGCTGCGATGGTTGCCGATGGTGTCGAACTTGTTTGTATTCAGCATTATAATCCCATCATTTGCTCCAATCCATAAGTGTCTTAGGGGGTCCATCACTGCACTTTTAGAGGATTGCCCTGAGTATCCCCCCTCTTCATCGAGAAAACGAATACGGTATTCTTTGGTCCGATATAATTGATCGAGATCGATAACGTTTAAGCCCATGTTGGTCCCCACCCATAATTTGCCATTGCGGTCTGCCAATAGCCAGGAAATACTATTCCCTTGTAACCCATTTTCGCTGGTGATCCGGAATTCAATTTTAAGCGTTTTATCGGTATAGGTGGCAATATAGACTTCACCGGTATTGGATCCGAAAATCACATGACCTTTTTCATCAAAACAGATCGCATTGAGGTCTTTTGTTATGGTTGTATCCGATTTGTTAAAGTTGATCAGGTTCATCCCTTCACTAAGCCACAATCCGGTCTCTGAGGAGGTGTACCACAGCTGGTTACCCCGCTTTACCAGGCGGGTCACATCCGTTGGATCAACTCCTGTTGTAAACGGGACAAATAATGTCCGGGGGTAATCCCAGTTATGAGTTATTCCGAGCCTACTCTTCCTAAACCGGGGATTTATTAATGTTGAAAACCATCCTGAGTAAATTAAGGTATCCCCTGTAATGGCTAATTCTGTAGCAGAACCCTCAGGCCCAAGATATTCTGTTCTTTGGTCCTTTTCAGTATAATGGAATACTCCGAATTCATTGGAGAATAATATGGAATGATCCTGATCCTCAATGACCCGGTAGAAATTAAAATCGGCGAGCTTTTCGAATTCCGACGAAGGTTGGGTATCCATTTTGCGTAATGCAATACCTGATGCACATTCAGCAGGAAAAGGCAACTGTTTCGGATCATTCCAGAACTTTTTGAAGGCTAAAATAATCTGATGCTTATTCATCACAGTCATTTTACCGTCAGGCGTCATTCGGGTCAAATCCTTATTCCCCGAAATCCAGAGGTTGTCCTTCGAATCGAGATAAATATTGTTAATTATGGGTTGTCCCGGACTGAAATAGGAGGCCGGATAATTCGTAACAGGTGTAAACGGGATTCGGAACAACCCCTCATTCACCGTACCAACCCACAGAATATCCTGCTCTTTGTCATCGAAAACCGAATATACCTCCTGATCGGTAATTCCAAAGGGAATATTGTAATTGCGAAAAGTTTTTCCATCATACCGGATAATACCCCCTTTAAATCTCATTCCCGGAATAGACCAGCCTGCCAGCCAAAGGTCTCCCCGTTTATCCTCCGCGATCCCAAATATCTGGCCGATAGTATCATTTTTAATGATCTCATTATCCCTGTAAAACCAGGCTCCATTTTTTGTTTGCGAGAAAACGGTATCTTTTTTTGTGGTAAGATAGGACGAGAAACTATGACTTGGATAGTAAACACCACTGTCGTGTACTGAGATATATTTATTCTGATCGGGATAATAACGTATAGGACTATAGTGGTTATAGGTCGTGATATACATAAATTTTCCGGCATCCATTAAGCTGGTAACACAGCCAAAATAGATATTCCCGAGCGCTTTATCGCCCACAGAACTTTTAAATTTTCCATCTTTGATTGTCGTTATTCCATCATAACCTCCTGCAACCAGACAATGAAGGGATGGAGAATAACAAAGTACCCTGACACGGTCATCGGCCATGCCGTTCTTTTTGGTAAACCGTTCGAAATGTTTACCATCATATTTGTAGAGCCCTTCACCCAGACTTCCAATCCAGATATTCCCCTGTTCATCCTCGGCTAAGGCCCGTATCTGACTGGCAGTCATTCCTTCTGCGGACTTGTATATTCGGAATGACCGGCCATCAAATGAGCATAGCCCTGCATCGGTTCCGATCCATAACAAGCCACGGGTGTCTTTGTAAATGCATCGGATAGCCATGCTGGGGAGGCCGTCGCGCATCGTAAAATGACGGGTGGGATAGGTCTGTGCAGAGAGTAATGGCGCATAAAGACAAATCAACAGCACAAGCCATCGACTCAACCGCGACATTAAATTCTTATATCTGCCTGTATAATAATGCATATTGAATCATCCTGATTTTTGTTTACAGATTTCGTGTTTAATCACTTTTATCTTTGATAATCCTGTCACCCTTTCGGGGTTACAAAGCCAAATTTGATTCTTATGCTATAATCCTGTTACCCGTTCCGGATTTCAACTTGAATTCAGTCGAAAACTGTGTGCTTTTCCTTTAAACCAATTTCCGGACCTGACAAATCCTCAAATTGCCGCAGTAGCAAATTAGCACATTGCTCCCTGGGCCTTAATTCTCTCGCCCTCTCACCCTCTCATCTTCTCACCCTGGCACTGAGCGTAGCCGAAGTGTCCCCAGCTCACCGATGTGTCAGAGCCCTGATAAAATCATCGTTTCTGCGACTTGCCACATCCAGCTTTGTACCATCCTCCAGCAACACATGAAACCCTTCGGCCCGGCTGTATGACTTAATAAAATTGAGGTTTACCAGGTGGGACTTATGAATCCGGTAAAACAGGTTGGCAGGAAGCAGACTCTCGATTGAGTTAAGCGGCTTCGAAATCAGTAATACCCCTCCATTAATAGTAAATACTCTTGTATAGTTTTGATCCGCAAGACAATATACTATGGAGTTTATTTTTTCAAGTTGAAATCCGTGTAATGTGGGAAGTGCAACTTTAGCCACAATTGGAGCGTCGGGATTTAATACACTGACCAGTTTTTCGATACTCATGGCGGGCACACCGGATAAGTGCCGCTTCTCATGTAGCCCGATAGCCTCTTTAAGGTCATCAACACTTACTGGTTTTAGGATATAGTCGAGTGCTGCCACCTTAATGGCTTTTATGGCATACTCCTTATAGGCAGTTGTGAAAATAACCGAAAAGGTAACCTCTTGAAAATAGTCAAAAATCTTAAATCCATTTTCAACGGGCATCTCAATATCGAGAAATACCAGATCCGGTTTGTGTTTATAAATGATAAATACCCCCTCTTTTAGCGATTCGGCCTTTCCCACGACCTTTATTTTTTCGGGAAAATAGCGCGACAACATAAGCTCCAGAGAATCTCTGGCAGGTTTTTCATCATCGATAATAACACAGCTGATCATAGGATGTTAGTTTTGCAGCGATACAAAGATCGGTTTAAAGTTTGGCTAAAGTAATGTAAGTTTTTGATTGCTATTAAAGCAGGGTGAAATCCCGAAAAAATAGTTCAAATCCCTGAAAAACCCGGATGATTAAGGCGTCGAATACTCAAAAATGGAATGAATTCTATCATTCCGGAAAAATTTATTTAGGGCGGTAGAGCACGAAATTATCGAAATATCAATTGATTGAGTAACAACACCAGCAATCGATCCGGGTAGGAATTTATTTTTCTTTTTTAATTATTATGATACTAAAACCAGAATACGTACAAAACTAACGGATAAATCGAATAGTCTTTGGTTCAATGTATAAACGAACAAATTCAGAGGGTTACCGTCTAGGTTCATTGATTTAACGCGAAAAGAGGTGGTTGTCATTTTTGGAGTCCATCGGCGGAGAAATCGGTGTTTAACCCCTTAGTTGACCAATGGAACCAGAGAAAGAGATTTCTGCCGTTCAAAACCAAAAGAATATTTAATCAAGTTGCCACCCGTCATCCAGAAGTTCATCGATTGTTGCATATTCAATGATTATTTCCCGTTCTCCTGAATCGAAGGAGTTGCCCGATCCGATAGGACAGCCCCGGATCGAAAACTTATTATCTACAACATCATCATATGATATATAGGGGGTTAACTCAGCAAACCGATCAATGCAATAAGTTGGATGGTGCTTGAAAATGGGAGCAAAGGCAGCTTCCTTGAATATTGAAATTAATCTTTTCTTCTGATGATTTTTATTGTCCATTTAAATATTAACTAATTAGCATTTTGGTTATTATCCCTTTTAGGGAGATGAAGTCTTTTACCGGAAGTGATTTCTGAATATGACCTCGCAACAGCCCTTTCCCGGTCTTGTTCCAGCTTGTTAATCAGCTGATTATGGCGAACCAATTCGGCCCTTGATATAATCAGAATTGCCGAAAAAATGGGAAGTAAAATCATAACAGCTAAGAATCCGGAATTTGGCAACTTATAGATTGCGAATTCATTAGCCCGGGTAATTAGCAGCGAGATTATCATTCCCATGAAAATAGCCCCGGTATTTCCCATTGCAATTATATTTTGCTTGTCGTAATAATTATAGAGTGAAAACCCGGCAATTGATCCAACCAGCGCAAAAGATAGAATTGCATAATCGGCACGACCTCTGACCGCAAACCAACAACCCAGAACCAATGCAACCACCGTACTCAGTCTGGTCGCGTGCCCATATATTTGGTGTATCAGGCTAAATAAACTGATTGTAAATATGATAAGAATACAAGTGATAAGGGCTCCGGGATTTATTCCTATCGTATTAAGTCCAAATAAACCGTGTAGGCCTGTTATCCGTATTTTCGCAGGAAAGATGAGTAAAAAGACCATTAATAGTCTGTAAATTATATTTTTAATCAGTGATGATGGCAAGATATCATCCTTTAAACCTTTGAAAAAGATAACCATTGTGGCAATAATAATATAGTTAAACTCGGGCAGTGCTAAGTTATATAATCCAATTGCAGAGGCCAAAATAAAACTTATAAAAATCGCAATCTCTCCAAGCCTTGGAACAGGCTTTAGATGGGAGTGGAAGTGATATGGAAACCAGGGACCCACAAGTTGAGTCATCGTCAACATCGAGATTCCTAGTGCTCCAAGGAAAGTGGTGGCCAGATGGGTCAGAATTTGCATCTCAAATTAATTTGAACAAACTTATCTGTTTAAATTAATTTCATCCAAACCAATGTATAATCGTCCTTTTCTTGTGGATGAACGTCCGGTATGATTGATTTAACGTAAAATGGGATATTTGAATAAATCAGATAAAAACTCGTGGAATTTGTTTATATTTAGGTATTAAAGAGGTCAACGATCATTGAACTCGACTAAAAAATATAAGCAAGATGAAAAATTACGATTATACACTCAACGCAATTGAAATCCTGAAACAGGAGAACAAATCAAAGGTCCGGACTGTAAAACTGCATTTACTTAAAGATGAAATTGATAATCTTGAGACTACCCTTGAATATAAAAAGGGGCGGATATACCCTGGAATCAATATTGTTGAATCTTACGAAAATAATCTCCTGAATGAATTTTTCGGGAGTGACGACATGGATTATATTGAAAGGGGAGTTAAGGTTTTAAAGAATGCAATCAGCCAGGCGATAAAGGCTTAAGTTTACCGATTAACGGATGTTATATTCCGGAGGCAAATTATGCAGGTTCTGATAAGTCGCTTTTTTAAAACTTATCCTCATAAATGGCAACGCATAATGCAGCATAGTCGCCGATAGCATCCCCCAGTAATGCCGGTTTTATCTGACATACTTCAAGAGCTGACGGAATTGATTCATAATGGAGGATTCGATCGACAAGAGGCTTAAAAAGCTCTTCATTGCGGGCGTAAATGCTTCCAATTACAATGCATTCCGGATTGAGGATATCGATTAAAATGGCGAGTCCATGCCCGAGATATTCCGCCGAGATACGAATAATCTCATAGGCCACAGGATCGCCGGCCCGGGCTGCCAGAGCCACCCGCTTGGCGGTGATTTTGGGGATCATATTGGATGACGGACAGAAACCGACAGGTTGATTATTTGCCAACCTCTCCGTAACGATTGATCTGGCCAACCGGGCAATTCCTCCGCCACTGCAAAATCCCTCGAAGGAGCCGGCCTTTCCAAAACCAACAGGACCTGTTTTTTCAAGTCTGATATGACCAACTTCTCCTCCCAGGTCATTCGTGCCACTGTACAATCTGCCATTTAAAATTAATCCGGCCCCCATTCCGGTCTTGAAAGTCAGAAATATCATATTGGAGGTTCCCTTTCCTGCCCCCATTAACCACTCGGCCAGTGCACAGGCATTTGCAATGTTCTGAATGGCCACATCAACCCCAAATTCATCCCTGAAGATTTTGGATATCGGGACACCATCCCATCCGGGCAAATTGGGAGGGGAGTAGATCATTCCGTTTTTTGAGTCGAGCGGACCACCACAGCTGATTCCAATCCGTTTCAGATTAAAATCGGGATGTTTTAATAATATCTCATAAATATGCACCTTGAATTCTTCAAGAATTGCTAAGTAGCCCCGCTCAGTATGTGTTTCGAAAGCACTCCTGTGGAAAATTATAAAAGATGGGTCTCCAACAACGACACTGCAATGGGTACCTCCAATATTTAATCCAATATATACATCCTTTTGATTGTGTTTTAGCTCAGTCATCTTTCGCTCTATTTCGTTTTTAATTAGGACCTAAATTTTAAACGTTTACTCCACCTGAATCAGGTACGAAATATCACCACGAAAAATCGAAATAAAAACGATTTAAATCATTTGAAAAGATATTCTTTCAAAGTTTAGAAAATTGGGATTTATTCCTTTAAGTACTAAGAAGGATATAATGTCGCATTTCCCTAATTGAATGATTTCTTAAAAGTCCAAAATAAAAAAATGCCACCAAGTCACCAAAACTCCATCCCGCAAGTGCGGGATGGAGTTTTGGTGACGAAAAGAATTTTCATCCCTTTAATAGTTTAATAATAAATACAATAGCTTTTTATTCTCATTATTTAGAAGGAGTATTACCCATAATAAGCAAGGGTTCTTCCCCCTTTAATATATTACCTCGTCCTATCATTTTTTTAGGATAGTATCAAAGATAAGATAGCCAAATTCATCAAGCTTGCAACTTAGATTTTTTTATAAAATCAAACCTTACTCATTTATCTGTTTATTATAACTTTCCTAATGCAATAACCAGGATTACAGTGCGAACGACAATTTTTCCATTGATTATCTTTGGTGGAGAGTATAACAAGATAATGAGTATATTTTCCCCCCCTATTGATTGGACATACCTTCATCGGGGTTGAACAGGTTCTTTAATTATTGTAACAATGTGAAGACCGATCAGGGAATTGAAAAAAATATTCCTGTCTAACTATATCTGCCTGCTGCTTAGCATCAATGCTTTGCATCAAATAACAACAAGTTTTTTAAGGCATATGCCGAAAGAATGATTTTTAAAAATGCCGGCTTTGAACCCGACCCCGTTCTATCGGATCCGGATATCCCTAAAAGGTTGTTCTCCAGCAGAGCCTTTTTAGGTTTCTCGTGATGTGAGAATGATAAAATTAAATTCCGAATTTCATCTAAGAAATTGTCCTTGCTTGTACAGGCAATGGGGAGTAGTGAACTTTACGCCAAAATCATTGAAGTTGGGAACTCGAAATTATCAGAATATGTAATTCATAGAAAATTAGTTTTGGACCTTTTTGGTAAACTATTAAAACGAAAAGCGACCGAAAAAGCAATTCACTGTTTAATATTTCCGCTTCAAACGCTATCTGATGATATAGGATTTGAAGACCATAACCTTTGGATGTTAGACGAGAAACTTTCTTATCATAAATATTTGGCTTCCGACAAATCCTTCAAAAAGATTAAGCCAGTAAATTCTGAATCCAAAGACAGACCTGATATAGTCATTTTCAATAAACCATTTGCTTTCTCCAATGATGAAAAACCATATGAATCCATTGTACTCATCGAGTTTAAAAGACCAATGAGAGATGATTACACTGATCAGGAAAATCCAATCTCACAGATAAATAAGTATGCAAGGGAGATTATTGATGGTGAGGCAAAAGACAAACATGATAGAGAGTTTGACTGTAGGCCAAATACACCTCTTTATGCCTATATTATTTGTGATTTGACCAAAAAATTGAAAGCGTTTGCAAAAGATGCCGGTTACAAACTTTCACCCAGCGGTGATGGTTATTTCTCATTCAATGACAACTATAACATGTACATTGAAATAATGAGTTTCGACAAAGTGCTCAAGGATTCAAAAGAGAGAAACAGAGTGCTTTTTGAGAAGTTGAATTTGACATAGTATAATTTTCACCTACTTAACCATGGATCTATATTAAACTTGATAAGAATTTCCACATCTATGTACATGGTCACCGCGAATTAATCGAGCTAGGGGTAGACGAAGCAGGAAGGAAGTTTTATAAGATTTATTACAGCGAGGAATCGTAAATCAATTATTGAATTGAAAAGATAATTTGTCCAGTTTTTTAATTAATAAACTGGACAAATATATATGCGTAAAATATATTTCGATGAAAGTAACTGAACACATTGAATTTAAAATCGACAGACTTCCAAAGGGGTATGTATTCACCTATGATGATTTTGTTACAGAGGTAAGTAAGAAGGAAGCAGTTATTAAAGCATTAAACCGCATGGTCGCTGTGAATAAAATCGCCAAGCTGTCGAAAGGTAAGTATTACAAACCAGAGGGAACTGTATTTGGCAATTTACTGCACAGCAATTAAAAATAGCTGATATTTATGTAGAGAAAGACTACTGGGTAACTTACACCCTACAAACCATTTTTAATCATCCCATAGGTAAGGATACCGTTTTTAAAGGAGGTACATCGTTATCAAAATGTTTTGGGTTAATAGGACGGTTTTCGGAAGACATTGATCTGGTGGTTTTAAGACGTGAAGGAGAATCAAATAATCAACTCGCCAATAAAATAAAGAAAATCGGCCAGGTAGTTGCTGAAGTATTACCCGAGGTCGAAATAAGTGAAGTAACCCAAAAGAACCGTGTGTGAAAAAATAATGAGTTTGGTACGGTTTTCGTATACTGAAGAGCCGCTTGAAGATTTAAAGAAGAAGATAAGGCACACTTACGACCTGCATCAGCTATTGCAGGAGAAAGACCTCAGGGATTTTTTCAATTCAGTAGCCTTTGATGAACTTCTTTTAAAAGTGGCTAATGATGATGTGATCAGTTTTAAAAACAATAATGAATGGCTAAAGTATCACCCGAATCAAGCCAAAATATTTGCAGATGTTGCTGATATATGGGAGCAGTTGAAAGAGACTTACAACGGATCATTTAAAAATCTGGTATTTGGCGATTTCCCTAAAGACGAAAAGGTATTGGAAACACTCCAGACCATAAAGAGCCGTCTCGATGCAATCGAATGGAAAATTAAAGTCTAATCTAATTTTCTCCTGAAGTTGAAAATTTGGTAGTACATTCTTGTTCTGAAAAATATTTAACTTAACCAGAATTACCTCTTGCGACGGGCGCTTCTGGCAAGGGTCAGCGCTATCTCCGAATGATCGCCAATACTTCTGGTTTGGGTCGCTGCCCATTGTAAAAGTTCCTTCCTGGAGAATACCAGTTTGTTTCCGTACTTACTGTGTGGCATCTTTTCGACAGAGGTTAACTGATAGATTTTTGCCTTGGATGTGGGATATCCATTCTCTTTCAAAAGATCAACGGCTGAGTTTAAAGTGATGGTGTCAGGTAGAGATTCTTTTATTTGAGTTTTAGGCAGAAATTCTGCTATGGCCTCATTAACAATTGCCTTAAGTTCTTCGGGTGTGGTTACAATAATCGTTGACATATTTGTACTTATTAGACTGTAAAACATGGATTCAAAACATCTTTTTCAAGCTTGTATCGGTACAAATATATACAACAAATTTTTACATAGTCAGATAACTAAAGCTTTACAAGCCTCAAAAGCGGAAAGCAAATCGAGACAAACGTATCCAATCCAAATTGACAAAATTTAAACATAATTTGTAAATGAGATTGGATTGATGGCGAATGAGTACAAATGGATTTCAATGTAATGTCGAAAAATTATTTGTTATAAAGTCAAACCAAAAAAACACATTTCGTATTTTTTGATTTTCTTTAAAAGCAGGTTACTTTCTGATTAACGGAAATTAATGCGTGTTTTTCAGGGTTATCAATTGACTCAGAACTATTTCTGGTTCAAATGGTTCATAGTCTCCCCGGCGGTTAGAGACAGTTTCACTTGAAATAAATCCTGCTTCACACCATTTATCAAGTGTGGGTCTTGAGATTCCCATCGCTTTGCAGAGCCTTTTTTTATTTAATAGTTTGCTTTTCCCATTAAAGGCAATCTGTCGTTCCAGGTTTCTGATAGCCTTATCCAATTTTTCCTGAGTAATCCGGGGAGGAGCCTTTTTCGAAAGTGCAACGATCTCAAGCGTACTAAAATCGCAATTCATAAATTGGGGAGTCTTTTGAAGTTCAGCGATCAGCGAATCGTGTATCTTCAATTCCGCAGCCGATATTTTTAGTTGCTTCCTTCGCGGCATTTTTGATGGTTATTAATTATAATATTAACTATCAATTATTCAGTTATATACGAAGATATTTAGAATAAAAATACAGGAAAATTATTAATTTGATTTTCTTTCTCCACAGAAAATCTGGGAAACTTTAATAAAATTGTTGGGAAATTACAAAAGGATTTTCCGTTATATTTAATGGCTTAGGAAAAGGCTTTTTGAGCCAATTTTTCACAAATTCAGGCCTGTAGAGTATACAAAACAGATAAGTTTTTCTAAATAATATGGTACTTCTTTGTACAAATCCAGAGATCGTCGCTTAAAATCTTGTGTGCAAATTGTGTGCAAATGCTCATAAAAAAGGCGCTTACAATATCCTTGTAAGCGCCTGATTTTCAGCGTGTGACCCCGGAGAGAGTCGAACCCCCAACCTTCTGATCCGTAGTCAGATGCTCTATCCATTAAGCTACGGGGCCAGTTTAATCGAAATTTTTCTATCCGTTTCAATACTGAATAAATGCCTTTCGAGGCTCAATCAGTACTAGTCAAAACCAATTGAATTTCCTGATAAAAGCGATGCAAAGATAATCAGATTTCGGATACTAAAAACATGAAAGCCCATTATTTTGAAGTTTTCATCTTTTGGGTTCAGGATCAATGCTGGATTCTATGGATAATCTGGGTTTATACCGATTTTTTGAAGTCTGGTATATTTAATATCCACCTTAATAAAGTGAATGTATCCATAAATATAAATTTTCATTTATGAATAAATATTTATAATCAATCTAAATATCTGACATGATGTAAAATAGTTTAATATCTACAAAATATTTTTTATTTTTAATCCCGATGATTAGGCTAATAATTTGTATTTTAATTGTTTTACTAACAGTCGCATTCAAAATAAATGCCCAACAGCTTTATTTCAACCATCTTTCCGTAAATAACGGGTTATCGCAAGGGGTGAATAACTGTATTTACAGAGACTCTAAAGGGTTTGTCTGGATCAGTTCGTATGACGGTCTCAACCGTTTTGATGGCGTAAACTGCATCACATTCCGTTCATCGATTCATCATCCGGATGGGTTAAAAGGGACCTACTTTCTAAATATTCTGGAGGATCAAAATGCTAATCTTTGGATTGGGAGCGATGCCGGGCTTAACTTTTATAACCGTAAGCTCGACCGGTTTACGAATTTCCGAATTGAAACTCTTGCCACAGAAAAGAAGTTTTGCTCACCTTTTTATATCGATGATAAAAATTGCATTTGGTTTGAGATCGATTCACAGATTGCAGTTTTTAATAGTGACAGCAAGGAATTCAGATTTGTTGACCGCGCAGAATGGACCGGAAAACTGACCATAATGCCATTCCCCGGCCAGCTTTACAGGCCATTGGAGAAGATTTTGGTAACCTCCTCGAGCCCCTCTTTTGTATGGAAAGGGGGCGTGACAGGGACAATGGTTAAATGGCATCCCATCCGGCTGGAGATTCCCAACCTTCATATTACTGCATTATTACCTCAATCGAACAATAATTTTTGGCTTGGAGCAGGTGATGGAATCTATCGGTTTGAGAATACCCACATGCAGAATCACATCAGTCACTTTGAAAATAAAAAGATAGAACATATTGCTAATTTGCACCTTGACCGGAAAGGCACACTCTGGGCTGGTACGATCCACCAGGGTCTGTTTTCGGTTGATACCACGGCCAAAAAAGTGATAAATCAATACCAGAATTCATTATATGACAGTTATTCGATGGCCGGAAACCAGGTTCAATACATTAACAACGATGAACAGGGAGATTTATGGGTTTCAATTTGGGGGAAGGGGATCGATTATACGAGTCTGAATAAGTTCTGGTTTAATCATCATCTTAAGAAAGAAGAGACTGAATCAGTGGGTTCCGACAATTTCATCCGTTCTATTATTGAGGTTAACAATGAATTCTGGTGCGCCACACAAGCCGCCGGAATTTTAATCCTTGACAAAAATAAAAAGATCAAATCGACCTTCCGCAAAGGTCTTCCTATGTTTATCGAGTATTTATATCTGGATAACAAAAACCAGGTTTGGCTGGCATCCTATGAAGGACTATTTCTGATTGATCCGGTGTCCCTGAAAATAACCCATATCCCATTTAATACTTCCGCATTTAGTCCAGCATCTAATGAGTATAATTTTTTAAGGTGTTTAGAGAACGGATTAATGCTTGGCTCGACCAACGATGGTCTTTTTTTTATCGAAAAGAATCAGAATGCTTATCGGATAACACCGGCAAAGGGGATTAGAAATGAAAAGGAGATTTTCCTTACTTCATATACTGATCGGTTAAACCGGATTTACGTTTCTCGTTCATTTAAGGGATTTGGTGTTTATCAGCGGTCAGATGATTCTTTAAAATTGCTGAAGGAGTTCTCCATCGAGGGGAGTATAAAATGCTTCAGCGAAACCAAAGACAGTATTTTATGGATTGGCTCTACCATCGGATTACTCAGGTTTAATAAAAATAGCCTGTCCATTGAACGAACATATACCACTAAAGACAACTTGAGCAATCACTTTATTTATGGAATTGTGCCGGATGGTGATTATTTATGGCTAAGTACAAATGCAGGAATCAACAGGTTTGATGTGAGGGATAAAACGGTGAAAACCTTTACAATGGCTGATGGCTTGCAAAGTAATGAATTTAATACCTATGCTTATTACAAAGCCAGGAATGGCGAGATTTTATTCGGAGGGGTAAATGGATTAAATTCGTTTTTTCCGGCTGAATTCAAGACTAACTCCTATCCTCCTCAGCTGATACTTACCGATATTCAAATAAATAACGTCGCTTACAGACCGGTAAATCCTGCAGAAATAAGGGAACTTAATACGAATTACCATGAAAATACCCTTGGCTTTGATTTTGCCGTTATTCATTATGCCAACGCGGCAGCCAACACATTGAGGTATATACTGGTTGGATATGATAAAATATGGATTACCATTCCTGCCCGGAACTTCATCCGTTATACAAATCTTCCTGCAGGTCATTATACTCTGAAAGTGAAAGCATTTAGTGCTGATGGCATTGAAGCAGATGGAACCTATTCGCTGCCAATCACAATTGATCTACCCTGGTGGCTTAGCTGGTGGTTTAAGCTTTTTCTGGTGGTCACCTTTTTTTCCATAGTCGTCTTATTAATTCGAAATTATACCAACACACGTCTTGCTAAAAAGCAAATTGAGCTTGAACGGATACAGTCTGTTGAGAAGGAACGTAATAGGATCAGCCGTGATATGCATGATGATTTAGGTAGTGGGCTTACCGTAATTGCCATCCTGAGTGAGGTGGTAAAGACACAACTGAGTGAACCTGAAAAGGCAAGTAAATTACTCGATAAGATAGCGACTTCTTCGAGAGACCTGGTGGATAACCTGCAGGATATTATCTGGGTCCTGAATTCTAAATACGATACGCTCGAAAGTTTAGCCGTTTATATCCGCGAATATGGCCTTAAATTTTTTGAATATCTCCCTGCAGATCTTGAATTTAATTACCCCCAGCATTTTTCGCATGCCCATCTTAGTGAAGAGCAGCGACGAAATCTGTTTCTTACTGTAAAAGAGAGCTTTAATAACATTATGAAGTATGCAAAATGCAATAAGGTAACAGTGACCATTGAGCAATTGCCCAATGAGATTCTTTTAAGCATAAAGGATGACGGAAAAGGTTTCGTTCCGGAAAAGGTCCGCTCCTATGGAAACGGACTTAAAAATATGAAAAGCAGGATAGAGCTGGTCGGGGGAAGTTATTCGATCAACTCGGGTTGTGGAAAGGGAACCCTTACGGTTATACGATTCCAGAGTACCCCTTTTTTGTTACACCCAAAGCCATCAGAATAGATTACCTTTGAAGTAAAGCAGAAAATAATTATTCCGAATGATCAGAGTAGTAATTATTGAGGATATCAAAGAGATACGCGAAGGATTGCAGATGCTTATTGACGGAAGTGACGGATATACCTGTATTCAGACTTTTGCCAATGGCGAAGAGGCACTTGAAAAGCTGCCACAGCTTTGTCCCGATGTGGCTTTAATGGATATTAATCTGCCGGGTATTAGCGGCATCGATGCGGTGCGAATTCTCAAAACAAAATGTATTCATACCCAATTTATAATGAGTACGGTTTATGAAGATGATGAATCTATTTTTGAATCTTTAAAAGCCGGTGCAAGCGGCTATTTGCTTAAAAAAACAGCACCAGTCAAAATTCTTGATGCCATAACAGAGGTTTATCAGGGTGGATCACCTATGAGTGGTCAAATTGCCAGAAAAGTGATTGCCACTTTTCACCAAAAGGATCCAATCGAAGGATCCGAATTACTCACCGACCGTGAAAAAGAGATTCTAAAATCATTGGCTAAAGGTTTGAGATACAAAGAAATTGCTTCAGAATTCAATATTAAACTCGAGACCGTTCGCTCCCATGTACGGAATATCTATGAGAAATTACAGGTGCAAAGTCGTACCGAAGCCATCAACAGAATCAGGGGCAAATAGCGCCCACATTTACACGTCCAATTTTTTATCTAACACCTTTTGGGGATTGCAGGGATTGATCGTCGTATCCATCTTTGCAATAATCTAACGATGTTTTATGCTAACTAAGCTAAATAAGCCTGGTTGGTAAAACTACATTCGCTAAATCCGGTTAAGCCGCTATTTGGTTTTGGCCAGATGTTAATGGAAGAATTGGATATAAATCACGCTGACTAACTGCTATGCTATGAGTAAGATAATCTGTTGTTTGAGATTCATTATTATTGTAGTAATTGTGCCGATCGTCTTCGTTGCCGGATGTAAGAAAGATACACCTAAGGCAATTCCCTCTGTTACAACATCGGAAGTCTCGGGTACAACCTCCACAACTACTTTAAGTGGTGGCGAAGTATGGAATGATGGTGGTGATGCAATTACTGCCCGCGGAGTTTGCTGGGGTATTACGCCCGATCCTACCATGTCCAATTCCAAAACGACAGATGGGACCGGCGCAGGGTTATATACAAGTTCAATCACCGGATTAAATCCCGGAACAACTTATTATATCAGAGCTTATGCTATAAATAGTATCGGTACAGCTTATGGTAAACAGGTGACCCTTTTGATGCCTGCATTATTGCCCACTATTTCAACCTCAGCAGCCGCTTTAGTGACAGCTGTTACCGCATCAGGCGGTGGAACCATCGCCAGTGACGGAGGCGCTCCTGTAACAGCCCGGGGGGTTTGTTGGAGCGCTTCTCAGGTACCAACCACTGCAGGTTCAAAAACATCAGATGGGACAGGTGTCGGATTATTTACAAGCTCTCTGGCTGACCTGATACCCGGAACGACTTATTACATCAGAGCCTATGCAACAAACAGTATCGGTACTGCATACGGAAACCAGATAACTCTGCAACTTCCTGCCCTGTTGCCAGTGATTACAACGAGCACTGCAACTGCTTCAACTGCAACAACTGCTTCCGGCGGAGGAAATATCACCAGTGACGGTGGCGCCCCTCTTACTGCCCGTGGTGTTTGCTGGGCCTCTTCTGCGGATCCAACCATTGCCGGTTCTAAAACAACCGACGGGACAACTACAGGAACTTTCAGCAGTTCCATCACCGGATTAAATCCCGGAACGGCGTATTATATCAGGGCCTATGCTACAAACAGTGCGGGAACTGGGTATGGCAATCAGGTGACACTGGCGATGCCCGCTCAATTGGCAACCCTTTCAACTACAGCAGCCACATTAGCTGGTGCAACAACTGCATCAGGCGGCGGAAATATTACCCTTGACGGAGGATCGGCTATTACGTCACGAGGAATTTGCTGGAGTACACAGCAAACTCCGGTTACTTCAGGGGCAAAATCAACAGATGGCAGTGGTGCGGGACCATTTGCCAGTTCAATGACCGGTTTAATACCAGGTACGACCTATTACATCAGAGCTTATGCCGTCAACAGCGTGGGAACTGCATATGGCGATCAGGTTACACTTTTAATTCCTGCTCTTATGCCAGTAATTTCAACTTCCTCAGCAACTATTTTAACCGCAACAACTGCTTCGTGCGGAGGAAATATTACCGATGACGGTGGTTCAGCTGTTGTAGTGAGTGGCATATGCTGGAGTACATCACAGACCCCGACAACCGCAAATTCAAAAACGACAGAAGGCTCAGTGAAAGGAATATTCACAAGTTCCATGACCGCCCTAGTACCAGGCACAACTTATTATGTCAGGGCCTATGCAAGCAACACTGCGGGCACTGCCTATGGTAACCAGCTGACAATTTCAGTTCCTGCTCTATTGCCGGTTGTTTCAACTGCTACCTTCGCAGCGTTGACCTCAACCACTGCATCCGGTGGAGGAACTGTTTTAAGCGATGGAGGAGCTGCTGTTTCTGCCCGTGGAATTTGCTGGAGTACTTCGCAAACTCCGACGACTTTGGATCCGAAATCAACGGATGGAAGTGGTATCGGAAGTTTTAATAGTACGATAACGGGATTAACCCCCGGAACAACTTATTACATCCGGGCCTACGCGATAAACAGTGCCGGAACTGCTTATGGAAATGCGGTAATGCTTGCCGTTTCAGCACTTATTCCTACACTTTCAACTTCTGCGGCTGCCATGGTAACTGCAAACTCTGCCTCGGGTGGTGGAAATATTACCGATGACGGAGGTTCGGCTATTACTGCCCGCGGAATATGCTGGAGTACTACACAGAATCCCACAACATCAAGTTCAAAAAGTACAGATGGTTCAGCCAAAGGCATATTCACCAGTTCCATGACGGGATTATTGCCAGGGTCAACCTATTATATCAGAGCTTATGCTATAAACAGTGCCGGAACAGCCTATGGAAACCAGGTAATACTTGTTGTTCCTGCGCAGTTGCCGGTCGTTACAACTGCCGCGGCTGCATCATTATCGTCAACCACGGCATCGGGCGGAGGGAATGTGACCAGTGATGGCGGAGGTACGGTTTCGTCCCGCGGAATTTGCTGGAGCACTTCGCAAACCCCGACTACTTCAGATTCTAAAACAACAGATGGCAGCGGCTCCGGAGTATTTAACAGTTCGATAACCGGCTTAACACCCGGGGCAACCTACTATGTGAGAGCCTATGCGATTAACAGTGTTGGAACCGCTTATGGAAGTTCGGTCGTGCTATCTGTTTCTGCACGTATTCCGATGCTTTCAACTTCGGCGGCAGCCATTTTAACATCAACCACTGCCTCGGGGGGAGGAGATATAACCGATGACGGAGGTTCGGCAATAACTGCCCGCGGAATTTGCTGGAGTACTTCACAGACTCCGACAACATCAAATTCAAAAACTACAGATGGTGCAGCCAAAGGCATATTCACCAGTTCCATAACGGGTTTATTGCCAGGGTCAACCTATTATATCAGAGCTTATGCCATTAACAGTGCCGGAACAGCCTATGGCAACCAGGTAATGCTTGTGGTTCCTGCAGAGCTGCCTGTTGTTACAACCGCCACGGCCTCCGCATTATCGTCAACCACGGCATCGGGCGGAGGGAATGTGACCAGTGATGGAGGAGGTACGGTTTCGTCCCGCGGAATTTGCTGGAGTAATACATCACAGACTCCAACAACTGCAGATTTGAAAACAACTGATGGCAGTGGTACCGGCACTTTTAACAGCTCGATCACCGGCTTAACTCCCGGAACGACTTATTATATTAGAGCTTATGCAATTAATAGTGCCGGAACAGCCTACGGGAGTGTGGTAATCGTATCCGTTTCAGCACTTCTTCCAACACTTTCAACTTCAGCGGCAGCCATTTTAACTTCAACCACTGCCTCGGGTGGAGGAAATATATCCGGTGACGGCGGATCAGCAATTACTGCGCGCGGAATCTGCTGGAGTACCTTACAGTCTCCGACCACATTGGATTCAAAAACATCGGATGGAACCGGTACAGGAACTTTCATTAGTTCGATGACCGGCTTAACACCCGGAGCAACCTATTATATACGGGCTTATGCTATCAACGGTACAGGAACAGCCTATGGCAACGAGGTTACTCTTATTGTACCGGCACAGCTTCCGGTCGTTACAACTGCAGCAGCAACAGCATTGACTTCAACAACGGCTTCATGTGGCGGAAATGTGACCAGTGATGGAGGAGCTGTTGTTACGCTCCGCGGAATTTGTTATAGTATTGCAAATCAAACTCCAACGACCGCGGATTCGAAAACAGGGGATGGCATCGGCACCGGATCATTCAACAGTTCGATGACTGGCCTGGCACCCGGAACAACTTATTTTATCAGGGCCTTCGCAATTAACATCGCCGGAACAGCCTATGGGAATGTTATCACCCTGCCGATATCTGCTGCATTGCCAACATTAACCACAGATCAGGTCTCAAATATTACTGCGACCACTGCTCTTGCCGGTGGGAATATTTCCAGTGATGGAGGATCTGCGATAACTGCTCGTGGAGTATGCTGGAGTACATTACAGACTCCAACAATAAGCAATTCTAAAACTTCAGATGGTACAGGCATCGGTGTATTTACCAGTTCCGTAACCGGATTGATAAATGCTACAACTTACTATTTGCGGGCCTACGCTACGAATAGTGCAGGAACAGCTTATGGTGCCCAGCAGACTTTTCAATCGTTGGCATTAGCTCCGGCACTGACCTCTGCAGCTCTTTCGCCGGTAACATTCACCTCATTTTCAGGTGGGGGAGAAGTTCTTTCCGATGGAGGATCTGCAGTTACTGCCCGCGGAATTTGCTGGAATACCTCTACTTTGCCAACCCTTTCAAACAGCTTTACAAACGATGGCACAGGGTTAGGAGCTTTCACCAGTAATGCATCCGGACTCAGTCCAAATACACTTTATTACGTCCGGGCTTATGCTACCAATGCTGTAGGAACCACCTATGGCAGTGAAAATAGTATTACGTTAAACTTAAATGTTGCCGACCAGACTGTGATTGATATCGATCAGAATCTGTACCATACCGTAAAAATTGGGAATCAGGTGTGGATGGTTGAGAATCTGAGAGTAACCAGATTTAATAATGGAGTTGCAATACCCAATATTCCTGATACTAAGAATTGGGTTATACCGGGAACCGGATATTTCTGCTGGTTTAATAACGATATAACCACCTATTCAGGTTATGGCGCTCTTTACAACTGGTGGGCTTCGTCTGATGTTCGAAATGCTGCTCCTGTTGGGTGGCACGTTCCGACGGATGCTGAATGGACCGTACTAACTAATTACCTCGGCGGTGAACCTACAGCAGGATCCTTGCTGAAAGAAAAGGGGTCTACCCATTGGTCGGCAGCAAACGTCGATGGCACAAATCAGAGTGGATTTACAGGTCTTAATGGTGGAAGTCGTTTTGCCGACGGATCATTTGATCTGAATGGATTTTATGATCTAAGCTTTTTCTGGAGTTCCACAGAGGATACGGCGGATTTAGCCGCTTCCAGAACCCTTTTCTCATCGAAAGGCTCAGTGTATAAGGGATCAAGCTCGAAATTGACAGGTATGTATATCAGGTGTGTGAAAGACTAATTGGTTAATTCTGATTCACTTTTTGAATTTTAAAAAATAAAAATAATAGCAACTAATCTCAGCAATATTAACCCAACTTAAACCGGTTATATGAAAATTGGATATTTATGGATTGGACTATATTTTTTTCTGCTGATCTGTTTACCTTCTTTAGCTTTTTCGCAAGATCTTGGAAATTTAAGTAAACAAAAGCCGGTTGTTTTGTCGGGGTCATTATCATTAAGGTTAAATTCATTTTCTACCTCAGATACCCGATCAACGCGTGATCCTTTTTTCTGGACTGTCAGCGGTAGTCCAACGCTTACCATCTATGGAATTGCTTTTCCTTTCACTTTGGCCGTCAGTAATAAACAGAAAGACTTCAGACAACCTTTTAATATGTACGGTGTCAGTCCTTATTACAAAAAGATCAGGCTGCATGCCGGTTATCGCAGTGTCTATTTTTCCGATTATACGTTGGCTGATCATCTGTTTCTGGGAGGCGGAATTGAGGCAGAGCCTTCGATTTTCCGGTTTGGGTTCGTATATGGCCGTTTTATGAAAGCTATTGAACCGGTGAAAGATACTCTTGCAAGTCAATATGCTATACCATCTTTTGCCCGTAAAGGGTTTGCCGTAAAATTAGGCGTTGGGAAAGCGGACAATTATCTGGATTTAATTCTGCTAAAAATTCAGGATGATACTTCCTCACTAAAAGCTCATCCTGTTGATGTAGGTGTTGCCGCTGCATCGAATCTGGTGCTTGGTATCAAATCCAGACAAGTAATTGCTAAAATATTTTCCTTCGATCTGGATTTCGGAGTCAGTGCTTATACCAATGATCTCAGTGCAAGGGATCTCACAGACAACGATTACAAAGGATTGGGCTTTATAAAAAATTTTTATACCCCGAAGGTATCGACCGAGTTTCTGACTGCAGGGAAGGCCAGTTTAGGGGTTAGGATAAAGAAAATGTCTGTAAAAATAAACTATCGGCGTGTGGAACCCGAATACCAGTCAATGGGAGCCTATTATTTGAATACGGATCTCGAAAACCTCACAATTGCTCCAAGCTGGCAGATGTTTAAGAGCAAATTAAGAGTCAATGGAAGCCTTGGTTTACAGAGAAATAATATTTTCAAGAACAAGATAAATAATTCAGTCCGGACAGCTAATTCATTGTCAATGTCTTATGCGCCAAATTCCAAATGGGGTGCAAATATAAACTACAGCAACTATAACATGAGTCAGACACGAAACTACACTGTTGTACGTGATACTCTTATGATGGAGCAATTTTCGAATAATGTAAATGGCAGTGTTTACTATAATTTTGGTACGAAGACTCACAAGCAAAATGTAACGACTTCGATGAATTACATGAAACTGGCAGATAATACCAATCGTAATTTACAATCGAATTCCACAACATCTGTAAATCCTACAGTATCGTATCGGTTTAATAATACGGACAAGAAATTCACATTTAATGTCAATACAAATGCGAATAACTTTAAAACAGATAAAAATACCACCTTCCGCTGGGGCTTGTCATCAGGATTTTCGAAAACGTTGTTAAAGGACAAATTTAAGACGGGTACAAACCTGAGTTATTTCTCCACACGGCTTAACGGGGCTGGTTACAGTTCCACGATTTCACTTGGAGGGAATGTGGGTTATCAACCTGTTAAAGGTCATGCTTTAACTCTGGCATTGAATTTTGTAAATCGTTCATTTGCTGTTGGTAAACAGCCTGGAACGACCGATTTGTTAGGAAATTTTTGTTATACATTTAACTTTTAATCCCAAAGGCATGGCACGAAATTTAAATAAAACCTCAATAGGATTTTCCGTATTGCTCGTTTTACTAACCATTCAATCGTTGTTTGCCCAGTTGGGAGTCCAGGTGAATATTGCGCCGCCATATCCTGTAAGGGTATCTGATTTTACGGCTGCTGAGAGCGGTATTTTTATTACGGTTTCCAATCCGACTTCGCAAACATATAACATTTTCCTGTCGGGCAGCTTACGCAATGAAGACAACGGCATGACAGTGTCCACTGATCCCAATGTTGCTCCGGGGGCCTGCATCGAAATTTTGCCGGGAGGCAGGACTTTTTCAGGATCAGAATTGGCTGAACTTTTTGATCCCACCCGATTGAATATCAGAGGGACAACGTTGAGTGTTATTCGGGGCGATCAGGCTTTGCCCGAGGGTCGATATACGTTGTGCTTGCGAGCTGAATCGTGCGAACAACGCGGTAGATTCTATTCTCCGATAGCCGGTGACGGCAATGGATGTTCTTCTTTTGATATCTCTTTTGTTGAACCACCAGTAATTTCAGCGCCTGAATGCGCCAGTCAGATTGACTTTCCTGCCGGTAATATTCCTATGCAGTGGACATTTATTCCTCCTGCCGCCGGCATGGGAACCATCCTGTTTAAACTGGAAATGATCGAGCTTGATCCCGATACCCGGAATCCCGTTGAGGCAATGGGAAGTACGACCCCCATCTTTACGAAGGAGGATATCGAAATTACAACCTATAACCTCCTTGTTGGTGACGATATAGCGCTCGAGGAAGGGAAGACTTATGCCTTCAGGGTTACTTCCTATGACAAGGATGGGAAGGTTCAGTTCCAGAATCAGGGGAAGAGTGATGTTTGCACGTTCCGGTATGGTGACCTTCCGGCATCAACCTCCACTCCTCGGGTAACTGCACAATATCCGATGAACGGTGACAGGCTTCCTTTCTCTTTCTTTCCGCTTGTTGTCAAATTTGACCCTTATGATGTCGCCTATAACCTGTTTGTTTCAGATTTAAATATATCGACTCGTGCCGGGGCTTTTGATAATATTAGTCATGATCCACATTGGCCTCATGGACCTTTAATTGATCAACGAACTGCAACCGGTTTTGCCGATCTGACCGAGGAGCAGTCACAATATCTGCCGATCTACAAAACCAATTCAGAATCACATCCTACCTTTGAACGAGGAGTGGAATACACCTGGAATACAGATGTACGAATGGAACGGTCTTATCATCCTATTGCTGTACCGTCAATAACGTCCACTTTTTCGGTCGGTATGAATCCGTCGGTGTTAAACTTGCCGGCAAACAGAGATACCGTTGCAGCCGGATCAATACGATTCCAGTGGAAAACGTGCGACCCGCCGGCGAAAATTCTGCCCGATTTTAATATCGTTTATGCAACCAGAGCTTCGGATGGACCGGTCTTTTTTAACGGCAGTGTGGATGAACGCTGGGTGCTTGAAATTAGTGTCACCTCAACTTTCGAAACGATTATGCATTCGATTGATGGTCGTTTGGGAGTGACAATCGATCTTCACAGCACACCTGAAGAAGTAAACAATGCCTTATATAAGAATCTCGAAGAGAGTTATTCCATCACAACTCCCGGCAGGTATTACTGGCGTGTAAAATGGATGTCTAATCCTGGTGATGCTACGGATCCTAATTCTTATGCCACCAGTGAAGTATTCTCATTTGTCGTAACTGCCTCAGGCGGAACTGCTGCTCCTGCTGCACCTCTTGCTGCAGCTGATACTGTTGGGGGTTGCCGAAGTGTCTGTAACGCTCCTGCAATTACTGACCACACCGCCTCTACCGGTCTTGTACATGGTGACCGGCTCCAGATCGGGAAATTTACGCTGGTTGTCGACATGTTAACAACTACTTCCGGACCGCCCTATTCCGGTCGCGGGTATGTGCAGATGCCATTCCTCAATAATGTAAAGATCTCAGTCGAATTTGAGAATATTGAGTTTAATGCAGCCAAACA
>CANJNY010000013.1 GCA_947475715.1 Prolixibacteraceae bacterium
CCTGCCGATTTCGAAACCGAGGAGCCTTATCTGGTTGTGAATTTAAACGATGCCTGTCGTCGTCAACAACTCGGCGAAGGGTGGTTTGCAACCTTTGAGGATGTTCCCCAAAAGGCAATCAGTATGTCAATCAGGCAGATTATGAAATCAAAATCGATTATCTGTAGTGTTCCTGACGCGCGAAAGAGCCAGGCGGTTTACAATACCCTAAATAGTGAGATTACACCTGACTGTCCTGCTTCAATTATGAGGAATCATCCGGATACTATTTTATATCTGGACCTGCAATCCTCATCACTAATTTAAATTTTCCAAAGAAAAAACAACTAAACTATTTATGAATAAGCATCTTAAAAAAGCCTTCTCCGCATTCACTATCTGGCTATTTGTGTGCGGATTTACACCGGTTGACACCAAAAAGACAAACCTCGATTACGTTGACCCTTACATTGGAGGAATGGGGCATCTGCTCCACCCGACACGTCCCAATGTGCAGCTGCCAAATCAGATGATCCGAATGCACCCGCTGCGTGCCGACTTCCTTGATGACCAGATCAGCTTTTTCCCTTTATCGATCATCTCTCACCGCAATGGAGAACTCTTTGGGGTTCTTCCCGGAACAGGCAAACCGGAAGTAGGAACCTGGAAAGAGCGCCAGACCTACGATCATGATCTTGAAATTGTTCGTCCCTACTATTTCTCAACATATCTGATCGACGAAGATATCAAGGTTGAATTTACCCCGGGAAGCAAGATCGGCTTTTTCCGGTTTAGCTTCCCTGTTCATAGCGAAAAAACACTAAGGCTTCAGATTAATCAGGAGGGGCATTGGGATGTAATCTCAAAAAACAGCATCGAAGGCGAAGAACAATTTAACGGGATGAAGGGGTACGTTTATGGCGAGTTCAACCAGGATTTTAAAGCTGTGATAAAAAAAGAATCCCGGCTTATCAAAAAGAGCAATAAAACAAAGCAGGAGCCAACAGCCTGGATTGAATTTTCAAAAGATGAGCCAAAACCCGTCGAATTCAAATATGCAATCTCCTATATCAGCCCCGAACAAGCCAGAATAAACCTCAAAAATGAGATTACAGACTGGGATTTTGAGGCACTCAAAAATAAGGGGGAACAGGTTTGGGCCAATACCGTAGACCAGATCAGCATTAAAGGGGCAACCGATGCACAGCGCCGCTCCTTCTTCACCTCGTTGTACCGCACGTACGAACGAATGGTAAACATCAATGAATATGGCAGTTACTATAGCGCTTACGACCATCAGGTTCACAAAACCGACCGCGATTTTTATATTGACGACTGGGTCTGGGACACCTACCTTGCCAACCACCCCTTACGGATGATTCTTCAGCCGCAAAAAGAGGCCGATATGCTTAATTCATATACTTTAATGTACGAGCAAGGGGGGTGGATGCCACAATTCCCGCTACTTTATATTGATAATCCTGCGATGAACGGATTCCATTCCACCATTGTTTTTCTCGATGCATGGAGAAAAGGGATCCGCGGTTACAATGTGGATAAAGCATACGAAGGGGTAGCGAAAAATGGATACCAGGCAACTTTGCTTCCCTGGAGAAATGGTCCCACTTGCTCACTTGACACCTTCTACCGCGAAAAAGGATATTATCCGGCCCTCATGCCCGGAGAAGCAGAAACCGTAAAAGAGGTCGACAGCTTTGAAAAGCGGCAGAGTGTTGCCATCACCCTCGGCGCGAGTTATGACGACTGGGCCCTTTCGGAGATGGCCAAAGAGCTGGGGCACAAAAAAGACCAGGAATATTTCCACAAACAATCGACCAATTACCGTAATTTATACCGCCCCGACAAGAAACTCATGTGGCCTAAAAATGGCAAAGGGGAGTGGATCGATATCGACCCGAAGTTTGATGGCGGTCCCGGTGGACGTGACTATTATGACGAGAATAACGGATACACCTATCAGTGGCAGGTACAGGAGGATATCCATGGATTAATTAAACTTATGGGTGGGCGCGAGAAATTCACGGCCAATCTCGATCAGCTGTTCCGTGAAGACCTTGGCCGTTCAAAATTCCAGTTCTGGGCCAAATTTGCCGATGCTACCGGAATGGTTGGGCAGTTTTCGATGGGCAATGAACCGAGTTTTCATATTCCATGGCTGTATAATTATTCAGGCGAACCGTGGAAAACTCAAAAAAGAGTTCGGTTTTTACTCGATGTCTGGTTCCAGGATAATATTTTCGGAATCCCCGGAGATGAAGATGGCGGAGGTATGACAGCCTTTGTAGTCTTTGCATCAATGGGTTTCTATCCGGTCACCCCCGGACTGCCGGTTTACAATATCGGAAGTCCCGTTTTTGAGGAGGTCAAAATAAAACAGAACAACGGCAAAACCTTCACAATCGTTGCGCATAATTATGCAAAGGGAAATAAATATATCCAGTCGGCTAAGTTAAATGGCCAACCGTTAAACCGTCCGTGGTTTACACACACAGACCTGATAAACGGAGCAACGATCGAGCTTGAGATGGGGGCCTATCCGAACAAGAAATGGGGATCATCTGCAGAGGATGCACCACCTTCTGCAATTGAATAGATGATTAAAAATAAATATATTGACAACGACGTAAAGACAAGGCATGCTTAGAGATAAGGCAAGCTTTGTCTCTGTAATCACCATAAAATCAAATCGATTAATTGATTTGATTTTATGTTTTTGGGAAGGAATATTAAAGGTAGAATACTATCCCTTCATCTTATCAACATCTTGTCTGGAATCAAAAATATCAGTGACATAAATGCAATCACCAATAACTCTATAAATTATTTTAAAATGGCTTTCAATAATACGCCAATGACTTTCCTAAATGCTCCAAGAATGGTTCTTTCTGGCCTTTGAGAGGATTTAATCACAAACTATCTGCCTTATCTAAGATCCGATCACGGATTGCTATCAATTTTCATGTGAGATTTACGGGCCAATAAAATCCAATAATTCCTCAAGGCTTTCAAGTGCTTGTTCAGTATTTACAAGCTTCATTTCCAATTTTTGTCATTTATTACCCGCTCAATATCATCTCTTGAAAATACCTTTCACGCCAAAATATCATTTTCTGATTTTTTGGCTCTGGTTATCAGTATTGTCTTTAAAACTTCCTCTTTGCGGAGGGTTTCATAAAACTTGTTAATTAAGCTCTCATCTAATTGGTCCAAATGACTATGGATAAAATCTCTTTTTTCAATTATATTCATAATTTCAACCTATTAATCTCCAACAAATTTAATAGTTTTGACTAATTTAAGAAGATGATATGGTAAAATTATTCAAATTACTTAATTTCAGGATTAGCGATGTGCTGATTCAATAAACACGAAAAAGGTGTAACAAATTATTTGACAGAGAATTAAATAAATCCGATCAGCAAAACAGAATCCGTATGACTAACCGCAGAGACTTCCTTAAGAAAAGTGCCTTAACAGGAATCCTTTTATCAGGAGCTACAGGTTTGAGTAGTGATCTGGCAGCCAGGGACAAATCTGAATTAATGATCGTGCCGGAAAGTAAGAGTTCCAGGCCGATTTTTAATTCAATAACCTTTATCACCGGGGAAAGTCCGGGACAACTTACTGTAAAAGCAACACAGATCTTCCTGAGAATTCTGACCGAACGAACAGGACTCAATTTCAGCGGGAATGGGGATAGCCAACTAACCATCCGGCTAAGAATCGTATCCCAGTCGATGCCCGCTGAAGCCTTCCGGATTGAGAAACCGAAGGAAAACTTCATAATCCTCTCGGCCAGCGATTCAAATGGCATCCTCTATGGTCTGGGAAAAGTGCTGCATTCATCGGTCATCACAGAGAAAGGATTTGCAACAGGAAACTGGCAGGGATTATCGGTCCCGGAAAAACCGATCCGCAACATCTATTTTGCAACTCATTTTCATAATTTCTACCACACGGCACCCGTTGAAAAGGTGACCAACTATATTGAGGAGCTTGCCTTCTGGGGATATAACAACATTGAAGTTTGGTTCGATATGCACGGTTTTGAAGGGATTAATGACCCAAAGGCGGTGGCCATGCTCGACAGACTCGCCCTCATCCTAAGGGGAGGCAAAGATGCAGGTATGAAAGTTACGATCTGTATGCTCGGAAACGAAGGGTACAACTCATCGCCAAAGGAATTACGGGCAAAACCTCCCAGGCAGATCAGACTGCGCGGATGTTACGGAGTTGAGATATGTCCTTCACAACCGGGAGGGACAGAATTGATTCTAACACAGGTTGCAGATGAATTGGACGCATTCAACCATCGGGGGGTCATCGTTGATTATATCGTGATATGGCCTTATGACCAGGGTGGCTGCGGGTGCGACAGATGTACCCCTTGGGGAAGTAACGGTTATTTAAAATTATCGAAGAAAATAGCTGAACTCGCCCACCAAAAGATCCCCGGTATAAAAACCATCCTCTCCACCTGGCTTTTTGACTGTGTTGAAGATGAAGGTGAATGGTCCGGGCTGACAGATGCCTTTGCGAACGAAAAACCCTGGGTCGATTATATCCAGGCCGATTCGCATGAGGCATTTCCAAAATATCTGAAAGCAAATCCGGTACCTGGAAATTTGCCGCTTCTGAACTTTCCTGAAATCAGCATGTGGGAGTCGTGGCCATGGGGCGGATTCGGAGCAAACCCCTTGCCTTGTAGGTTTCAGAGGTTATGGGATGAGGTTAAGGATAAAACCGCAGGTGGCGCTCCTTACTCAGAAGGGATCTTCGAAGATATCAATAAGGTGATTTATAGCCAGTTTTACTGGTCACGTGACAAACCTGCCACGGAGACAATCAGGGAATATATCGGATTCGAATTCTCACCGGACTATGTCGATGAAATTAGTGAAGCAATTACCATATTGGAAAAAAATCATGGATTAAGGGGCACATTTAAAGCAGGATCAGTCGTAAAGTTCAATGTCCCCAAGGCTGATTTTGGTGCAGGAAAGGCTTTTAATCTGCTTAAGTCTGTTGACGAAAAACTTTCCGAAATGATCAAAAATGGGTGGCGGTGGCGTATCCTGCTGCTGCGTGCCATGTTTGATTATGAACTACGTAAAAGTGGAGGCATACCCAATGAAGTTGTAGAAAACGGATTTCGGGAGTTATCAGCGATGTATTATGCAGAACATGCGGATGATTCGGTTCGACCACCGGCAAATTAATTTGAAAATAAATTAGGATTAACCTGAAAACTTCGGTCTTTTGGACTATATTCCCGAATTATTGTATAAACCCATTTTTTATACTAAATCTTAACGAAGCCAAAATGATCCTTAAAATCTTTTATACAATTCTCCCGCTATTTATGGGAATCCTTGTAATCCTATTAATAAATTTCGTAAAAAAAGGAAGGCTCGGTAAATTAGGAGACTTACAACCTCCTTATATTATGGTGATTGCACTTCAATTTGCGCTTTTCTCAAGCCTTATTTATACTGAAGTATGGCAACGAAGTAACCGGGTTAATGCCTTACTTATTCAGGAAGCAAGCATGTGCCGCGGTTTATTGCGGATAACCGAATCTTTACCGGAAGCAGCAACTCTGAAAATTTGTATTCGAAAATTACTAAATGACATCAAAAAACAGGAGTTAGGAGACACTATTCTGGTTGAAAAATTGATTTTAAATAGCGAAACAGATGTATTCTCAAAAGCAATCTGGAGTGATATCTATCGTATTGCGTCAAGCAGAGATTCGATGTTTAATGGTAATACAACAACTCAAATGGTATTTTATAATTTAGTAGAATCTCTTCGACAATCATGGTTTGAACGAAAACAACTTCGAAAAGCGCATCTCCCTAAACAAAAATTATACTTTTTATTTCTTTTTGGGCTTTTTACTCAAATTTCAATTGGGTTTGCATTTTTCTCGGATTCAGGAAAGCGATTTGTGGGAATTATATTATTTAGCCTGGTTTTTGCTTCCGCAATCGGAGTTCTGACTGTTGCCGATGACCCCTTTTCAACCTCGTATCTAATTAATGCTTCCTCGTTTGAAGATGTGCGATAATAAATTCAATGGGATAATAATCCAGGATAACTCATAATGAAAGTATAAAAAAAGCCCCATTCGGGGAATGAGGCTTTTAACTATATTTATTTTACAATTCTTAATCCAGTGTTTTGGCAACAGATACCTGTTCGAAGGCTTCGATAAAGTCTCCCTCCTTAAGGTCGTTGTAACCCCGGATATTCAGACCGCACTCATAACCTTTGGCAACATCCCTGACGTCGTCCTTGAAACGTTTTAATGATTCAAGATCGCCTGTGAACACTACGATACCGTCGCGGATAAGGCGAACTTTGGAGTTCCTGGTAATCTTACCATCCCGGACAATACATCCGGCAATGGTGCCCACCTTGGTGATATTAAAGACGTTAAGAATTTCGGCAGTACCCTTGATCTCCTCCTTGATTTCGGGAGCAAGCATCCCTTCCATCGCCGATTTAACCTCGTTGATTGCATCATAGATGATTGAGTAGAGCCGGATATCGATCTCCTCCTTCTCTGCAAGTTTTCTTGCACTAAGCGAAGGACGAACCTGGAAGCCAACAATAATTGCATTCGATGCAGAGGCAAGCATGACATCCGATTCGGTAATCTGACCAACTGCCTTATGAATTACATTAACCTGAATCTCACCAACCGAGAGTTTGATTAATGCATCAGCCAAGGCTTCGATAGATCCGTCAACGTCACCCTTGACAATAATATTAAGTTCCTGGAAGTTACCGATCGCAATACGACGGCCAATTTCATCCAGTGTAATATGTTTTTGAGTACGCAAGCCCTGCTCACGTTGCAATTGTTCCCGTTTATTGGCAATCATTCGTGCCTCACGTTCATTCTCCATTACGTTGAACTTATCGCCAGCCTGAGGAGCTCCGTTCAATCCAAGAATAAGCACCGGTTCTGCCGGACCTACCTTGTCGACACGTTGATTTCGTTCATTAAACATCGCCTTGACGTGACCAAAATGTGGTCCGGCGAGGATTACATCCCCAACACGTAAAGTTCCGTTTTGCACCAGTATTGTGGCGACATATCCACGACCCTTGTCCAGTGAGGATTCGATTACCGAACCAACAGCCCGTTTGTCCGGATTTGCCCTCAGTTCGAGCATATCGGCTTCAAGCAGTACCTTTTCAAGTAACTCCATAACACCTTGTCCACTCTTGGCCGAGATATCCTGTGACTGATATTTACCACCCCAGTCTTCGACCAGGAAGTTCATTGTGGCAAGTTGTTGTTTGATTTTCTCCGGGTCAGAGGAATGTTTATCAACCTTATTAATCGCAAAAATGATCGGAACCCCTGCCGCAGTTGCGTGATTAATGGCCTCAACAGTCTGCGGCATCACGTCATCGTCTGCTGCGACAATAATAATTACAATATCGGTAACCTGAGCACCACGTGCACGCATTGCAGTAAACGCTTCGTGGCCCGGAGTATCGAGGAAGGTAATCTTTCTGCCACCCTCAAGGGTTACATTATAGGCACCGATGTGCTGGGTAATACCTCCTGCCTCACCGGCAATAACGTTTGCTTTTCTGACATAATCGAGTAACGATGTTTTACCATGGTCGACATGCCCCATTACGGTAACGATAGGTGGTCTGGCCACAAGTTCAGATTCAAGATCCAGTTCTTCAACAATTGCCTCCTGCACCTCAACGGATATGAATTCAACCTTGAACCCAAATTCGTCGGCTACAACAGCCATTGTTTCTGCATCGAGCCGTTGGTTGATCGAAACGAAAAGCCCCAGCGACATACAGGTGGCAATAATCTTTGTAGGAGGAACATCCATCATCGAGGCAAGTTCATTGACCGATACGAATTCGGTTACCTTGATGATGCTCTTGTCCATTTCGTCGCGGGCACTTTGTTCCGCCATTTTCTCACTGAAGGCTAAACGCTTATCCCTGCGATATTTAGATCCTTTGGTTTTTTGACCCTTTGTGGTCAGACGGGCCAATGTTTCCTTAATTTGTTTTTGGACATCCTCATCCTTAACCTCCTGTTTAGCAGGAGATTTTTTCTTAACAACCAGGGAGATCTTCTTCTTTAGTTTATCCGATTTCTCAGGTTTAACTGCATCCTTGCTAAGAGTTAACTCTGCCTTCTTTTCGGGCAGATCAACCCTTTCCTTGATATCTTTTGGAACACGCTTGCGTTTCTTCTTGTTTCGCAACAGATTTTCATCAACGCGTGCAGGTTTCTTCTTCTCTTCAACCGGCAAGTCAATTCTTCCAATTACGGTTGGGCCAGTAAGCTGTTTCCGATCGAGTTTAAATATTTCATCAGGAGCTTCCGCATCATTTGGAATAACATCCCTTGCACGTATAATCTCAACTCTGGCGGGTCTTTCACGTTCTACCTGCGGTCTGTTTGTTTCCTCTGAGGCTTTACGGGTAATTATCTTCTTTTTAATAATCTCTCTGGCAGGCTTTTCCGGAGTCCTTACCGGATTAAGATCGATTTTCCCGATTACCTTAATATTATTTTCAATCTGAGAACGGTTAGAGACCATTTCAGGTTTATTTTCCTCTTTTTCAGCAACTACAACAGGAGCAGCTACCGGAGCGACAGGTTGAGCCTGTTCAATAACTTCAGCAATGGGTTTTAAATCGACAACCGGAATTTTGGTTTCAGCCGGAACCGTTTCATCAACCTTCTCTGCCGCGGGCTTCTCTTTTTTAACGGGGATTTCGGTTTTTTCCTCTTTGGCCTTTGGTTTACGGTTAAGACTATCCAAATCAACTTTTCCAACAACCGTTATCTGGGGTCTATCCTCCGGTTCGGTTAAAAGTGTCTGAGTGATTACTGGTTTGGGAACCTCGGCAACAGGCTTTGGTGGTGCAACAGGTTCCGCAGTACGGATGTTAAAAACCGGTTCTGACCGTTTTTCTTCCTTGTAATGATGAAGGCTGTGATCCTTAATCAAAATAGAATCGTCATCACCCTCAGATTCGTCAATCTCTTTTTTTACTGTTTGCACATCGGAAATTGATACCGCCTCATTTTTGGCATGGTGATGTCGAAGATTGAGCTTGTCGGCTTCCATTCTGGCTTCATGATCTTTCCGGAATTGCTTCTCAAGAAGCTCATGCATGTCAGCTTCAATTTTCGTGTTTGGATCAGTCGAGATTTTAAAACCCTGCTTTTGAAGGAAATCCACCAATGTAGTGATTCCCACGTTAAGCTCGCGTGCTATTTTACTTAATCTTGATCCTTTTTCCCCTGTAATCATATGTTCCCAAACAGTTAATTATGCTATTGTTCCAACCGAGTTCAACTCATTTTTTCACAAAAATAATTATTCAAACTCAGCTCTAAATATCCGCAACACGTCGTCGATTGTTTCTTCTTCGAGATCGGTGCGTTTAATAAGGTCTTCACGCGAAAGGCTTAACACGTTTTTGGCCGTATCACAACCTATTGCTTTTAGTTCATCGATGATCCAACCATCGATTTCATCCGAGAATTCATCCAGGCTGACATCCTCTTCGTCCACGGCCTCACGGTCGCGATAAACATCAATATCATAGCCGGTAAGCTGGCTGGCCAGTTTAATATTTAACCCACCCTTGCCAATAGCCAGCGAAACCTCTTCCGGTTTTAGAAACACTTCAGCGCGATTCTCATTGGCATATAATTTTATGGATGATATCTTGGCCGGATTAAGTGCCCGCTGGATATATAATTGTAAATTATTGGTGAAATTGATAATATCAATATTTTCATTACGCAATTCGCGGACAATGCCGTGAATTCGTGATCCTTTCATTCCAACACAGGCTCCTACCGGATCAACCCGTTCGTCATAGGATTCAACGGCTACTTTTGCTCGCTCACCGGGGATACGGACAATCTTCTTTATGGTAATTAATCCGTCAAAGATCTCAGGAACTTCCAATTCGAAGAGTCGTTCAAGGAAAATGGAAGAGGTGCGTGAAAGAATAATGTAAGGCGAGTTATTTCGCATCTCAACGCGAATAATTACCGCACGCACACTATCTCCCTTACGAAAGAAGTCAGTTGGGATCTGCTCTACTTTAGGAAGTAAAAGTTCATTACCTTCATCATCAAGCAGAAGTAGTTCACGTTTCCAAATCTGGTAAACCTCTCCGGTAACGATTTCACCGATTTTATTCTTGTATTTTGTATAAACATTATCCTTCTCAAGCTCCAGGATACGGGTAGCCAGATTTTGACGCAGGTTCAGAATTGCCCGTCGGCCAAAATCGGAAAATTTAACCTCGTCAGTTACCTCTTCGCCAATATCATAATCCGCTCCAATCTTACGTGCTTGTGAAAGGGTAATCTGCAGGTTGGGATCGGTAAATTCGTTGTCCGCTACCACGGTTCGGTTACGCCAGATTTCAAAATCTCCTTTATCAGGGTTAATGATAACATCGAAATTCTCATCCGTACCAAACTGTTTTTGAAGAACACTTCGGAAAGAATCTTCCAGAACACTCATCATGGTTGCCCGGTCGATGCTCTTCAGATCTTTAAATTCCGAAAACGTGTCAATCAAGTTCAGGTTGTCCATATCTTCAGGATTTTATTTTAAAAAGAAATTACTATTTTAACTGTCTTAATTTGATCAAAATCATAAGCCAACAATTGGGATGTGACCACCTTTTTTCCGTCGACTTTTCCTTTTACCTCTATTTCTATCTCAAAACCGGTCGTGCTGGCAGATTTCAAGATCCCCTTTTGTTTTTCACCACTTATCAGAACAACCTCCACTTCACGGCCGATGTTCTTAGGGTATTGACGGGCCACCTTAAAAGGAAAGGAGAGCCCCGGGGATGATACTTCAAGTGAAAAATCTTCCACCTCGCGGTCAAAACTATTTTCAAGATGGCGGCTGATTTCAACACACTCACCCACACTGATTCCTGCATCACTGTCGACAAAAACCAATATTGCGTTCCCTAAACCGACAGTAATATCAACAAGAAACTGGTCTCCATACAGCACTTCTTCTACAAGAGACTGAACTTTTTCTTTAGCTATCATTTTTATTATCAATAAAATAGGGGACTTTCCGTCCCCTAATCCTTCGATTATTCTCCGCTACAAAACTAAACATTTTGTGTTAAATAAACAAATAAAATTGTTCCCTAATTTGAATATGATTTTTTAAATGAGCAAGTTGTATCAAATCAGGGTGAAAAAAGGTGAACATTTGTTAGATTTGGACAATTTATTTTTTAAAGCTATTTAATTTGAAAAGTTCAAATAACAAGATTGTAAATGATCCGGTTTGGGGATTCATTGAACTGGACTCAAATCTCTATGTCGAACTTATTGAACATCCCTATTTTCAAAGACTTAGAAGAATCAAGCAATTAGGTCTTTCGTCACTGGTCTACCCCGGAGCTAACCATACCCGCTTTGAACATGCAATAGGAACCATGCATTTGGTCCGTTCGGCGCTGGATGTCCTGAAAAAGAAAGGAAATGAAATCACCCCTGAAGAAGAAGAGGCGGTAACAGCAGCCCTTTTATTGCATGATATTGGACATGGCCCTTTTTCACACGCACTCGAGCAGAGCATTGTTCAGGGGATTTCGCACGAAGAGTTATCACTGATTTATATGAATGAACTGAATCAGCAGATGGGTGGGAGGCTTAGCCTGGCTATTGCGATCTTCCTGAATCAGTATCACAAAAAGTTTCTGCATCAATTGGTAAGCAGCCAATTGGATATGGACCGGCTCGATTTTTTAAAACGAGACAGCTTCTATTCCGGAGTATCAGAGGGGGTTGTATCTTCGGAGCGAATTATAAAGATGCTTAATGTCTCTGATGACAAGCTTGTTGTCGAAGTAAAAGGGATCTACTCGGTGGAGAAATTTCTGATCGCACGTCGGTTAATGTATTGGCAGGTTTACCTTCACAAGACAGTTATTTCGGCTGAATTCATGATGATTAAACTACTGCAGCGGGCATCAGAGCTTGCAGTTGCCGGGCATGATATCTCAGCGACAGAAACGTTACACCTATTCCTTAACCGGAAGATCAAAGCAGAAGATTTTCGTTCAACGGACCAGATTGTCAGCAACCGGGCGATTACCCATTTTTCCGATCTCGATGATTCAGACCTGCTTTGCTCCCTTAAAGGGTGGATCGGACATTCAGATACTGTCCTTTCAATGCTGTCGTACGCATTGATCAATCGTAAATTATTTAAAATAAAGCTTGCCAATAGTGCTATCGCTGAACATAAACTAAAAAATTTAAAACAGTTAACGGCAAAAAAATTTAAAATAACTGAACAAGAAGCCGATTTCTTTGTAATAGATGGAGAAATAACTAACAGCGCCTATGATGCAGAGTTGGGAAGTATTCAAATTCTTTATAAAAACGGAAAATTAAAAGATATCAAAGAGGCCTCGGACATTAATTTAGAGGGACTTACAAAGACTGTTCGCAAACATTTCGTGTGTTATCCGGAAGAAATCTTAACAAGGTAATTATTTTATTATTTTTGCAGCGTAAATTTTAAAGATATTAGGCATGGAGTTTTCGGCAAAAGATATCGCAACCTTACTAAATGGTGAAGTTGAAGGTAATGGCAATACTAAAGTGAATAGTATCTCCAAGATAGATCAGAGCCTGCCCGATACACTAACCTTTCTCTCTAATCCGGCTTACACAAAATATATCTATACAACCACTGCATCGATAGTGATTGTAAATAAAAATTTCAAGCCCGATTCAATCCTCTCATGTACCCTGATACGGGTTGAAGATCCATATATTGCGTTGGCTACGCTTCTTGATTTCTATGTAAAATCAAAACCTTCGAAATTGGGGATTGAGCAGCCTTCCTTTGTAAGTGGTTCTGCAACCCTGGGTGAGCAAATCTACCTGGGTGCTTTCGCCTATATTGGAGAAAAGGTGGTGATAGGTAAGAATGTGAAAATATATCCCCATGTTTATATTGGAGACAATGTAAAGGTTGGTGATGATACAATTCTCTATTCGGGAGTAAAAGTTTATTCTGATTGTGCAATTGGGAAATCTTGTATCATTCATTCGGGTGCAGTCATCGGAGCTGATGGCTTTGGATTTGCCCCTAATGCCGGAGAAGCATTCACCAAGATCGAGCAGATCGGGAATGTGATTATTGGCAATAATGTTGAGATAGGTGCAAATACCACCATCGACCGGGCCACTATGGGGTCAACATTTATTCGTGACGGGGTCAAACTCGATAACTTAATTCAGATTGCCCATAATGTTGACTTAGGAGAAAATACGGTAATGGCTGCTCAGGCCGGAGTTGCAGGTTCAACAAGTATTGGAAAAAATTGTTTATTTGGAGGCCAGGCAGCAATCTCAGGCCATATTTCAATTGGTGATGAGTCTAAAATAGGCCCTCAATCAGGGGTAATGTCTACACTTAAGCCCAATTCGGTTGTCTTAGGAACACCTGCCAATGATTTCAAAGCAACAATGAAATCCTATTCAATAATCAGGAACCTTCCACAATTACGTGAAGATGTTATCCAGCTTCAGAAGAAAATAAAAACAATCGAAACTAACGAATAATAAAGAAAATTTCGTGTAATGAACAGTATTAAACAAAATACAATTGAAAGGGAGGCAACCATTTCGGGTAAAGGCCTTCATACCGGTGTTGAAGTTACCTTAACCTTTAAGCCCGCTCCTGAAAACTTCGGGATTAAATTTAAACGGATTGACCTTGAAGGTGAGCCGGTAATCGAAGCCAATGTTTCAAAAGTAAAAGGGACATCACGCGGAACAGTCTTAAAAGATGGCGATGTGATCATTAGTACCATTGAACATGTGATGGCAGCACTGGTTGCCATGGGAATCGATAATGTACTGATGGAACTCAACGGCCCTGAAGCACCAATCCTGGATGGCAGCGCTGCCGGATATGTCAAAACACTTACTCAGGCAGGATTAAAAGTTCAGGATGCAAACCGTGAATATTTTGAAATCAAACGAAAAATTGTTTATAAAAATGCAGAAACCGGAACTGAAATTATCGCTTATCCGGATGATGATTTCAGCATTGATGTGATGATCTCCTATAACTCTTCTGTTCTTCACAATCAATATGCCACCTTTGACAGCAAAACAAAGTTTGCCGAAGAGATAGCCCCTTGCCGCACCTTTGTATTTGTCAGAGAACTGGAAACTCTGCTCAAAAACAATCTCGTTAAAGGGGGAGATGTCGACAACGCGATCGTAATTATGGATCAGCCAATGGAGCTTGAAGAGTTAAACCGAATCGCAGATCTGTTCAACCAAAAACATATTGAAGTTAATAAAATTGGGATTCTGAACAACCTAACCCTCCATTTCGATAATGAATGTGCACGCCACAAGTTACTGGACGTGATTGGAGATCTTGCCTTAATCGGAAAAAGAATTAAAGGACGTATCGTAGCCAAAAGGCCGGGACATGGTCCAAATACTGAATTTGCAAAATTACTTCAGAAAGAGTACCTAAAGGGAATCTCTGAAAGTACTGCCCCTGAATATGACCCAAATAAGTTGCCTTTGTATGATGTAAATCAGATCAAGAAAATGTTGCCTCATCGCAATCCTTTTCTGCTTTTAGATAAAGTGATTGAAAAAGGGGTTGATTATATTATCGGGGTGAAAAATGTAACGATGAATGAGCCATTTTTCGTAGGTCATTTCCCCGAAGAACCCGTTATGCCGGGAGTACTGATCATCGAGGCAATGGCCCAGTGCGGAGGGGTATTTGTGATTAGCTCACAACCTTCGGATGGCGATTATTCGACCTATTTCATGACAATGGACAGCATCAAGTTTCGTAAAAAGGTGGTACCTGGCGATACGTTAGTGTTCCGACTTAAATTACTCAGTCCTATCCGGCGTGGGATAGCCAACATGAGAGCAATCGCTTTTGTTGGTGACACGGTAGTTTGCGAGGGGGAATTTATGGCTATAATTGCAAAAACCAAATAAATAAAAGTCCTGACAGTTCGGGATAAAAGTTTCTTAAAAATTTGAACAATGAATCAACCATTAGCGAATATTCATCCAAGTGCACAGATTGGCGTCGGGGTAATTATCGAGCCTTTTGCGACTGTTTCGAGTGATGTTATTATTGGTGACGGAACATATATTGGACCTACCGCTGTAATCTTACCGGGTTGTCGAATTGGCAAAAACTGCAAAATCCATTCAGGTGCTGTGATCGGTGGAGAACCGCAAGACTTAAAATTCAAAGGAGAATACACTACCGTTGAAATTGGGGATAACACAACCATCAGGGAGTGCGTCACGGTTAACAGAGGGACAGCTGCTCACGGGAAAACAGTGATCGGAAGCAACTGTCTGATAATGGCCTATGTACATATAGCACATGACTGTGTGGTCGGAGACAGTGTTATTCTTGTTAATTCGGTTGCCCTTGCAGGCGAAGTAATCGTTGATGACTTTGCCATTATTGGAGGTCACACCGGTATTCATCAGTTTTGTCATATCGGAAAACACGTCATGCTTTCAGGAGGATCGCTGGTGCGTAAAGATGTTCCTCCTTACATTAAAGCGGGACGCGAGCCGTTATCCTATGCAGGAGTTAATAGTATCGGGCTACGCCGCAGAGGATTCTCCAACGAGGTGATTTGTCAGATCCAGGATATCTACCGGATTATCTACCAAAAGGGATACAATAACACCCAGGCACTCGAGGTAATTGAAGCAGAGATGCAGGCCTCCCGCGAGCGTGATGAAATCCTCCTCTTTCTCAAAGATTCAAAAAGGGGAATTATTAAAGGGTATTTTCCGGATTGATTAACAAAATCGTATAATTTAAACCCTCAAGGTTTTAAAAACCTTGAGGGTTTAAATTATACATAAAACACCAGCACCACCACCGCCGTTAAAACATAAATCCAGGTGAGCACCTCTTTTAAAATCGTGCGTTGATCGGAAAGCAAATAGTGTGTAATAAAATAAGCCACCGGAATGGTTGATAAAGCCACAATCTCGATGCTGATAGTGATTAACCCTAGTGCAGAAACAATTACCAATCCAAGCGTCCAGTAACAAATTACAAAGTATTTTCTTGCACTCACTTTAATCCGACGGTAAACCCCCAGGACCGATAAACTTCCAAGTATTGTTAAAATAGCCACAACGGATGTAAATGCAAGAAAATAAGGTTCAAAAAGATATTGATTGTGCCTCGTCCAAAGCATTGTGATCAGCTCACTCCACAACAAGTTATGAGTGTCTGTTAAATAAGAATAGACCCACATAAAGAGCCATGGCACGCCAAACCCCAGAATAGGAATAGCCAATAATCTCCAGTTATCGTCTTTTTGCAGCACAAAAATAGAGATCCAGACCAACGGAAAGAGCACGACCACCGGAATATAAAATAGTGAGGCGATAGCCAAAAAGAAAGAGGCATTAAAAGTGTAGGTTATTTCTACCTTTTTATGAAAAGTATCAAAAATAAAATAAATCGAAATAAGTACAAAAAGGGTTGCCAGATGAACAGGCAAAAGAGCATGTAATACCGGGAAAGCCGATACCGTAATCAAATAAATGATCCCGGGAAGGTAAGATCGTTGTTTCAAAAACAAAAAAGCAGATCCCAGCTGCGCAACAAAATAGGAATTGATAACCACCAGACAAAAAGCGATAAAAACCTGCCAGAAGCTCTGTTCCTTTATGGAGTTATAAACCAGATAAAAAAGTGGCATAGCACCGTTTGCCAGGCTAAGATCAAGCAAAACCGGAGCACGAAGGTTGTGGATCCAGAAAAAAACCCCGACAAATGGGATCAACAACGCACTTAACAGCGTATTACTCTTTAAGATGCGTAACAACATTATGGTCTATTTAAGTAAATCAAATCCAAGGTCACTGCGAAAGAACTTATTCTTAAACTGAATCTTCGCAGCATTGCGGTACGACAATTCCAAAGCCTGCGGAATATCTTTCCCCCTGGAGCTTATCGCGATCACCCTTCCCCCGTTAGTCACCACATCGTCTCCCGAAAATTTAGTGCCTGAATGGAAAAGAATGCTTCCGGTAACTTTATCCAGATCGGCAATAACATCACCCTTTTTATAGTCGCCGGGATACCCGCCTGCCACTAACATGACAGTAGCAGCGCAATCATCGTCAATTTCAAGGTCACGATCAGCCAGATTTCGCTGAGCTACCCCTTCGAACAGATCCACAAGGTCTGAGTTAATTCGCAGAATAACGGCCTCTGTTTCCGGATCACCCATCCTTACATTATATTCAATAACAAATGGTTCCGAATTTACACTGATGAGCCCAAAGAATATAAATCCGCGATAATCAATTCCATCCAGTTGAAGTCCATTAACTGTTGGAATTATAATCCGTTCCTCCACCTTTTTCATGAAAACCACGTCGGCAAACGGGACAGGCGAAATAGCTCCCATTCCTCCCGTATTCAAACCGGTATCCCCCTCTCCAATCCGTTTATAGTCCTTTGCAACGGGAAGGATTTTATAATTCTTTCCATCAGTGAGTGCAAATACAGAACACTCAATTCCCGAAAGGAACTCTTCAATTACCACCGTTTTGCTGGCCTGACCAAACATGCCGCCAAGCATCTCCCTCACCGCCTGTTCTGCTTCGGCAAGCTCTTCGATAATCAGAACCCCTTTCCCTGCTGCAAGCCCATCGGCTTTAAGCACATAAGGCCCTGATAAAGTTCTAAGAAAAGCAATTCCCGACTCCAGATTCTCTTTGGTAACAGAAAAATAGGCAGCCGTAGGGATATTATGACGAAGCATAAACTGCTTTGCAAAATCTTTACTTCCTTCAAGCCTCGCACCACTGCTTAGCGGTCCGATAACCGGAATATTTTCAAGCTGCTCATCAGCAAGAAAAAAGTCGTGAATCCCTTCAACCAGTGGAACTTCAGGTCCCACAACCACCATTTCAATCTGATGCTCAAGGACAAGTTTACGTATTGCATGAAAATCGGTTACCCCAATTTCAACATTCGTTCCAAATTCTGAAGTCCCTGCATTTCCGGGAGCTATAAAGAGTTGACCGATTTTAGGACTCTGGCTGATTTTCCAGGCAAAAGCGTGTTCCCGTCCTCCGGAGCCAACAATAAGTATATTCATTTTTAATAATTTGTAATCAAAGTGCAAAATAAACAAATTTTCGGGCTACATTTCGTTTTAAAAACGGGAATGTCTATCTTCACCCCTTCAGAATACAAAATTAACCCTGAAAATCATGGAAAGAAATCTTTCGAGACGCAACTTTATTCATAAAAGCCTCATTTCGGGAGCAGGACTTGCCACCCTTCCGTCATTTTCGGCCTGGGCAGGAGAAAAAAAACATCCAATGAAGCTTGGACTTGTTACCTATCAGTGGGCCAAGGATTGGGATTTGCCAACGTTGATTTCAAATTGTGAAAAAACAGGAGTTCTGGGAGTCGAACTAAGGACTGAACATGCCCATGGTGTGGAGAGTAAATTAAATGCCACTCAGCGTGAAGAGGTAAAAAAGAGGTTTGCTGACACCCCTGTCACCTGTCTGGGTTACGGTTCAAATTTTGAATTTCACAGCCCCGATCCGGTTAAGCTACGATGGAATATCAACATGTCCAAAGAATACATTAAACTTTGCAAAGATATTGGAGCCTCCGGCATAAAGGTGAAACCGAACGGGTTCCCCGACGGAGTAGAAAAGGAGAAAACAATCGCGCAAATTGCAGCCTCATTCAACGAAGTGGGTAAATTTGCCCGGGATTTTGGTCTGTTGGTTAGGGTTGAAGTGCATGGGAATAAGACGCAGGAGTTGCCCAATATGAAGGCAATTTTTGACCAGGTCACCGAGAAAAATGTAAAAATGTGCTGGAACTGCAATGAGCAGGATCTGCTCCCTCCCGGACTGGAAGGTAATTTCAACAGCGTGAAAAAATGGTTTGGAGATACAGTCCATGTTCGCGAATTTAATGTCGGGGATTATCCATACCAACAGCTTTTTGACCTTTTTTCAGGTATGAACTATCCCGGATGGATACTCATGGACGCGCGGACCGATCCTTCGGATAAAGTAGCGGCTCTGAAAGAACAGCTCGTACTGTTCAACCAACTGGTTGCAAATTCGCAGAAAGGGTAATCGCATAAATCAGAGGAACTTTTCATGCCAAATAAAGAGCTGTTTGTAGAACATATAGGTGCAGTAACCATCAGTCGGAATCGCCAGGCTATCCGGTTTAAAATTATGATCCGACCGGATGGCCGGATCAGGGTAACCATTCCCTGGCTCGCCTCATTCCGAAGCGGAGAGGAATTTGTTAAACAACACCAGAAATGGATCACCGAAACCAAAGAAAAACTTGCCCAACGACCCGTTAGTCCCAAGTTGATTCAAGCAGGTCCTCTATTCACTACCAGAAATTATCAGTATCATATTACTCCCGGTGAAGTTACAAAACTACGCATAAGATACGCCCGTAAGGAGAACCAGGTACACTTTGAATATCCCCAAAATCAAAATATTGAATCGAAAGAGATCCAGGAAAAACTCACCGTAATGATAGAGCATGTGCTCCGTTTCGATGCTAAGATGTATCTCCCGGGAAGAATCACGGAATTGGCAAAAAATCTGGGCTACTCTTTTCAAAAAGTGACCATTAAGAATAACAAAACAAACTGGGGCAGCTGCTCATCACTCAAAAATATCAATCTGAATTTGCATTTGATGAGGTTAAACGACAGGCTTATCGACTACATTATTGTACACGAGCTGGTTCATACCAAAATTCCTAATCATGGCCCCCATTTTAAAGCCACCATGCTCAACCATTTTCATGACATGGCCGAACTGGACAAAGAGCTGAAGCAAACCACGACAGTATTTGGCTCCTTATCGAAGATGTAACATCCCTGCCTGATCTGCCAAAAGAGTGAGGAAATATGAAAGGGAGAATGAAACCAACGGAGCAATAAACCAGATCAGCCATAACCGCTTAACGACCTTATTTTCAAAGGTCTCCTTCCACCCTTTTTGGGAAACACTAAGCGCAAGAATCGCAAATGTATTTAGCTGAACAAGCGAGGTGGGGATTCCCTTGCTTATCGAAGCTGTCAGCAGTAATGTTGCCGTAATAACCGATATGATGGAAGCCTCCACCTTTCCAATAGCTGTGATCTCAGTCCCTGTTTTCACAATCAGTTTTCGTCCAAATACCGAGCTTCCTATGGCAAACGAAGGGGCAATAATAAGGGTTCCAAGAATCATGATCAAGACAAAATTCCCACTGGTAGGATCAATGTGCAATTCATTGGTAATCATCGAAGTAATTGGACCTGATGCATTCGCAACATTATTCGATCCAATTGAAAAGGCAACATAACAACTGGTAATTATTACCACCCAACGAAAAAACGATTGCCTCTTAATGGTATGAAAATAACCCGGGTGTTTGAGATCAAATCGCCGAATAGGAACCATGGATATTAAATACATCATTCCAAAAGAGACAAGAGGTAACACAACCCATGTGGGGATAATCTCGGTGAAGAGTTTCGTGGAGTTTAATTGGCCCATATAGAATGCTGGTGCTGCCAGGGCGAGCACCGTTGACTGTGAAGTTGACTGAGGAACTCCCAGCAAATTTGCAAATAAAAGTGACAGCGCTACCGAAAAAAGGATAATCGTAGTCAATACATAATTCAAGCTTTCTGCAGGAATAATCCCTTTGCCCAGCGTTATGGCAGTATTCTTGCCTGCCAGTAAAGCACCCAAAAGAACACATAATCCAAATAACCCAGGTATCAGATCCCTTCGTAACATACCTGATCCGTATGCCGTTGCAAAAGATGGTGAGGTACCGCTTCCTCCCATATTAATCGCCAGAAACATAGCAACTAAAAATGGAAGAAGCAAGCCATTAAGCATTGGTGAAATCATACTTTACATAAAAATTCCTGCGAAGTTATCCAATATTGAGTTAGGAACAAAGTAATTTTTAAATCCTCAAAAAATGATGAACTTTGGGGCAGTAAAATTTGAGGGAGAGATGGAAATATGGAGCGATGGAGCGATGGAGAGCATGGGAGAAGAGTCAGGGTACTTAATTCAGGTACTTGCCAGTTCCAAGCAGCAGGCACCCAATCACAAATACCCGGAACAATCTCTTTTATTCACCATTGAGCATTAATAAATTTACAATAAAGATGATAAACTGGGATACACTGATTGCCGACCTACGGCTGGGACTTGAGGATCGGATTTTTCAAAATGATGACGACATTCGTTCTATTTTTCAGCGTGATTACGATCGGATCATCTTCTCCTCCCCGTTCAGGCGGCTTCAGGACAAAACGCAGGTTTTTCCCCTTCCGGGAAGTATTTTTGTGCACAACCGCTTAACCCATTCACTCGAAGTTGCAAGTGTCGGGCGTTCATTGGGTAATCTGGTCGCATCGGCCATGAAAAACAGTCAGGATCCGCAGTTGCAAAATAGATTCGGAGAGATTGGTTCAATCGTATCTGCCGCTTGCCTGGCACATGACCTGGGAAATCCGCCGTTCGGACATTCGGGTGAGTATGCAATTGCCGACTTTTTCAAAAGAGGAGGTGGAGCAAAATACCAACATGAGGTTTCGGAGGAACAATGGTCCGATTTCACCTGTTTCGAGGGAAATGCTAATGCCTTCAGAGTGCTTAGCCATCAGTTCACAGGCAAAAGAAATGGAGGTTTCGCCTTAACATACAGCACCCTGGCCAGCATTGTGAAGTATCCCTTTGAGTCCTCGCTCGCAGGAGGAAAACCCAAATTCGGATTTTTTCAAAGTGAAAAAGAGCTCTTTCGGAAAATTGCGACCCAACTCGGAATGGTTCAACTTTCAGAATCGCCGTTGCATTATATGCGCCATCCGTTAGTCTATCTGGTCGAAGCCGCGGATGATATCTGCTACCAGATTATGGATGTTGAAGATGCCCATAAACTCAAAATCCTAACCTATTCAGAAACAGAAGCTCTATTTCTGAATTTCTTCCATCCCGTTCAGGACAAAGCCACCCTTGACAATATCGCAGCCAATTTAACGCTGGTCAGTGATGCAAACGAAAGGATTGCATACTTCCGCGCAATGGTTATCGGAAAACTCACCCGCGAATGTGCTACCCAATTTATTTCACGAATCAACCAGGGGACGGAGGATGAAAGGATAATACCATTATTTTACACCTTACCTGAACCATCAAAAAGTGCAATGAACCTTGTAAAAGAGGTCTCGCTCGAAAAAATATATAACGACAGAGCAGTTGTCGAGATTGAGATTGCAGGTTATAAAATACTTGGAACATTACTCGAAGCATTTATAACTGCGGTGGTTGAGCCCGATAGTTTCCTCTCCAAAAAGCTGGTCTCTCTGATCCCTTCGCAATATCTAAGCACCGATGAGACGATGTATGGAAAAATTCAGTCTGTTGTCGATTTTGTCGCAGGAATGACCGATCTGTTCGCACTAAACCTTTACCGAACCATTACCGGAATGGAATTGCCGGGAATAGCATGACCTATTGATTCTTCAAAATAATCCCGGACTTTTATCCGGATTCATTCTTTATTGAATAAATAAGGTATTACCTCTTTTGATCAACCTATTAAATAATTTAATCTGCTACTTTTACCCAATAATTCTTCACCCTTCATCCATTTCCAAGTCATTTTCTAATTGTGAAATCTATTCATTCCAAATACTGGTATAAGACTATTATTCTGATTATTACAATCCTGATCACCGTTCAGTCGGGGCAATCTCAGAATTTTGAGCAGATCAAAATTACCGGAAGTTATTCGCATGTTACGGCACCGGATTTTTTCAGTTCACTTGAGAAATCCTACGGCATCAATTTTTACTATAAAAAAGATTGGATCAATACGGCTGAGATTACCTGCACGTTTAAGGATACACCGCTGATACAAGCCCTAAATCAGGCATTTAAAGGGCAAAAATTAAATTTTAAAATCTTTCAGGAGAATTCCATCATTGTTTATCCAGGAACTACGGAACAGATTCAGGAATTGGGATCAGAGGATGCCCGGGTTCTTGTTATTGGTGATCCCATTAATCGGGGGCGTTTTCAACGGGCAAAGGTGAGCGGAAGAGTCCTCGAGGGAAAAACCGGAGAACCACTTTCAGGGGCAATTGTCTTTAGTCCGGAATCCAAAACCGGGGTGGCAACAGATGCCCACGGGAGATATACCATTGAAATGCCAACGGGTGACGGGCATCTTGAAATATCGTTTCTTAGTTTCGAAAAACAAATTCAAAAGATACGGCTGATTCAGGATGGGAATGCCGATTTCGAACTCTTTGAGCAGACTCATTCCATTTCGGAAGTTACGGTGGTGAGTGAATCTTCGAAAGGCTCCAAGGCGCAAATGAGCATGGTGAAAATGAATGCGATCATGATCAGGGAGTTGCCTGTATTGATGGGTGAGGCTGATCTGATCAAGAGTCTGGTCCTGATGCCCGGAGTGCAGAGCGTGGGAGAGATGTCATCCGGCTTTAACGTGAGGGGGGGAAATACCGACCAGAATCTTGTCTTATTAAACGGAGCTCCTGTTTTTAATACTTCCCACATGTTTGGCTTCTTTTCGATGATTAATCCCGATAATGTTGAGGATGTCACCCTCTTTATGGGGGGTATTCCTTCATCTTATGGTGAGCGAATATCCTCGGTGATGGATGTTCAAATGAAAGATGGAAACGATAAATCGCTTCGGATAAATGGCGGTCTTGGCCTGGTTAACAGTCGACTCACCATTGATGGACCGTTTGCTAAAAAGAAAAAAAGCTCATTTATGATCGGCGGACGCAGTACCTATTCCGATTGGATGCTCGCCAGGACTAAAAACGCTACCTTTATGAATAGTGTCGCCCATTTTTATGATATCAACGGAACCGCCAATATCGAAATCAGCCCAAAAAATCATCTGAAATTAATGGGATACTTAAGCTCCGACCTCTTTAACCTCAATACCAGTTCACTTTATAATTATGCCAACTCTCTGGGTTCGCTGAACTGGAAATTGAACCTTTCCGAAAAACTTGTCTCTAATCTGTCACTGGCCTACTCAAAATACGATTTGAAAGTCAATCAAAAAGAGCCGTTGCACCCCCAGGACGACTATATCCTCAAATCAAATATTCAGTATAGCACTCTTAAGTATGCATTATCCCTTTATCCCAATGACAAACATCGCACCAGCAGCGGTTTACAGGCCATTGGATACCGGATCAACCCCGGTGAAATTGGCCCGTCACGGACAATCACCAACATCGTAAAATTAGCAATGCGCCGGGAACAAGCTGCTGAAATGGCTCTGTTTGTGGATGACAATTTTGATCTCTCGGATAAATTTGCGTTTGATCTGGGATTACGTTATACCCACTTTATCAATTACGGGCCGGGAACCGTGTATAACTATGCAGCCGGAATAATCAGAAGCGAAAGCTCAATAACGGACTCCACCGTTTTTAAATCCGGAGATATCATCAAATCATACGGGGGTTTTGAACCCAGATTGTCGGCCAAATATAACCTTCATAACGGAGGATCTTTAAGATTAAGCTACCAGCGTATTCACCAGTTTATCAGTCAGATCTCGAATACCGCGGTAATCTCTCCTGCAGATTACTGGAAGTCTGCCGATCAAAATATTGCCCCGATGATCAACGACCAGCTTGCTATCGGATATTTCAAAAGCCGAACCAATAGTATGTTTGAAACCTCGGTCGAAGTCTATTACAAGAAACTGCAAAATCTTACGGAATATGTCAACGGAGCACGGCTTCTGATGAATAACCATATCGAAACAGACCTGATCAATGCCAATGGATATTCTTACGGCATCGAATTGCTTGCGAAAAAGAGTATGGGACGTTTGAACGGATGGCTGAGCTATACCTACTCCAGAACCTTTCGAAAAGCTCAAAGCACCTTTGCAGAACAGCAAATCAACGGGGGAGGTTATTACCCTTCGGTTTACGACAAACCACACGATCTGACTGCCGTTATGAATTACAAAATCAGCCGGCGCTGGCGTTTCTCAGGAAACTTCGTCTTCTCCTCTGGCAGACCAATCACACTGCCGGAAGAAAAATATTATTATGGCGGCAATGAAATTGTGATTTATTCCGACCGGAACAAATACCGAATGCCCCCCTATCACCGGATGGATCTCTCGATTACGCTGGACGAAAATCTGCGTAAAAAAAGGGTATGGAAAGGGAGCTGGACTTTCTCAATATACAACCTTTACGGGCGGAAAAATCCTTACTCAGTCTTTTACCGAAAGGAACCATCACTGCAAAGTGCGGATAAATCAGAGTATGCAATCTATAAATTATCAATCATTGGTGTCCCGATCCCTTCAATCACCTATAATTTCAAGTTCTAATGGCTAAAGCACTCCTATATTTATCGTTGATCGCGGCCATCCTTACCTCTTGCGAAGATATCTATCACCCTGCGATTGATATTGTTCAGGGACATTTAATTGTTGAATCACTTATTACCAACGATCCGAATCAGAATTATGTACATCTCACCAAAGGGACAAGTTTTTACAGTTTGAATCAATCCGATGAAGTTACCGGAGCCACGGTAAACCTGATCGACGGTGGAGGAAAAATCATCAGGGGAAGTGAAAGCAATGCCGGAAATTTCCACTTCGATTTAGTCCCGGTGACGGGTCAGGATTATAAACTTCAGATTCTATTTAATAACGACACCTATGAATCGGAACCGGTGACGATGCCTCCACTCCCGTCGGTTACCAAATTCTACACCGAACGCATTGAACGGACCGAATATCAGAATGACGGATTCGGAAATCCTGTTCCGGTAAAAGTAATTGCCCGTGAGCTTTACCTCGATGCTCCAAACACACCGGCACTCTCAAATTACCGGTTTGGAATGCGCAGTATTCTGGAATGGTATTATACTCCACCATTGAATGGGCCTTCCAGTCCACCTGTTTTTGGATGGTTATCAGTATTCTATACTAAAAAATTCACCCTGGCCGGGCCGAAAAAATTCAGTCAGTCGGACCTCATCGAAAAGCAACCGCTCGTAACACTGAAATACGGGACCGAAGGGTACATTCTACCCGACTCCACATTTACCGGTTGGATCTTTATCCTTGATCAATATGGTACATCAGCGGGTTCATACGATTATCATGAGAAACTGAACAGTCAGTTTTCGGCCAATGGAACTCTTTTTGATCCGATTCAAACCCAGGTTACCGGAAATATATTGTGTAAAACAAATCCTTCAAAGAAGGTCTACGGATATTTCGATCTGAACTCATACCGGCAATACCGTTATTATTTATATTTCACAGATCCAACCCCCGAGGGTAGCGTAACGCAACGGGAGATAACCCGCTACCCCTATATTCCGGATGAAGGTCTTACAGCCTATTATCCTCCTGCCTGGTGGGAATAAATGATCAACGTGTGTATTAAACTGAATTTAAGGTGAAAAGAAAATTTGTCATACTTTTATTGCTCTTCGTAGCTCTTGCGGGATATAGTCAGGAGAAGGAATGCTTCGCGCTTTATACAGACCACGACCTCTGTACAAGTGGCGAAACCCTTTTGATTAAAACATTCGCACCCTCCAACGAACAAACCGGGATGGTCACCATTGACCTTGTCAATTCCGAAGGCAAAATAATCACAAAAATAAATCTGGAGCTAATTGATCATCAAGCCGATGGCTGCCTGTATCTGCCCGACTCACTGAGTTCAGGATACTATATGCTTCGAACCTCAACCAGGTCTTCCAGATCACAGACAATCAAAGAGTTATTTATCGCAAGCCGGTTTACGGGTGTATTGGAACTGAATGAAGTCTTGCGGCCTGCAAAAAAATTACCGACCTCTGAACTTCAGATTCAGACGATCCGGATAAACGGAATCATGAATAATTATAAACAGAGGGAAAAAGGTATTGCCTCAATACAGATACCTGATGATCTGCTCCAACAAATTGAAGGAAATATCCATGTCAATATTGCAAGAGCAGTTCCTCAATATCATGGCAATTCATTTATCGTAAATACAAAATTACCCCCCGACCAGATTATCGAAAAAGAGGGGATCATCCTTGAAGGAATTGTGACAGATCTCAAAACCGCACAACCTTTCAGGAATGCCGTTGTTTATCTCTCAATTTCCGATTCGATACCCGTTTTGAAATACTACCTTACCCGCGATGATGGCCGGTTCTATTTTCAGATAAAGGGGTGCTACGGAAAAATACCAGTTGTTATTCAGTGTATTGACAGGATAAATAATCGACTTCTGAAGATAGCACTCACCGATTCAGAAACTGGAAGAAGTGGATTACACTCCTTTGAAAAAAGCACGTTACCGGCTGAACTTAAGCGTGAAATTGCAAAAAACAGAGAAGCAGTTACAATCCGTAAGATATTTAATCAGCAGGAAATTGCGCTCCATCCGGCGACTCCGCTAAAACCGGATTTCTATCCATTTTATGGCATCCCCAACACGATTGTATACCCCAAACTATATACCGATCTTCCCGATTTCAGTGAGATATCACGGGAGCTCTTACCCGGTGTGAAATTCAGAACCTATAACAGGCTGCCATCCTTACAGGTTGTAAATTCGGCCACACACACCTTTTTCAATACCCCACCATTGGTTCTGCTTGATGGCATTCCGGTTACGGACCTTAATGTGATTAAGAATATGGGATCCGTAAAAATCGAAAGGATAGAAATCTGCACCGGTGAACGATTTTTCGGTGATCTGATTTTCCAGGGTGTTGTGGCAATCTACTCTGCAAAACCGATCGAAACGCTTCTTCCTGACTCTGACGATCTGTTCAAAATTAATGTGGAGGGGATTCAACCTCAGGCAAAACTTAATCTCCCTCCTGAACCTTTATCGACAGAACCAGACCTGCGCAATACATTACTTTGGGAGCCCTCGTTAAAACCAAACCAAACAATCCAATTAAATTTTCAGGTATCGGATATTAAGGGGAGTTATAAGGTGATTATACGTGGAAAAACCACTGAAGGTAAGCTCTTCTTTCAGGAACAAATTTTTGAAGTAAATTAACGATGACCTACAAAATAGTATATCTCACAGCCCTTTTGAGCCTGTTGGCAACAAGATCGCTCATTGCACAGGAAACCGTAAACAAAGACTGGAATATTGAAAAAATAAGGGGATCGCGCCTGATTCCTTACCTTACATTAAACGGAAATCCATACCTCACCGATAAATTTGTAACGGGAGAGATTGAATTTGCTGACGGGGAGAAAATCACAAACCTAAGTCTGCGTTACAGCACTTTTCAGGATGAGGTTATTTATTACAATAATGTTTTAACGGCCCGGATAATCATTGATAAAAGGAGTCTTCACAGCTTCTCATTTATTGACGCCGATGGCAGGTTAAGGAGATTCAGACAACAATATTACAATGGCTTTCTTCCTGAAAACCGCTATTTTGAAGTGTTAAGCGAGGGTGATTTCTCGCTTCTGGCATTCCGTAAAGTGATTATGCAGACCTGTCCGGTATATACCGATCTGTCGGGATCTCCTAAAAATATGGAGTACCAGAAAAGCTATACCTATTTTATATACAATCCCAAAACAGGGTATGAACAGATCAAAATCGGGAAAAATTCCCTGCTTTCGAAATTCGATAAATCAAATCAAAAACTGGTAAAGAAAATTCTCCGAAGCAACAAAGTTGTTATAAAAGATGAATCCGATTTCATAAAAGCCTGGAACATGATCAGAAAGAATGGTATTGCAATGACCTTTTGAATTAAAAATTCACTACTTTTGAAAAACTGCATTTTATCATTTTTATCATTCTCAAGAACACGCCTCATTGTGAAGCATCTTCAGTTTAAGTATTTATACAAGGCTATCTTTCTGTTTATTATAATTCTTCTTTCAATCCAGAATGTTCAGTCACAAGAGATTCAGGAGATGAAAATCACCGAAAGCTTCACCAATACTCCGCTTGAGCAGTTATTGAATTCGCTTGAGAAAAAATATGGAATCAGGTTTTTCTATAAGGCAGAGTGGATTAAGACGGTTGAAGTTACTGGCTCATTCAAAACCGTTCCGCTGGTTCAGGTTTTGAATCAAACTTTAAAAGGCACCGAGCTGAGTTTTAAATTCTTTCAAAACAGATCGGTATTCGTTTTTCCAAAGGCTTCGGAATCAACCTCGGAGTCCGGCAAGGACGAATCGAAGCTTTTGACTATTGGCGATCCAATTAATGAGGGGCGATATCAGCGGGCAAAAATCCGAGGCAGGGTAGTTGAGGGTAAAACAGGTGCTCCCCTTTCAGGTGCAGTGGTTTACAATTCCGAGACAAAAGCAGGCGTTGCCACTGATTCAAAAGGACGTTATACAATCGACCTGCCAACAGGTGAGATGCATTTAAGGGTCTCTTTTATGAGTTTTGAGCTTCAGAATGAGAAGATCAGGCTGATTCAGGATGGGAATGCCGATTTTGAATTGTTTGAAGAGACCCATAATTTAAATGAGGTAACCGTTATCAGCGAAAATTCCAAAGCCACCAAGGCACAGATGAGCATGGTGAAGATGTCTGCAATCACCATAAAAGAGCTTCCTGTCCTGATGGGAGAGGCTGACTTAATCAAAAGCATCGTGATGATGCCCGGTGTTCAGACCATTGGAGAGATGTCATCCGGATTCAACGTTCGGGGTGGCAATACCGATCAAAACCTTGTTCTGCTGAATGGTTCACCGGTTTTCAATACAACCCATCTGTTTGGTTTTCTTTCGATGGTCAATCCCGATGCCATTGAAGAGGTAACCCTTTTCAAAGGGGGTATTCCCGCCTCCTACGGCGAGCGGATCTCTTCGGTCATGGATGTCCAGCTTAAGGATGGGAGTAATAATAACCTGCAAATAAACGGAGGCATTGGGCTAATTAACAGCCGATTGCTTATTGAAGGACCATTTGCGAAAAAGAAAAAAAGCACATTCTTAATCGGTGGGAGGAGTACCTACTCTGACTGGTTGCTCAAGCAAACAAAAAATGCCACTTTTATGAACAGCGTGGCCCATTTTTATGACCTTAACGGAAGTGCAAACTTCGTATTTAATCCTAAAAATCATTTGAAATTAACCGGTTATTTAAGCGGTGATGTTTTTAACCTTAATTCAAGTTCACTCTATAACTATGCCAATTCTTTGGGTTCCTTAAACTGGAAATTGAATCTCTCTGAAAAACTGGTTTCCAGCTTAAGTCTGGCCTACTCCAAATACAATCTGAAGGTTGATCAGAAAGATCCAATTCTTACGGCAAATGACTATACCCTGAGTTCCAATATTCAATACGGGAGCCTCAAATATGCACTCTCATTTTATCCGAATGACAAACACCGCATAAGCACCGGTTTTCAGGGAATCGGATATTGGATCAACCCCGGCAAAATCACCCCTTCAACAGCCATTTCAAACGTAATCTCCTCAGCAATGCGGCCGGAACAATCTGCCGAGATGGCCCTCTTTGCAGACGACGATTTCAACCTTACCGATAAACTGTCATTTAATATCGGATTGCGTTACTCCTATTTCATGAATTACGGACCGGGGATGGCCTATAATTACGCTCCCGGCTTTTCGAAAAGCGTCACAACAATCACTGATTCAACAAGCTATAATTCAGGAGCAACAATTAAGTCCTATCAGGGAGTTGAGCCTCGGCTGGCAGTCAAATATAATCTGGAAAATGGCGGGTCATTGCGTCTGAACTACCAGCGAATCCATCAATACATTAGTCAGGTTTCGAATACCGCGGTAATTTCACCCGCAGATTACTGGAAATCTGCAGATCAGAATGTGGCACCATTGATAAACGACCAGATTGCGCTTGGCTTTTTCAAAAATCCAGCCAATGGAAAGTTTGAAACCTCAGTGGAGGTCTATTACAAGAAATTACAAAATATCCTCGATTACAAAAATGGGGCTCAACTGGTAATGAACAAACACATCGAAACAGATCTTTTGCAGGCAAACGGTTATGCCTACGGATTTGAACTGCTGGCCAGGAAAAATACAGGAAGGCTAAATGGCTGGATCAGTTATACCTATTCGCGCTCTTTTCAAAAAGCTGATGGTCAATATTCTGACCAGAAGATTAACAAAGGGGCCTGGTACCGTTCTGTTTACGACAAACCCAATGATTTTTCGGCTGTAATGAATTATAAAATCAGCAGACGCTGGCGTTTTTCCGGAAACTTCGTCTATTCAACAGGAAGGCCGATTACATTACCTGAGCAAAAATATATGTATGACTCGTATCAGGTGGTGGTTTTCTCCGAAAGGAATAAATACCGCATGCCATCCTATAATCGCCTCGATATTAGTATTACCCTGGACGAAAATCTGCGTAAGAGACGGATGTGGAAAGGGAGCTGGACCTTCTCAATCTACAATGTTTACGGGCGAAGCAACCCATATTCGGTTTTCTACCGCAAAGGGACGATGATCCAGGATTCAGGTCAAAGCAGTTACCAGATCTACATGATGTCAATCATTGGGGTACCCGTTCCATCGATCACTTATAATTTTAAATTCTGATGCAAAAAGAACTATATTATCTGTTAGCGATATTGGTTCTCTTCGTCTCGTGCGAACGGATTTACCACCCTGCTATCGAAAAGGTTGAAGGGCAGCTTATCGTTGATGCAAAAATTACCAATGACCCCGCTAAAAGCCTAGTCCATCTCTCAAAGACCCGCAGTTTTTATGACGTGGAACGACCGATTGAAATCTCAGGAGCAAAGGTAGAGCTGGTCCAAATGGGTGGCGTTGCAGGATTTGCCGTTCAGGCATCTGAACGAAATACCGGCTATTACACCTTTAATACCGCTCCGCAAAGCGGTAACCGGTATTATTTGCGTCTCACCATCGGTAGTGACGTTTATGAATCATTGGCCGTTACAATGCCCCCAATACCTGCGTTGACTAATTTCTATACAATTGATAAGGTGAGCAAAATTTATGTTGCCGATGCTCAGGGCAACCCAAAACCGTTTGAGAAACGGGGACGGGAAATTGACGTAGATTTACCCGTAAACGAATCACTCTCCCACTATCGCTTTGATGTGCGTTCTCTTTTAGAGTGGACCTGGGATTCAATTCCATCGGCATATTCGATTTATCCTACAGCATACGGCTGGCAATCGTATTTCCAACACCAAAATTTCAACCTGGCCGGCCCCACCGGGTTCAATCAGGTTGATCAGATTAAAAATCATCCCCTTTTATTGATTTCCTATGAGGTAAAAGATTACCTCTACACCGATACTCTGGCCTCCAAAGGATGGATTCTGATAATCGATCAATATGGCACCTCCACTGAATCGTATGAATTTCACCAACAACTGAATAACCAGTTTGCCGCAACCGGTAGTCTTTTCGATCCGGTACAGACTCAGGTCACCGGAAATATCCTTTGCAAAACCGATCCGACACAGATTGTTTATGGCTACTTCGATCTGAACTCATATCAGCAGTACCGTTATTATTTCAATGTGTTTAGCCCCTCTGTTGCACCTGTAATCAGGCAACTCTATCGTTTCCCTGATATTCCGGATTACGGATTTGTGAAGGCAGTTAATAAAAAACCAATTGTCAAACCCTCCTGGTGGGAGGAATAATTGAGAATATTCTAAATTTTTTAATCAGAAAATAAGCAGCACCATTCAGAAAATTAAAAACGGAGCTATTAACGTGAAAAGAAAACTAATTATAGTGTTACTTCTGATTGTTGTAATCACCGGCAAAGCACAGGATAACAACCATTTCACTCTCTTTACTGACCGCGATCTCTATGCCAGTGGTGAAACACTTTTGCTAAAGCTATTTGCACCTAACAAGGAGAATTCAGGAATCGTCAATGTTGATCTGATAAACTCAACCGGAAAAGTAATCCTGGGCATAAACAAGAAAATAATTGATCAACAGGCAGATGGATTTATGTATCTACCTGATTCACTAAGCTCGGGATGCTATTTTCTTTGTTTGTCAACCAAAATCGGTAAAGAATATACCATTAAAGAGATCTACGTTGCAAACCGATTTACAGGAATACCCGAATCGGGGGGAGCATTACGAGCCTCCGGAACCAACCCAATCATTACCATACCCGCAGGTGACCTGCAAACCGAAGGACTGAACAAAATATACAAAACAAGGGATAAGGTAAAAGTAACCCTTCGTTTGCCATCCGAATTTCTATCACGATTAAACGGTAATCTGCTTGCAAGCATTTCCAAAGCAACTCCGGAATACAATCCGGCACCTTTTACCAAAAGTGTTGGCTCCAGAAACCTCATTGTTGAGCATGAAGGGGTTGTTCTTGAAGGTAAAATTACCGATCTTAAAACCGGAGAACCAGTTAATAAAGGGGTTGTTTTCCTCTCGATTCCCGATACCGTTCCACGATTTAATTTTTTTATTACCGGAAAAGATGGACGGTTTAACTTCCAGCTTGACAATTACTATGGTAAGACTCCCGTTGTGGTTCAGGGGTTTGATGGAGACGGAAAAAAACTTGTTAAAATAGCTGTAAATGAAGGAGATTCATTAAAAAGCATCCTCCCTGATTTTGAAACATGGATCATTCCAACTGAACTGCGCAAGAGTTCCGAACAAAATACCGAAGCTGTAACCTTCAGTAAGATCTTTAATCAACAGGAGCTTGCCGTTCAACCGGTTCTTCGTCCCAAAGCTGAGCCTTTACCATTTTACGGAATTCCTCCAACCGTGGTTTACCCGAAACTTTTTATTGATCTTCCTGATTTTACTGAAATCTCACGCGAACTGTTAACAGGGGTCAAATTCAGGACCTATAACAGAATCCCAACTTTACAGGTATTTAACACTTCGCAACGTTCCTATTTTAACGAACCTCCTTTATTATTACTCAACGGCATACCTGTCAGAGATCTAAGTACTATCAAAAATCTGGGATCAGCATCGATATCAAAGGTTGAAATAAGTATGAGCGAAAGGTATTATGGGAATCTGCGCTTTCCCGGAGTAGTTGTCATTAACACGACAAAACCTGATTATTCACCTGTCGTTGAAGCTGATGATTTAATCAAGCTAAACCTTGAAACCATGCAACCCGATGCCACGGTAATTACCCCAGGTGAAACACCATTAAACGTTCCTGATCTTCGGAAAGTATTGCTTTGGAAACCCTCCTTAAAACCCGCCAAGACAATCCATCTTGATTTTGGAACATCTGATATTTTAGGCAATTATAAAATGATTATTCGGGGAACAACCAATGACGGATCTGTTTTTTATAAAGAACAACTATTTGAGGTAAATTAATATGGCCAACAGGATCCTTTTGACAATCATCTTTTTGGCGTTGGTCGCGGCAACATCGCTCACCGCCCAGGAAACGCAACAGAAAAACTGGAATACAGAGAAAATAAAAGGGATGCGATTTATTCCTTATCCTCCTTATTCCGGAACACCTTATTTCAATGAAAAATTCATTCTTGGAGAAATTGAATTTACCGGGGGATCTACAATAAAAAATATTGGATTACGCTACAGCTCCTTTCGCGATGAGCTGATCTATTACAATACAGATATCTCTACCCAGATTGTAATCGACAGGATCACACTCAAAGGATTTTCATTCACCGATGAACTTGGGTTAAAACATATTTTTCGCCGGCAATATTTCGACCTCATATCCCATGAGGAACGTTTCTTCGAGGTATTAAGTGATGGCAAAATTGCACTCCTTGCTTTTCGGAAAGCAGATCTCGAAACCTGTGATACCTCCTTTAGCAAATATGGACTGGCGTATCAGCCAAGCTCTTACTATTATATCTATCATACCGAAAGAGGTTATTCTTCAATTAAAATAAACCGCAGTTCATTACTCACAAAATTTACTAAATCCAATCAGAAACTGGTAAAAAAGCTACTTCGCAAAAACAGTGTACAGATCGCTGACGAACAGAGCTTTATCGCTGCATGGGATCTGGTGGTCAAAAACGACATTCCTGTAAACTTTTAATGCTCATCCTGAATCCGTGTCATCTGTGTTCAAAAAACAAGAACGCGGATGACGCAGATCTGACGGATGGGCACCTGGCATCGCTTACCCCGGGCTATTTAGATTAAATCCCTTCAGGATTGTTATTGATGTGAACCTACTTAATGCGGCTATCTATATTTATTCAATCCAGCGATTGTTCGTTTACAAACTCTTATAATTATTTAATTTATAGATCCGGATACTACAAAGTGGTTGAATCGAACAACACTCTGTGAAGCTTGCGAAACCGGCGGAAAACCCAAGGCACATATAACACCAGCCACGAAGTGGTTAAATATGAATAACCCCCGGTGAAGCTTGCGCAACCGGGGGTAAAAACAGACACGCTCATAACATCAGCCACGAAGTGGTTGAATAGTCTATTCGAATGAAAATAATAATCAATGAACTATAATTCCGATCTGTGATAATCTGTCCGTTGTAGCAGTCAAATGATCGAGATCCCATTCTGAAGCAACGCAGTTGCAAAACCTTAATTGTCCTTCATTTTAATCGTAAAACATCGCTATTTTTGCACTACATTTTATCCAAAAACATTACAAATGAGAAACTCCGTCTTTAACCTCATAATTAGTGGTGCACTCTTTTCCATATATGCCTTTTCACCCAAATCCAACACAGAAAAAAAACAAATTTCAATCTATCAGTATTCCACCTTAAGCGCACTGCTGGAAGGGATTTATGATGGTGAAATGACCATTGGGGGACTTAAAAAACAAGGTGATTTTGGAATTGGAACTTTTAATGCGCTTGATGGCGAGTTAATCATGTTTAAAGGGAGGTGTTACAAAGCAACCTCCGATTCGAAAATAATAACGATGAACGACACGGTAAAGACCCCCTTTGCCGCAATCTGCAACTTCAGATCGGATACTGTCATCAGGATAAACCACCGGGTTAAAATCAAGACACTTGAAAGCTATCTGGATAGTATAATCTCAAAACCGAATCTGATCTTTGCCTATCAGATTACAGGGAAGTTTGATACCATTGTAATTCGGAGTGTTCCGAAGCAGGAGAAGCCTTATAAAAGATTGATTGAGGCCTATAAAAAACAAGGGGTTTTTACTTTAACGGACCAGGAAGGGGTCCTCTTAGGGTATAAATTCCCCAAATACCTCAAAGATGTGAATATGGACGATTACCATTTCCACTTTCTTTCGAACGACAAAACAAAGGGGGGACACCTATTGAATTGCTCCATCTTAAGTGCAGAGGTTTCGGTAGCCTATATCCGGAATTATAATCTGCAGCTTCCGGATAATTCCTATTTTAACCACACGACATTTTCAAATAAAAAATCGGAGCTCAAACAGGTTGAGGGGGCTGAAAAATAAGGAGTTCACACCCTGCAGATACAATCACGAAACAAAAAGGTTGATTTCCTGCCTCAGACATGAGATACTGCACCTCAGACATAAGATACCGCACCCCGGAAATGCGATAATGCAGCTCAGAGCTACGACAATTCATCCAAAAGATGTAATTGCGCGACTATGACATGTGATACTTGATTACGACTATGCGCTCGCGCACCATGCATATGCAGTTAGGTACCATTTAGTTGTAATCCATCACGTTTGACAGGTGATCACGCAGTTTGGTAAATGACATGCATTCTGCAGTTCCCAGGCATAAGGCAATAGATAATCGGTTATGTAAGAATATTTGCAGACAACCCGGAATACCAACTCCTTCATCTTTTTAATAATGAATACCTTAAATACCTCAGAATTGCTGCTATTTAGTTAACTGTATGCTGAAATTCACGACCGCACTGGGTGCGGAGATTAAAAATCTCCGCACCCAGTGCGATTAAAAATGGCATCACCCGATGAGATCATCTCTGCCAATTCACCTTAGCCATTTTCAGATCCCGCGAGTTCCCCCCGACCATAATCACAAAATCACCCGCCTCCCAATCGTATTTAAGATCGCCATTATAGAATTTCAGATCTTCGGGAGTAATTTTGAACGTTACCGATTTGGTTTCCCCTGCCTTTAAGAAGATTTTCTGAAAACCCTTCAGCTCTTTTAACGGACGTGTAACCGATCCAACTACATCCCGGATATAAAGTTGAACTACCTCTGCCCCATCGTATTTGCCCGAGTTGGTTAATGGGATTGTTGCTGTAAGCGAAACACTTCCCTTTAACTGCGAAGCACTTAATTTCAGATCGTCATATTGAAAAGAGGTATAGCTTAAACCATAACCAAATGGATATACCGGTTCGTTGGAAACATCGAGGTAGTTGGAACGGAACTTGGTAAACCACGTCCCTTCAACCAACGGTCGTCCGGTGTTTTTGGAATTATAATAAAGCGGAATCTGACCTACATTCTGAGGAAAGGTTGCAGTCAATTTTCCGGAAGGATTAACCTGTCCAAAAAGGACATCCGCGATTGCATTGCCCGCCTCAGTTCCGGAGAACCAAACATCCAGAATAGCCGGAACATTTTCATTCTCCCACGGTAAAGCCAGCGGTCTGCCGTTAAAAAGGATCATTACCACCGGTTTACCGGTTGCAATCAACGCCTTTAAAAGTTCTTTCTGGTTTTCAGGCAATCCAATATCCGATCTGCTTGAACACTCTCCGCTCATTTCGGCGCTCTCCCCCATTGCTGCCACGATCACATCCGATTTTTTGGCAACCTCAATGGCCTCTTCAATCATCTCCTTCTGGGAACGGTTCTGCCTAAATGTCGGTTTCCCGAAAATACTAACCCGCGAATCGAGGATAGAATCATTCAGAATGTTGGTCCCCCAGGCACTTAATATTTTGGCATCATCTCCAACCGCAGTTTTAATTCCGGTAAGGAGCGAAACACATTTTGAAAAATCCCCGGCAACACTCCAGGTACCGGTCATATTCAGTTTATTATCAGCAAGAGGTCCAATTACAGCAATCGTCCCCCCTTTTTTTAGTGGCAGAATCTGGCTCTTATTTTTCAAAAGAACAAGTGACTGAGCTGCAGTTTCACGCGAAATCTGACGATTCTCCGTGGTGAAAACCTCTGTTCTGGCACGGTTTTCATCACAATACCGGTATGGATCTTCAAAAAGTCCTAACGTATATTTAGCCTCAAGAACTCTCCGACATCCCTGTTCTATATCCAATTTAGTAACCTTCCCCTCTGCCAGAGATTTTTTTAAAGTTGTCAAAAACCCCTCACTTACCATATCCATATCGGTACCGGCATGAAGCGCCCGGGCTGAAACCTCATTTAAATCACCTATTCCATGTTCAATCATTTCAGAGATACCGGTATAGTCAGTTACCACAAAACCTTGAAATCCCCACTGTTTGCGAAGCACGTCGGTCAATAACCACCTGTTGGCCGTGGCTGGTATACCATCCACCTCGTTAAATGATGCCATCGCGCTACCGGCACCTGCGTCAATGGCAGCCTTGTAGGGTGGAAAATATTCGTTATACATCCTGATCCTGCTCATATCCGTTGTGTTGTAATCACGACCGGCCTCTGAGGCGCCATATAGCGCAAAGTGTTTCACGCAGGCCATGAGCGTATTATTCTTCCCAAGGTCATCCCCCTGAAAACCGACAACCATTGCCCTGGCGATCTGAGCTCCGAGGTAAGGATCCTCTCCCGAGCCTTCTGACATCCTGCCCCAGCGCGGATCGCGTGAAATATCAACCATGGGTCCAAAAGTCCAGCAAATACCATCGGCAGTGGCCTCCTGAGCCGCAACCCTGGCCGAACGCTCAATCAGCTTCATATCCCAGCTGCATGACAGTCCCAGCGGAATCGGAAAAATAGTCTGATAACCGTGAATCACATCCATACCAAAGAGGATCGGTATTTTTAAACGGCTCTCTTCGACGGCAATTTTCTGAACTTCCCGAATCTTACCTGCCGATTTCAGATTCAAAATTGCCCCGATATTCCCTTCCCTGATTTTTTTGCTGATCCCGGAGCTCTTAGCCTGACCAGTTACGATATCACCTGCCCCGGACAAATTTAACTGACCGATCTTTTCATCCAAAGTCATCTTATTCAAAAGATTCGTAATGAATTGATTCATTTTCGGATCTGAAATTCGTTGAGCAAAAGAATAGACAACCAGAATTTGGAATAAGATCGAAAAAAGAATAGATTTTGCGCTCATTGTATTAATATTTTGAAATTTAAGATGTTTTCTTTATTGAATTATTTTATGCTTTACATTGCCAGGGTTGCAGCCAATATTTATTATACTTTCCCTGCCGGATAACAATTCCTTATTCCGATTTAATAACCTTTGAAGGAATAGAAACCCCGTTTTCATTAATTGCCTCAATGGTAAAGAAGTATGGAATTGTTCTATCCATTGCTTTGAACCAGTATTCATTGGCACCATGAACCATGATGCAGTTATATAACTTATCCGGAGCGGTGCCTACATAAATGTTGTAGGCAAAGGCATTATCAACGGTCTGCCATTTTATCCAGGCGCTCCGTTTATCTTTTTCAGTTCTCAGCACCACGAATTTTTCAACCGCCTCTGGTTTATTCCCGTGGCCGTTTCCAAAAACGCGTAAGCCGCTAACTGCAAATTTTCCTGTCGGGACATGGATATTCTCCAATTTGATATACCGGGCCTCAACAGGTTGAGGTAATTCAATATAATCATGTGGGACATCCGTGACATTCTTACTTTTATCGGTCAATAGGTTCCACTTTTTCCCATCCAAAGAGTACCAGAGTTTGTATTGATGAAAGATATTGGTTTGCTTACCCAGAAAGGTGGCATCCTGATCAGCATAATTGATCTGGATCGCCCGAACAGTAGATCGTTCACCCAGGTCAGAAGAGATCCACTCACCGGGATCTGCTGAGGCTGCCGACCAGTAACTCCTGATATTTTCATCGACTGCATAATTTGCCTGGTAACCTCCATACGAAGAGGATACAGCCACCGGTTTATTGTAGTTGAGCATCATCCATCCGGTGAATCGGCTTTCAAGATGGTCGGTTTTACCATCAGCCAGATAAGTGGGATAATCCCCAAATGCGGTATTGCAATACATGATATCATCCTTGTCAAATCCGGCAGGCCAGAGTCCGATTCTGCGTTCAAAATTGTTCTTAACCGATATCGTCATAGTGCTCACATGCCAGTAATTATCCCATTTATCCTGAAAAGTTGCCCCATGACCCGCGCCTCTGGCAAAGCCACCCGGTTTATAGGAGAACGGCATCGATTGATGAGTAAACCAACCCAACGGACTGTCAGATACCGCTACCCCATCGGCATAGCCACTAAACTCGGTACCCGGGGCGCTGTATTGCAGGTAATATTTCCCATGATGTTTGGTCATCCACGACCCTTCAAGAAAGGGATCGAGGAAAGTATTATCCAGATATTCACCAAACCGCTGCCATCCAAAGCGATCATCATTCAAAAGCAAAAGCTCCTTCCGCGTACCCACAGGTGCAAAAGTTTTGCGGTTTAGTTCAACACCATAGGTCGGATAGGTATTACTGCTACCGTTATACATATACAGCTTTCCATTATCATCAAGGAAAAAATCGGGATCCCAACCACCAATTGCGAGCGAATCTATCGCCTCCTTCCAATCGTTTGATTTAGGATTAGTGCTCATCCAAATTGGGAAATTAGATCCATAGGTCGATCCAAAAACAAGCATGGTATCGTTCTGCACCCACACAGCGGGGGCGCACAGGTCGTCATAAACTTTATGCCAGGGTTTTAGGAAAGATTTCGACACAAAATTCCAGTTACTCAAGTCTGAACTCCACCAGTAACCCCATTGATTAGTAGAAAAGAGATAATAATCTCCTTTATAGGTGACAACTACAGGGTCAGCAGTAGCCCGGTGTTTTCCCGATTGGGTAAAATTAGGGATTGGACAATAACCATAATCGATATTTATCGGATTGCAATAGGTTTTTTGCCGGGCAATAACAAGGTTCATTCCCAACGTGATCCCGATCAGGGTAAATAGTATTTTTTTCATGACTGCTATTCTTTATTCATCCTTTTAATCTGTTTTTAAATCAGTTGAACTGCACCTTAAAAGCCTTCTCAGAAATCAAAAATGTAACCGTTTTTTGTGTTGCTTTTATTCGCTCTCTTTTTATTTTCAACATAAAATTCTTATCGTAATAATCTTCAAGATCTGCCAGGGGATCGATCATCCGTTCAGTGACTTCGCTAACTCTTTCCCATTTTCCATTGAGAAGAAGGTCAGTCATCGATTCGGGAAAGCCATGCATGATAAGCCTGACAACCCGAAAAACCGAATTATAGGAACCTTCCTTTTCACCGATCAAGAGTTGATTTTCAGCAGGAAGATAGCTGATCACTCTTTTGCAATAAACGCCGCCAGAATAGGCAAAACTATTCCCGTCATCCTCATAGTAGACAAAATCATTTTTCTCCCGTCCGTAAAAAAGATGCAACTGAAGGGTATCGGTTGGTTTTTGTTTGGAAGACTGGATTAACGATTCCATCGGAATCACGGATGAGGCTTTTACATAAAGGGGAATCTGGTATGACGGAATCTCCTGGAGCACTTCCCGGTTACCTTCAACTTTTTCGTCCGTGAACAGGTCGTACCAATCACCGGGTGGAATAAATACTTTTTTTACTTTCTCCACGCTGGTCACCGGAACCACCAACAGTGCATCGCCGAAAAGAAACTGAGATTGGTACCGTACATCATAGACCCTTGATTCGAATGGGAAATTGAGGCTAAGACTTCGGGCTACAGGAATACCTGTTTGGGAAGTTTCGTAAAATTTAGAATAAATATAAGGTAACAGCCGGTAGCGGAAACCGATGTACGTTTTAGAGATAGCCTCAGCTTCCTCACCATAAGCCCAGGGTTCGGAAGCGGCGCCAAAAAATTCGCGGTGGTTGCGTAAATAGGGTGAGAATACCCCTGCCTCGATCCAACGTTTATACAGTTCCTTATTTCCGTCGCCAATGTATCCTCCAAGGTCTGGACCTACAAAGGGAATACCCGATAATCCCAGCTGATTATTGAGTAAAAATCCCAGCAACAGGTGCTCATCATTTGCCTGATTATCACCGCTCCACATCGCAGCATAACGTTGTACACCGGCAAACCCGGAACGTGTGAGTACAAAAGGTCTTCTCCCTCCCCCATAAGCCAGTGCAGACTCATAACTGCTGCGCGCCATTAACATGCCATAGACATTTTTAGCTTCCGGAGTGATGGCACCATGTCCGTCAAAATCGAAATGGATATTATCGGGAAGATAACTTCCAACCACAGCGGGTTCGTTCATGTCGTTCCAATAACCATGAATCCCATTTTCAGGGAGAAACTTCATCTTTCCGATCCACCACGCCCTCCCTTTGGGATCGGTAAAATCGACAAAATGGTTGATGCTTGGTTCAATCGGTGCAACAAACAGACGGCCACTGGTATATTTCAGAAACACATTATTTTTAATTCCATCCGCGGAAGCTTCATAACTGCTGTCCAATTTTATCCCCGGATTTACAGAGGCAGTGACCTCCAGATCCATTCCCAGCAACGTTTTGGTCAGCCCCGGCATATCAGGAAACCGGCTTGTATTTATCCTGAAGGGTTCATAATCCTGGAGATAATCGGCATCCAAAACGATACAGTCAACGGGGATCTTCTTTGAACGAAAGGTTTCAGCAATGCCAACAACCTTATTTTGAGGATAGTAACTACATCTCGATTGATGATAGCCGAGACTCCAAAGGGGGGGGACCGGCATGCGGCCTGTAAGTGAGGTATAATGTTCTATGACCTTTGCCACTGAATTATCGGTCATGAAAAAATAATCCAGATCGCCGCCCGCCATACTTACCGAAGAAAATTCGGAGGTTGACAACCCAAAATTAAACCACGAGGGATAACTGTTATTATAAAAAAGTCCGTAAATCAGCTGATGATGAATACCTATAAAAAAAGGGATACTACTGTACATCGGCACACGCGGATCGCCATACTTATAATTATCTGTATTATTTAGTGTGACTCCTGATCCCCGACGATCAAGATTCCCCAAAGCCTCCCCTAATCCTATAAATCTTTCGCCTTCCTGTAAAACTCTCGTAGAGGTTACTTTGTCACCCAGAAAACTCGTCCCAAATCCATCCCCGGGCATATCTTCACTAATAAGTTCCCCACTGGCATTGCGGATCACAAGGCGAAAAAATGGTTTTTTTTCAAGTGTAACAGTAACCGAGTGTGTAGAGATGGTAATATTATTTTTTTCATCTTTAATGTTTACTCCTTTAAATACCGGAATAATGGTGTCGGCAAGAGCATATGAGAAATCATTTAACCTCCCATTCCTGGATAATCTGACACGAATTATCTGATCGGAATAAGCCCTTATTTCAAAAATCGTGTTTGAAGTTTTCCCTGCTATTCCCCCCTCTGTTTTTTGATATGAAATAACAGGACCGGCATTGTTTATCTGAGCTACATTGGAATTTGGGATGAGCACCATAAGCAGAAGCAGCAACAAAATCGCCCAATACCGCCTTAAGGTTAACAATTTATGATAATTAGCTCCCATTATGATTTACGGTAATTAGAATAATATTTTTCCGGATTAGAATTTTCATTATAAATTACTTTTTTATCCAGGGGGATTGAAAACCCAGCTTTTGTAAACCTTTCTGAACCTCAGGGCAACTCATAAAAAGTTTCCAGAGGAGGCCTGTCCTGTTATTCTCAATCATAACACCAATCGGACCCTGGTCTATGGCCAGATATTGTTGAGGATACCAATTGCCCTGAATTGAAAATGCATCATAAAAACCGTACTTACCCCAGATTTTGTTTCCCAAATCATAATAGAAGAATTTCATAGCATCCATCGAATATTCAGGAGTATAAGGGAAAGAAGATAACGCTGCTGTCGGAGAGATGACCCCCAAATCATTCAGGGAGTCAGGAGCATGTGCCGAATAACCATTAATGGAGTAGCTGGCTGTCAACCCCCAGCATTTTGGTCCGTAACCGGCCATTTTTTTCGGATTTTGAACACACCATTCCCTGTTGATCAAGGTCTGATTTTTGTTCTCTTCCCAATAGTTCGCATATTTATCCTGAAGTCCGTGGGGATCAAGACCAAGGAAAGAGTAGTGAGCCCAAAAAAGTGGTCCTCCCGATTGTTCCGCATAATTATGATTTAGATTAAGGGTGTACCCATATTTTTGATGTTTCCCTTTTATAGCACCACTTCTTGCCCACCCTTTGTGATATATAGTAGGATCGGCGCCAAATGTTGGGGATGAAACAGCCAGGATATATGCAATCAGACATTCGTTATAACCTGTAATTGGAAAGTTCATTTCCCATAAATAGTTGGGAGACCAATGCCAGTACAGAACATCCTCACCCCTGGTAAACCATTTCCATTCCACGCCTCTCCAGAGCTTATCGATATCAGCACTCAGGATTTTCTCCGGCTCTGTACCGTTTGCAAAATACTGACGGGCAGTCAATAGTCCCTGGATTAAATAGGCCGTTTCAACAATATCCCCACCATTATCCTTGGTTCCAAACGGTTTAACTTTTCCGGTTTCACCGTAAATCCAGTGGGACCAGGCGCCATGAAACCGGTCTGCTGTTGAAAGGTAGCTGACCAAATGACGCAATCTCTTAAAGCCTTGTTCTCTGGTAATAAACTTCCGCTCAATCCCTGTCAGTATTGTCATGATTCCAAACCCGGAACCACCTGTAGTGACCACTGATTTATCATTCTGCGGATATATTCCGTCAGTATGGATCCTTTCACAGGCAAGGCCCGAGACAGGTTCGGCACCTTCCCAAAAATATTGAAACGTATTATACTGAATCAGTGTAAGCAATGAATCATTTGAAATAGTAGGTCTGTCAGATATTTTGTGGGAATCAACCCTGCTATTTTCGGGATAAGGAAACCAACTGCAGAAAATAAATAAGCATGCAAGTATAAGAAAAGGGGTATAATTTTTCATCGTCTAACTTTCTAATAGATTAAAGCAAACATGCTTATAAATTAGGGCCCTGAAACCCCAGATTTTTCATTCCCGTTTTTATCTCCGGTGAACTCATGAATAATTTCCATAATAACCCGGTGCGGTAATTTTCGATCATCCCGATTTGTGGACCCTGATCGATGGCCAAAAATGAATCGGCAAACCAGCCATTGTCAAGATTGAATGCATCGACAAAACCATATTGACTCCAGATCTTATCTCCCAACTTATAATAGAGGAAATTTAAAGCCTGCAAAGACTCGATCGGGGTAAATGGCATAGCCGAGATTGCTGCAGTAGGAGCTATAAATCCCTGATCATTGGTCGGAGAACTGGCTGTATATCCATCCTTGATATCACTTGCTGTCAAACCCCAGCATTGACTGCTATATCCGTAGTATTTTCGTGGATTTTGCTTACAATATTCAAAGTTGATTTTGGTATGATTCACCGCCTGCTGCCAGTAATTTGCATAGGCATCGGTCAATTCGGCAGGATTTATACCCAGAAATGAGTATTGCTCAAAAAACAGCGGTCCACCATAAGCCTCTCCCAATGGCAATTGATAACCGTAATAGCTGCCATTGTTTTTCATCGCTCCATTGCGGGCAAAACCATTGTCATAAACATTTTTTGAAATCGCATGGGTATTGGATGAAGCAGCCAGAACATAGGTAATCAGACATTCATTCCATCCCTGTATCGGCATGTTCATGACAAAATTTTTTGTCGGGCTCCAATGCCAGTAAAGTTTATTCCCGGCGTCTTTATTGAAGAAGTCCCATTCAACACCGTTCCAAAGTTCGTTAATATCGTTGCGCAAGGTCGTCTCATCGATAGCCGAACCGTCAAAATACTGGCGCAGTGTCAATAATCCCATCATCAGGTAGGAGGTTTCAACCAGATCGGCACCATCGTCATTTGGCGAGAAAGGGATCACAGCGCCCGTTGCTCCGTTTAACCAGTGCGGATATGCACCATGAAAATGTTGCGCTTTATTTTTAAGAAAGGTCACCATTTTTTGAGCTCTGATCAGACCATCACCTCTTGCAATAAAATACCTGTTTATGGCAACCGGAATAGCCATCATTCCAAATCCGGAACCACCTGAAGTGACAACATCACCCGATGAATTTCTTTCGCGGGCTAACCCGGAAACTGAATGTCCGAAATCCCAGAAATATTTAAAGGTTTGCTTTTGAACAAGGGTCAACAATGCATCGGAAGTGATCGCCTGAAATTTATCTGTTGAATCAATTGCTGTTGTTAATTTTACAGTAACCGGGGTTATCAGAAAACCGCCTGCTTTTGATTTTAAGGTACTTGAGACTGTCAGCAAGTATGCCGATAAAAAACTCATCGGAGATGCCGGTTGGATAGTAACAGCACTGTCTTTATTTACAAATATCAGATTGACCGGGAGTGCGGTTCCATTTTTATCTGTCAAAGATATCGCTGTTTTGGCTGAACTCTGGTCTAAAACAGATCCAAAAGCGACTTTAATAACAGAATTATTACTCACCCCTTTGTATTCAAAACCGGAGAATTTTCCATTTACTTCCAGTGACGAATAATTAAACGGGAGATTAACCGGTGGCGTGTTAACCGGTTTATCTTTTTTACAATTCCACACCAAAAAAAGCAGTAAAATGGGGAGTAATAATTTCAACATTCTTTGGTTGTGAATTTATTATCGTAATTTTCCTATGTAGGTTGCCCGGAAATATATCCGGGCAACCATAATAAGAAAAGATGATACCTTAATGATCGTTTAAGAACAAGCTAATTATAAATCAGCATATTACTTTTCATCATTCATAATCGCATTTACCTCCCCTTCAGTAAGAGCCTTATTGAAGATACGAAGTTCGTCGATTAAGCTTAGGTCTGAAAGATGACCCCAGTCAATAAATGTAGGAGCGCCTGATCCTATTGACATTGATGAACATCCTGTCCAGTCAACACCACCGACAAAAGTGGATGCGGCGCGTGTTAACACGCCATTAATATAAATCTTACTCTCAGTAGTAGAGATCGTATAGGCAACATGAACCCATTCAGCTAACCTTGGATCGGCTAACCCACCATCGTTCCAGCTTTCACCAGATCCAATCCCGACATTTAACTTAAACCGCTGAGCGGCTGCATCTCCTTCACGGAAAATCCGTAATCCCTTTGTCCTCATAGCATCAAAGTTCGCAGCACCAGTAGGGCTAATCGCAATAATCCCGGATCTGTCAGGAGAGGCATTTACCTTCATCCAGAAGACGGAACTAAATTGGTTGGATTTTACGATTTCGGTAGTTGGAAAAGTGATATATGAATCAGTTGCTCCTGCAAATGCCTTCCCTTTTTTACCATCGGCAAAATCCGGTGTTCCAACCTTTCCAGCTATTGTATTAGTCACTATATCTTTATAGTTACCTTCAAAAGGCATATATAAGATCTCACCACTATATTTAGGAACATAGGGAGAGTCATTCTGAATGATTGTTAGAATTTCAGATTGAGATAACGCCCTGTTGAAGATTCTTAATTCATCAAAGAAGCTTAGGTCCGCCTTATGATCCCAATAGGAGAAATTTGGCTGACCCGAAGCGAAAGACATTGTTTCGCATCCCGTCCAGTCTATTGCAGCTCCTGTATTTACGGAATTTACAGCCGCTCCATTGATGTAGATAATACATTTGGATTGAGAAATTGTAAAAGCAAGGTGAACCCATTCGCTGAATGGAGCATTTACCACACCCCCATCATTCCAGACTTCACCGGCACCTATTCCGACATTGAGTTTAAAGCGCTGAGAAGTACCGCTTCCTTCGCGGAAAAAACGTACTCCTTTTGATCGATCTTCACCGGCCGGGCTGATTGAGATTATTCCGGAACGGTCAGGAGTTGCGTTTAATTTGACCCACATCTCGGCTGAAAATTCGCTGTTTTTCAATGATGCAGCAGGGAATGTCAGATAACCATCGGTAGCACCTGCATACGAATTTAAGCCTTTAAGACTTGTTCCTGCAAATCCCGGGGATCCAACTTTGCCGGCAGTTACAAAATTAATTTTCTCCATATAATCGCCATCAAAAGGCATATAGAAAATCTCGCCGTTGTACATTGGGACATAAGGGGGTTTCTTCTCAAAATTCACATCCTTATTGGTTATTTTGCCAGCCAGATCGGTAGCTCTAACAGTTAGAATATGAGCACCATTAGTAACTTTATCATAGGTAAACATTTCTACTGCACGACGGTAATCCTTAAAGCCACTATAGCTCTTCAATTCAGTACCATCCATCAAAAGAGATACTGATTTGAGTTCGATGTCGTCGGTTACTTCAAACTGGATATCGATTGTAGCCAACAGTGTAGGAACCTGAATCTTAACCCCTTCCGAAGGGTATTTAACAGTCACTAGTGGGGCTGTACCATCAGCCCCAGGTTTTAAAGCGGTAATCGGGTCTATCCCTTTATTACACGAAACGGCCATAAAGACACCCACTAAAAAAACCAATATATACGTTATCTTTTTCATTTTCATTTCATTTTAATGATCAGTACTTGCGATTATTTCCCTCTCAAACCTGGTAACTGGTCTACCTGAGCCTGCGGATAAGGTAAAAATGCTTTATCAGCAGTAAAGGTTCTCCCCTCGTAACTTAATTCGGAAGTTTTCCCCAGCCTTACCATATCGTAGAAACGGGTACCCCACTCCATGCCCAATTCAGCAAATTTCTCATCCATTACCGTTTGATTATTTACACCCGAAACATTAGGTAATCCGGCTCTGGTTCTAACTAAATTAACAGCAGCATCGGCGGTGAGTGCAGAACTTGTTCCACCCTGTGTTAACGCTTCTGCATGCATCAGCAAGATCTCGGCATAACGGATAATGGTAAAATTCTTGTTGGTTCCATAATCGGTACGTCCCGGAGTAAGCTGATCGGAAGGAAGGTAGTGTTTTCCGCTGGCAAAAAGGGCACGTGCATAATCATTAAACCTGTCACCTGATCTGGTCGTATTGGAGATCCATGATGGCAGGGAGGCATATTTGGCATCTTTTTGAATCTCCGCAATACCTCTGTTTGTAAAACATACACTGGTCTCCAGACGAACTGTTTCACCCCTGTCGATCATGAATTTTACATATTTAAGACTTGGCTCATAAAATCCCCAGCCGTCACCTGCGCCGGTAACCTTTGGTGTCCAACCCTGTGGTCCAAAGAAAGCCCATAAATAGCTCTTATTATCACCCGAGCCCTGACCAAAATCAGAAAACTGAAACTCGAGGAGGTTTTCGCTATTTAATTTCCCTTTTATTTTGAAAAGATTATAATAATCACTTTCCAAAGAAAATTTACCTGAAGTGATGATTGCCGAAGTTGCATCAGCCACCACCTGGTAATTCTTAAGTTCAAGGTTTGCAAGCGCTTTAATTGCCAGAGCTGTATATTTGGTAATACCGCCGCGAATATCATTGCGTTGATTTGGATTCATATCCGGAAGATTCGGAATTGCTTCGTCCATTTGCGCAGAGATGTGCTTCATAACATCATCTTTAGTCGCTAATTTAGCCACCAGTAATGCGGATGGATCAGAGCTTTCAGGAATAAAGATATTTCCCCACATCCTCGAAAGAATTAGTAAAGACCAGCCGCGGAAAACCTTTGCTTCTGCAATATATTGGTCACCCGGCGCTTTATTTGCAGCAAATTTCTGGTATAAAGCAACCTGTTCCATTGCCGAATGGGCGGTAAAAACATTCTTGTAAAAATTCTGCCACAGCGCATTAACCATCCAATAGTCCTTATTGTAGTTATACTTGTCCGCTTCAGCATAATCCTGCTGATCACCAAGTCCGCCGGCATTCACATCGTCACCACGCGTGGCGATAAGCGGGTAATTTTCCCAGTAGAGATCATACATTACCGAATAGAGCCCGGTAAGTGGCTGGATCATATTGGATGTAATGGTATAATCTGTTCCAGCTGTAAAAGATTTATTTTCTGCCAGTTCATCCAATCGGTTCTGACATGATGTTGCTCCCAAAAGAGCGATTACAAACAAGGCAGCCTTTATATTTATATGTATAAATTTCATAATTATAACTTTTTAAAATATTAGAAATTGATATTCAGACCAACCGTATAAACTGCAGGAATAGGATAGGTTTGGTTATCAAAACCGTCAGCAACTTCAGGATTGAAGCCATGGTACCGGAACATGGTTAACGGGCGGTCAGCAGTTAAAGAAACCCTCATATTCGGTAACTTAGTTCCGAATAACTCCTTATTTCTGATATTATAAGCCAGTTGTACATTCTGAATCCGGAAAAACGAACCATCTTCGACAAAGTAGTTGGACATTTTCTGATTCCATCCCCTGCGTAATCCCGATGAGGAGGGATATTTATTCGAAGTTCCATCACCATGCCAGCGATTATTCGCCAGATCAGCATCCATATTACCATCTGCAGTCCAGATCACTTCACCACGTTTGCGATTCAAAATCTTGTTACCTGACTGACCCAGCATGTTGGCAGAGAATTCAAAGTCCTCATAAGTTAATCCAAGATTAAAACCATACATCATCGTTGGGAAATAGGAGCCTAAAACCACCCGGTCATCATCATTGAGTATCTTGTCACCATTCTGATCTTTATATTTTAAATCTCCGGGAACCAAATTATTGGCAACCGCAATCGGATCAGCAGCTATCTCGGCAGCATTCTGATAAACACCAACTACTTCGCGGCCAAAATAAGACAATAATGGTTGACCAACTATCGAACGTTGACGGAATTCTGCGGTACCTCCGTCAATATAAGGCTGTCCGTAAAGATTCCTTACCTCATTTTTTAGCGTAGAGATATTTCCACCAATGGTGTATCGTAATTTATCGGTTATTTTATCATTCCAGTTAAGGGCGAGCTCAAAACCTGAATTCCGGATAATTCCCACATTTTTCAAAACGCTTCCCCCAATTGCGGGGATAGTCACACTAATTGCAGCGTTCTTTGTATCACGAACAAAGTAATCCGCATCAACACTTAGTCTGCTTCGAAGCAACTTGGCCGTAATCCCAAGATTCTTCTCCTCTGTTACTTCCCATTTAAGTGATGAGAAAGTACTTGATGTTACCGTTCCCGGTACCAACACCCCATTAATCGCGGTGTTGACCACTGATGTCGTAGTCGCACCATCGCTGGCCTGAATTTTATCATTTCCTAATTCACCCCAGCTGGCACGCAGTTTAAGAAAATCAACAACCTTATTGCCTTTTAGAAAACTCTCTTCAGACATTACCCAGCCGGCACCTACGGTAGGGAAATACCCCCATTTTTCCTGATATTTTGAACTGCCGTCTGCTCTCATCGTTCCATAAAGGAGATATTTCTCTTTGAAATTATAGGAAATACGTCCAAAATAAGAGAGGCCATAAACATGAGCACCGTCATCTCCAACACCTGCTTCGACAATTTTACCAGCCTGATTGATATACCATGACTGCTGATTTTCGGTCGGGAAATTAAGACCTTGTGCAAAAAGTTTATTATAAGCCTCGTCACGATAGGATGTTCCTGCCATAACGGTTATGTTATGATCACCATAACTATTATTAAAGGTTAGCACGTTATCCCAAATCTGATCAAAATAGGTAGAGGCAATTTTATTGATCGATGCATCAGGCCGTTGAAAGCTGTTACCAATAAAATATGGCAAATCAACCGTCCGTTCATCCAAACCGGAATAGGCATTATTATAGGTTGTTTTAAAGGAAAGCTTCTTCGGAATAAGGTCCACCGTTGCATAAAAGTTAGCAAGTAGTTTACGGATTTTTAATTGTCCCTTTGTATAATTGAGTGTTGGAAAAGGATTTTCACCACTTCGGTAACCTAAATCCTGCGCATTTGCATACCTGATTGGCCTTGCAAGGGTATTTGATTCATCCATAACCGGCATAATTGGTACTGCAAAATAGGCATCTTTCCATGCTGATGAATTTGCATTATCTTTTAATGCATTGCTGAAATTCATATTGCCACCAATTGTTAACCAGTCAGTTGCCTTAATATCGAGTTTCGCACTCATATTCATACGTGTATAACCATTATTCATATTCAGGATACCGTCCTGAGCAAAATAATTAGTCCCAATATGATATGAAGTCTTATCGCTTCCCCCCGAGACATCAAGGCTGTGATTTTGAATTGCTGCAGGGCGAATAACCTCTTTATACCAGTCGGTGTTTACATCCGGAACATTTGGATTGATCCGGCTTCTGCCATAACGTTGCATAGCGTTCAAAACAAATAAGGCATCGGGTGCAGAACCTGACTCGTTGGCCATGGTTGTGAATTGTTCTGCATTAGCCATTTTCAATACATTCTGTGCATTCTGGGTACCATAGTAACCACTGTAACTTATCTGTGTTTTCTGGTTGAAGCCACCCGATTTGGTTTCAATCAATACCACTCCGTTTGCGGCTCTAACTCCATAAATGGCAGCGGCAGAGGCATCCTTAAGTACCGAAATTGAGGCAATCTCCGAAGTATTCAGGAAATCAATATTAGAAAAAAACATTCCGTCCACCACATAGAGCGGAGCTTCGTTGTTTGCTCCCGGATAGGAACCGATACCCCGAACGCGGATTGTTGGCGAATCTCCGGGTGCACCACTGCTGACAACCTGAAGTCCGGCCACTTTCCCTTGTAAAGCCTGCATGGCCTGACCTGTAGGTGTTTTAACCAACTCGTCCGATTTAACGGTAGTTATTGAAGAGGTAAGGTCTTTCACCTTTTGGGTACCATAACCAACAACAACAACCTCAGAGACATCAATGGTCTGATCCTTTAATTGTACATTAATAGTGGAACGATTATTTATGCTCACTTCCTCGGGTATCATTCCCACAAAGCTAAAAACCAGCGTTCCATTTCCGGCAGCTTTAATGGAATAATTCCCGTTTAAATCAGTAATCACACCTGTAGTGGTCCCTTTAACTATAATTGTCACCCCAGGAATAGGATCACCATTAGCAGCATTACTTACTTTCCCCGATATTGCTGCGCTCTGCTGAGCGTAAAGAAAAGTAACTGATAAAAATAGATTCAACAGAAAGATTAGTTTTTTCATACGTTAAATTTTTTAAAATATTTGATGCGAATATACAACCTCAATATTCCGATAATTAGAAAAGGGATACACTTCTGTCACTCCATCTCTTTTCTATAAATTAAATCACCTCATCATTATCTCATCATAATTATATAAAAATTACTATATAATTATTAATCAGATATATATATATTAATAAATATTATATTATTTTATCTCCGCTTGTTTTTAAAAATCTTAAAAGTGAGTTAAAAATAGGATAAAACAGACAATCCGGACGATATTGCATAGCCTTTTAAAAATATTATTCTTAAATTTACGAATTAATTAATTAATAAAAGATGAAATAAATGTTAATTTTTTACAGGTAATTCAGAAAAGCCCAATCATAATGAATCTTAATCTTATCAACTATATTTTTGCTCCGGGAGTCCTGTTTTTGATTTTGCTTACCCATAACCCGATCATGGCGACAGAATATGAAAATCCGGCAGTAAAAAACTTTTCAAAATCGGATTATAATGCAGACAATCAAAATTGGTCTGTTGCTGAAGACTCCATTGGAAACGTATATTTTGCAAATAATAAAGGGCTCCTTGAGTTCAACGGTATATCATGGAAGCTGTATCCCTCGCCCAAAGGAAATGTGATACGCTGTGTAGCTATCGGTCCCAACAACAGGATCTACACAAGTGGTTACCGGGAGTTGGGCTACTGGGAACGGAATCGCTCGGGGGAGCTGAATTATATTTCACTAAAAACCTATGCTGAAAAGAATTTTCTCGCCAACGAGGAGTTTTGGAAAATTATTCCGTTAGGTAATAAGGTCTATTTTCACTCTTTTGGGCAAATGACGATTTGGGATGGCAAGCAGACGATTCAAATCAGGTACCCCTTCTCAAATACCATGTATCAGATTAATGGAAAAATTATCATTGATCAAACCGATGGTTTATATTCTGTTGAAAATGATCACATAGCACCCTTTCTTACAGGATCTTTTTTTAATCAGAAACAGATCAGGTTTTTCTTTCAGGATAAGGATAAAAAAATGGTTATCGGAACTTTCTCGGACGGAATTTTCAGTTATGACGGACTAAATTACAACGTTTTAAATCCTGAATGGAATCAATATTTCATAAGAAACAAGGTTAACCAGGCTGCAAGGTACGCAAATGGGAATATTATTATCGGCACTCACCTGAACGGGATTATTGCTTTTGACAACAAAGGGAAGGTGATTTTTAAGCTAAATACTCAAAATGGATTGCAAAATAATACCATATTAGGTCTGGCAATTGACAAAAACCAGAATATCTGGCAGGCTCTGGACAAAGGAATTGATTTTCTGACTTTTCGCAATAGGGGATCCTATGAACTGCATCCCGTAAAGGATATCGGGGCAGTCTATTGTGCTGCAATTCTAAACGGCAATATGTATCTTGGAACGAATCAGGGATTATATTCAAAAAAGACAACCGATCCGGATGAGAATTTCAGGATCATTCCACAATCGGAAGGACAAGTATGGAGTTGCAATGTTTTCAAAGGAAAACTTCTTGCCGGACTGAATAACGGAACTTTTGTTGTAACAGAAAAGGGATTAAAAAAAATATCCGGTGTTAACGGAGTTTTTGCGATAACTCCAGACATAAAGATGCCGGGATTCCTGGTCCAATCCACCTATTCCGATATCGTCTCTATCGATTTCACCGCAAGCGAGCCCAAATGGTCGAAGAATCTTCGGAATTTTAACGATCTGATACAGTTTATTGAGGTCGATCTCTATGGAAATATCTGGGCAGGTCATATGCACCGTGGAATTTACCGGCTCAAACTTTCGGAGAAGCGGGATGAGGTGGTTGAGACGACCTATTATGGCGAGAACTCCTCATTTAAAAAAGATCATGGTATTCATCCCTTTAAAATCGAAGACCGTATCGTTTTTACAACAGGGGAAAATCTGTTTACTTATGATGAATTAAAGGATTCAATCGTTGATTACCATGATCTGAATAACCACCTGGGACCTTTTGCACATGCACACCGGATCTTTGGCGCCCCAAATCACCATTATTGGTTTGTAACCAATGAATCAATCGGATTATTTCAAATCAATGATAATTCGGTCCGATTAATCAAGACTTACCCGTCGACACTCTTCCTGAACCAGATGATTGAGAATTTTGAAAGTATTATTCCCACCTCGGAGAATCAGGCCATCCTTTGCCTGGAGAATGGATACGCCATGCTAAATGCCGGTCAGCCCGAATTCGAAACGCAGATTAAAAATAAGAACTTAACCTTAAGAGAATTCCTCTCAGTCGATCAACACGGCAACGTGGATACACTCGCTGCGAAACATTCCACCTATACCTTAAAATTCAACCAAAGTAATGCACAAATAAAATTCTCATTTCCCCTGTTTACTACCGATAAAATTGTTTTTCAGGCTTTCCTTGAAGGAATTGATCCCACATGGCGACAACCGGTTTCCCTGCCCGCTTTTAAATTCGAACGGCTTCCTGAAGGGACTTACACCTTGCGGATAAAAGCAATCGATCCATGGGGTTCGGAGAGTAAAACAAACGAGACCAAAATCGTTGTCCTTCCTGCCTGGTATCAAAGCACCTGGGCAAAGGCTGGATATTTGATTCTTTTTGTATTGCTTCTTTTGTCATTCCGCAGGAGGGTTATCATCCTTACCCGTCGCAAAGAGCAACGCAAAAGAGCAAATAAAGAGAAAGAACTGATCCGCCTGCGAAACGAAAAGCTTCAGGATGAGATCTCATTTAAAAGCCAGGAACTTGCAAATTCAACCATGCTGATCATCAAAAAGAATGAGTTTTTGATCGATTTAAAACGTGACTTGAAGTTGCAGAAGAACCAACTCGAATCTCGCTTTCCGGATAAATACTACCTTCAGCTGGTAAAAAAAATCGATGAAAATATTGCCAGTCATGATGATTGGAAAACCTTCGAAACGAACTTTGAAAGGGCACACGAAGAATTCATTAAGAAGTTAAAAGCCGGGTTTCCTAAACTTACGCCACACGATCTTCGGTTATGTGCATACCTGCGAATGAATCTCTCATCGAAAGAGATTGCTCCCCTACTTGGAATCTCGGTACGCGGACTCGAAAACCATCGTTACCGATTGCGAAAGAAAATGGAACTGGACGTGGATGCCAATCTCAATGAAGTAATGATGAACACCAATTAACGGTAGATGGTTTAATGGTTAATGGTTAATTTACGAATATGAACCCGGGGGAATTTAACAACCTTCGGTATAAAACAGGTTTAAGTTAAGATTCTGATTCCGAGAATAACCTGGCCAGCAAGGTTGTATCATTTAACTCTTTCAACAACGATTCGATGGTTGATTTCGGAACTTTAAAGATGTCAAGCACCAATAATCCGTCGATGCAATCATTAAATTTAGGGTCCACATTAAAGGCTACTATTTTTGCATTCAAGCCCAGATATTTTTTCAACAAGACTGGTAATCCACTATTATACTGATCGATATCTCCGATAAACTTATCCAGCGAGTGCAAATCAGGGGTCATGTTTTCAAGTGCTGTATTCAGATGCTGATCATCAGTGGTTACTTTAAACTTGTTGCGGGGTTTTACAAAGGCAGCTCGTTTATAATCAAAGAAATTTGCCATTATATATTGAATTATCAACTCCTTTGATATCCCGGAATAGGTATTGCTGATACTGACCGGACCGATTAAATAACGATATTCCGGATTTTTCAATAAAAAATAGAGAATCCCCTTCCAAAGCAAAAACAGAGGAAGCGGCTTCCGTTGATACTCCTTAACAATAAACGAACGTCCAAGTTCAAGAGATTGTTTTAAGGTATCGACAAATCCACGCTTCATTTTAAACAGGCTTTGCGTATAAAAACCTTTAATTCCGAATTGATCATAGATCTCATTACCTTTACCAATACGATATCCACCAACAATCTGTTCTCCTTCATCATCCCAGATAATTAACTGGTCATAATAAAGGTCAAACTCGTCAACATCAGTTGGCTGATTAGTCCCCTCACCCACTTCGCGAAAAGTAATCTCCCTTAATCGACCCAGCTCATTCATAATAACAGGAATTCGGGAGGAGGGAACGCAGAATACCGCATAATTCTTAATGGTGAACAGATGATGTGAACTGCGAAGGCTATTAATCTCATTAACAATCTGATCTGAAGACTGAGGTTCCACAATAGGTTGTGGCAAAGGCTGACTCTTTAGTGAATAATCAAAAAACCGTTTCACCTCGATGCCCGAATCCAGGCAGTAGGTCTTGGAGCGCAGGTAACGTCCAAGCTGGTGAACATCGGCAAACTTGTCCTGATCTTTTACCGAAATCGGACTGCCAATCCTTATTTTAATCGTTTTGTTTTTCTTATTTAAAACTTCCGATGGAAGCTTTGCTGTCCTCAACGAGGGATGAATCCTTCCAAGAAGGTGAAAAAGCCGACTGTTGCTCCCGTGGAAATAGATCGGAACAATTGGAACATGTGCCTTTTTAATGAATCGCAGTGCAGAGATCAGCCATTCGCGGTCAGTAATGGTTTTGGAGCTATAACTCGTGGAAACTTCCCCCGCAGGAAAAAAGCTCAGCACACCACCATTGTTCAGATGATCCAGGGCCGTTTTCAAACCACCGATACTCGAAGGTGCATTTGGCTGATTTTCGAACGGATTTACCGCCAGAAAATAATCGGAAATAGGCTCCACTTTCTTTAGAAGGAAATTGGCAATAACCTTATGATCCGGCCGCGCCAAAGAGAGCAACTTGATAAGTAAGATACCATCAATTCCACCATAGGGATGATTCGAAACAGTTATAAAACTACCGTTGGCCGGAAGCTTTTTCAAATCCCTTTCATCAAACTCAAGGGTGACATTGAGGTATTTTAAAATGCCATCGATGGATTCTATCCCCTTTTTATCACTGATATTATCGTATAATTTATTGATCTGATTAAATTGCAATAAGTGCATAAGTAAACGGGCAAAATATTCACCTCCCAAATATTGCATATAAGGACTAACCTTCAGTAGATCCTGTGGTTTGACTAGCTTCATTTAGTTTTTAATGTATCAAGGTTCAAAAATAGAAAAATGGAGTAATAAAACACTATTTTCAATTTATTTTAATGTTGAAATATTGCTATTGATCAATCTTTTTGAACAAGATGAGCCTCCTGTTGTTGTAATCACAAACAGTTATCAGGATGAAAGGAATATTTCAATCAATTGCAAAGGGAATAATGGTTATGGCATGCTGCGCTATTTTTTCTTGCTTTAATTCGGCATCGGCTCAACCCAACACTACAAATAAAAAAAATAAAAAAATTTTATTCGTAGTAACCAGTCACGATAAATTGGGAAACACAGGCAAAAACACAGGATATTCATTAACCGAAGTTGCAGGATGCTGGAATCCACTTTTCGATTCAGGATACGAGATTGATTTTGTCAGTCCTCAAGGGGGTAAAGCACCACTTGACAATTACGGTGTTGATTTGGAAAATGCGGACAACAAGAAATTTTGGAATAATTCGATCTATCGCGCCAGGATCGAAAATACATTGAAACCTTCTGAAGTGAATATTGAAGATTATTTAGCAATTTATTATGCGGGAGGACACGGAGCAATGTGGGATTTTGCAGATAATAAGGAATTAGCCAACATCGCTTCCAGGATATATGAGAGAAAGGGTGTGGTAAGTTCGGTCTGTCACGGTGCAGCCGGATTATTAAATATCACCCTGAATAATGGCACTTTTTTAGTGAAGGATAAAAAGGTAAATAGTTTTACGAATAAAGAGGAAAATGCTATTCATTTACAGGATGTTGTACCATTTTTATTAGAAACGGAATTAGTTCATAAAGGGGGTATTTTTGAGAAGTCAGGGAATTGGCAAAATCACGTCGTAACAGATCAACGAGTTGTGACAGGACAAAATCCTGCTTCTGCCAAGAGTGTTGGATACGCAATTTTAAAACTATTAAAAACCGATTTGGAATAACAGCCACTAACGTTGAAATTGAATAAATTTCCTCAGACTGTTTAAATTATGTAATTTAGCCAATTGATGAAAGATTTGGAAAAATATAGACCCGGCAGGTGGCTTCCCACCACGGCAAAAGAGATTGAAGCCTTAGGCTGGGATCAGCCCGATGTAATCCTGTTCTCAGGTGATGCGTATGTTGATCATCCCTCATTTGGTGCTGCAGTGATTGGCAGGATCATGGAACGTGAAGGATTAAAGGTAGCCATAATTCCCCAACCTAACTGGCAGGATGACTTACGTGACTTTAAAAAGCTGGGGAAACCCAAGCTCTTCTTTGCCATTACAGCCGGTTGTATGGATTCGATGGTGAATCATTACACAGCAAACAAACGGAAGCGTTCAAATGATGCCTACACACCAGATGGACGCCCTGGTGCCCGCCCCGATTACGCCTCGGTGGTCTATTCAAATATCCTGAAGAAAATCTATCCCGATATGCCCGTTCTGATCGGAGGTATTGAGGCCTCTCTTCGCCGGGTTACCCACTACGACTATTGGTCTGATCAGCTCAAACCATCCATTCTGGTAGATACAAAGGCCGATTTGCTGGTCTATGGAATGGGTGAAAAATCGATCGTCGAATTTATTCAGAAACTGAAGGGTGGTAAACCATTTAACGAAATTACTGACGTTCCGCAAACCGCATTTATTGTAGATAAAACTGCAAAATATAAGACAAATAAGGAATGGGAAGAGCTCGAACTAAATTCGCATGAAGCCTGTTTGAAGGAAAAAATAAATTACGCTAAAAATTTCCGCCATATCGAAGAGGAGTCAAATAAGATGGCTTCACGCAAGTTAATTCAGGCATATAAGGATAAGCAGATCATTATTAATCCATCGTATCCGCTATTGACAACAAGTGAATTAGATAGTTACTACACCCTTCCATTTACCAGAACTCCTCATCCCCGCTATAAAAACAAGGGGCCCATACCGGCTTACGAAATGATCCGTCATTCGGTAAATACCCATCGTGGTTGTTTTGGTGGCTGTACTTTCTGTACAATTTCGGCCCATCAGGGTAAGTTTATTGCTTCCCGCTCGGAAGAGTCGGTACTGGCAGAGGTGAAGGAAGTGACTCAGATGGATGATTTCAAGGGATATATCTCTGATATTGGCGGACCTTCGGCCAATATGTACAAAATGGAAGGGAAGCATCTGGTAATGTGTCAGGCATGCCGGCGTCCATCGTGTATTTTCCCCGATGTTTGTTCCAATCTCGATACCGACCACCGTGGGATGACCTCCCTTTACCGGAAGGTCTCGGCCGTTCCGGGGGTGAAAAAAGCATTTGTAAGTAGTGGCATCCGGTATGATATTATTTTTCACAAGACCCGGGATGAGAAAATAAACAAGGGAAATGAAGAATATCTGGAGAATGTTATCATAAACCATGTTCCGGGCAGATTGAAAGTTGCCCCGGAGCATACCGCAGATAAAGTGCTCGATATCATGCGGAAACCATCATTTAATATCTTTTTTAAACTGAAAAGTTTTTTTGATAAGGTAAACGCAGCAAACGGACTAAGACAGCAACTAATCCCCTATTTTATTTCAAGTCATCCGGGAAGTACCAATGCCGAGATGGCAGAACTGGCAGCCGAAACCAAAGGGCTCGATTTCAAACTTGAGCAGGTTCAGGATTTCACCCCGACACCCATGACACTGGCCACGGTTATTTATTATTCAGGATATCACCCATATACGCTCGAGAAAATCAGCACGGCAAGGGAGGCAAACAAGAAACTCACGCAACGAAAATTCTTCTTCTGGTACAAACCCGAAAATCGCAGTGAGTTGATTGGAGAATTAAGAAAGATGAACCGGCCGGATCTGGAGAAGAAGTTATTTGGGAAGAAATAAGTCAGTGGGTTTTATCCCTTCCACTCTGGGACTTGTGGAGAAATGGTTGATCGCCTATTTTCTACCCATCCGCGATCTGGCGGATGGGTAGAAAAACAGCGTTGAATGAAACTGATAATCCGGGAACGGACAAAATAGTAAAAACTCAGGATTTAATTCGTCAAAAATCAAGCATGCTGATTCATATCAACCAGTTGAGCCAGTATGATCGAGTTCTTATGTCTTTTGATAATCGTAAATTCGTAATCATCAAAACTGACTTTCTCATTCATATTCGGAATTCTGCCCAATTTAAGAATCAGGTAGCCGGCAAGCGTTTCATATTCCTCATTGACAGTTAACGGATGAGGGAGCAATTCGTTAATATCATCGAGTGAGGCAGAGGCCAGGACTATATAGCTGTTCTCCCCTTTTTTTTCAACAAAGGGGAGTTCATTATCGTACTCATCCTGAATTTCACCAACCAATTCCTCAAGGATATCTTCCATTGTTACAATCCCCTGAGTACCTCCATATTCATCAACGACGATTGCAATTTGCTGATGCTTACTCTGAAACTCTTTAAGGAGCTGAGCGATATATTTTGTCTCAGGGACTATCAATATCGAACGCATTATAGAGGATATCTTAATTGGCTCATTTTTTTGGAGTTTAATCAGGATATCCTTCAAATAGACAACACCCACAATATTGTCGAGCGATTCGGCATAGCATGGAATCCGTGAATAGTTCTCTTCAATCAGCCTGTCGACCATAGTGAGTTGAAAATCTTCTACATCAATGGCCATCACCTGAGTTCTTGGAATCATAATTTGTTTGGCAATACGCTCTGAAAATTCAAAGGCATTTTTGATGATATCATAGTCAGCCTGTTCGATCTCACCGCTCTCCTTACCCTGTTTAACCAGATATTTCAGCTCATCACTACTGTGGATGTCCTGCCCCACAACATTGGGGATGCCGATAGCTTTTAAAACCAGATTTGCAGTCCCATTCAACAAATAGATAAATGGCCGGAAAATAAAGAAGAAGAATTGGAGAGGTAAGGCAATTACCATCACCGTTCGCTGGGACCGTTGAATGGCAATTGATTTTGGTGCCAGCTCTCCAAAAATAATATGCAATACTGTAATAATCAAAAATGCAACCGGAAGGGCCACATGATGAGCTACTTCAGGTTCCATCTGAACTCCCATCGCAGTCATTAAATTTAAGATTATTTTAGCCACTACAGGTTCACCGATCCATCCAAGACCAAGACTTGCCAATGTAATTCCAAGCTGTGTAGCGGCAAGGTATCTGTCAAGTTGCGAAACAATTCGCTTTGCAACAATCGCAAAATGATTCCCACCCTTTACCTTCAACTCGAGCTGTGAGGCTCTTACCTTGACAATCGCAAATTCTGCTGCGACGAAAAATCCATTGAAAAAAACCAGTAAAAATGTGATCAGTAGGTCTGTGAGCATCTGTTTTGTATTATACTAATTCACAAATATAGGTAATTTGAAGATTTAATCCCCAATATTTATCAGACATAGATCGTATTGGAACAGCAATAAAGTGGTGCAAACGCATCATAATCATCTAAAAAGAGAATAATTCACCTCAAATTATATTCCTATATTTTAATATCCTTAACCACAAATCTATAACAGAACAGGCAACAACCGTGACTATCCGTGTCTGTTGACCTCCATATCGCCAAGATGAAGGTTCAGTGCCTTGACCGAAATATGGATTTCGAGAATAGAAATCCCCAAGGATGCAATCAGCAGAAGAAGTGCAACTCCAAATGTCCAAATGGCAGGAATCTGACTTCCAATAAAAATCAGAAACATCGTTAAAACACAAAGGAAGAGACTTGAAACGCCAAGAATCTGCATATACTTGGTTAAATAGAGCCGCTTCCTTAAGTTTGCAATCTGTCCAAGTAAAACCTCATTGGGGTTTACCTTAAATTTCTCATGAAGCGTCCTGATCAGGGTGGCATAACTCATAAAACGGTTGGTATAGGCCAGCATAATCAACGAAATCGCTGAAAACAGCAACGCAGGAGTGGTAAGGGTGATTTGTTCGTTCATTACGTTTGGCAGCTTGCTGTTCGGTTTTTTTCTTCAAAAACTGACACCAGGCTGCTGTTATTATAGCTAGTGTTATTGATTAATACTGTTAGTCACCCTCACAGGAATAATTTCAATTTTCATATAAGGGTAATATGGCAAAGTTGAAAGTTTTGAATGCACATCCTCAGAATCAGTCGCCATAATTACAATAAAAATACCAGACATATCAAGTTTAATAAAGTTATCTACAATAGTCCCATTTTGTTCCAACTCTTTTACAACCTCCTGTTCTCTTGGGAGTAGTTTCATTCTTGTTTCGTTGTCCAATCCTTCTAATTGGATATTAAGCATGAATTTTTTCATTTCTTTAGTCTTTTGTGTTTAATTAAAAGTGTTAGATCAAGACTTTCATTTACACGTCACAAATCAGCACCGATTTACGTAATGAATCTAATTTATCTGTCTGCGTTGGGACAAATTCCTGACCTACAAAACCTTTATAACCCGCGGCCAGAAGTGCTTTCATAATAGCAGGATAATAGAGTTCCTGTGTATCATCCAGTTCGTGTCTGCCCGGAACACCGCCGGTATGGACATGTCCGATATACTTAATATTCTTTTTTATTGTATCAACGATATTACCCTCCATAATTTGCATGTGGTAAATATCATAAAGTAGTTTCATTCGCTCTGATCCGACCATTTCGCAGAGAGCAACTCCCCATGCGGTACTATCGCACTGATAATCGGCATGACCGTAGCTGTTAAGCAATTCCATAATGATAGTAACTCCATGTTTTTCGGCCAGTGGCATAAGTTTGCGCAGTGCGGTGGCACAGTTGACCATTCCAACATTATCATTTTGCCCTTCACGGTTTCCTGAGAAACAGATCAGATTTGGGATACCTGCTTCGGCAGCAATGGGGATCATCCGCTCAAAATCGGCGATCAGTTTATCGTGATTTGAAATCCGGTTAAATCCTTTTGGAATTCCGTAATCGGTAGCATATCCAACGGCGCATTTCAACCCATATTTCTTGACCGTTGCCCACTCCTTTTCAACCAATAACTCAACCGATTCCAGTCCCATTTCAGCGCAAGCCTTTACAAAGTCATCAAGTGGGATATCCCCATAACACCATTGGCTGACCGAATGGTGGATATTTCCTTTGAGTTTCATCTTTTCAATTGCAGCGGATGCAAAAACACTTGTGCCAGGAAATCCTGCTGCTGTAGCCACAGCAACGCCCGTTGCACTTCCTATCATTTGTCTACGGTTCATAAAACAGGTAATTAGTAGTGATTATAACAATTAGTTTAATTTAAGGTGGCTCAAAGCCGGCAAATTTTCGAACTCAACGCAATATTCGGTGAACCAGAATAAAGAGAGTCTGTTTTTTCAGAGTCTCCCTGCCGGCATGTAATTCGGTTCGATGATTTTCAACCAAGAGCCAGTAGTCAGCAGCTAAAATAGTTATTTCCCGGTTAATTGCAACATCCGCGATGCTCTCAATATCTCACAAGTAAGGCTCCGGCAGAATAGCCTCCTCCAAAGACGGTAATTCCGACCAACGAATCTGCGGGTATCTTCGAAAGATTCTGCGACAGGCAGATTCCGGTACTTGCACAACCGGTATTTCCAAGTTCCTCAATATTGGTAAATACTTTTCTGGGTTGAATATTGAATTGTTTAATCAGATTAGCAATAATACGGTGATTGGCCTGGTGAGGAATAATAAAATCAAGATCCTCTACCGTCAGATTACAATTTTCAAGTGTGGTCTCCAAAGCAACACGCATAAAATTGCAGGCATGCATAAAAACATCTCTTCCATCAGGCATTTGGAGGCCACCCTCTGCAAGACGAAGATAAACAGCTTCAGTCCCCTTTCCAATATGTCCCAGTCCACGGGTGAAAATATTGAGGATTTCACCCGGTTTAGGACCCAGTGGCTCATCCGAAATAAAGAGTGCCGTTGCACCGTCTCCCCAAAGATGTCCGCTTTTTTCACAGGTATCGTTACTGTAGAGGGTATTATGTTCAGAAGCCACAACAAGGGCCCGGGTAGCTTTTCCGATCGCAAAATAACCTTCAACAATCTCGAGCGCATTGACCAGTGAAGAACATGCTGATGAAATATAAATTACCTGTGCCTCGGGAATTCCAAATTCCCGTTGAATGGTATGACCAATAGTTGCAACTGTATCATAAG
>CANJNY010000014.1 GCA_947475715.1 Prolixibacteraceae bacterium
TCCTTCAGTGAATTTGTTCTGATATCATGCTGTGACATAACCGATGTATTTAAAATTAGTGTTATCAAAATTACAAGCCAGGGAATTATTTTCATCTGTTAATTATTTGATTTTTACTTACGAATTAGCCATAAATAAATCCAGCTCCACTGTAGTGATTACGTTTTATCGCTTATTCCTTAAATTATATTAATAACAGATTGTTTCTGGCATTGTTTAAAATTTCCGGAATTAATTAATAAAAATCTGGATACAACTAACATTTTTGGCAAATATTCCAAATGAATACTTGTCTTATAATTAATATTATGTTAATTATGTAAATCTAAAAAAAGAGGGAATAATTCCCTCTTCTTAAATTTATTTCTTGTTTATTGCTTCAAACTTATCCATCATTTTCAGCCTGTAATATAGATTTTTCAACTGGTCAAGGATGTATGTATCTTTGGGATTATATTTTACGGCATTTTCCAAATAAGGAACTGCAGCCTTAAAGTAGTCGTCAGCTTTAGTCTTTTCGGTTTCGTAACGTGCCTGATCAGTTGTTGGTACTGCATTGGCAACATCGAATTGTTTTACTCCACGGTTAAAATAGATTACCCCGATATTATAATACGCATCAGCATTCTCCGGTTTAATTTCTGTGGCTTTTTTGTAAACCTCTATGGCCTCATCCTGACGACCAAGCCTGTCAAGGGCTACTCCCTTTGCCAGATAGAACGAGGAATTGTCTTTTTCCTTTTCGATTGCCTTATCTAAATAATTGATTGCCTCATTGGGCTGACCAGACATAATATAATAGTTAATTAACTGAACATTAATGCTTTGGTCGTTAGGGTACTTATTAAAGGCCTCTTTCATTATTCCGACAGCCTTAATGGTATCTTCCCTGGTTCCCAATAGCTGGTAAGCGCTAATTATCTGCGCATAAGAGGATCCTCCGTTATAACCGTATTTGGTGCAGTCGGTAAAATACTGGATTGCCTTTTCATACATTTTGGCATTCATAGCAGCTAAACCGGTATTATAAATAATTGCGGTATCGATTGTAGCCTCAGTTTTGAATAAAGGTAGTTTATCGATCATTAATTTTTTCTCGAAATAATCGGTTGCTTTTGCATAATCATTTGCCTGATAGGCTGTTACTGCAGAATTAATCAATGTATTTGCGAAAGTTACGAGTTTAAGTTTTAGGATTTGATTTCCCCCTTTTTCATCAAACTCTACTGCTTTCATATACGAAGTATAAGCCTCTTCTACCGGGTTGGGAACGAGTTTTTTGAAATTTTCGTCTTTGGAGAGGATTATTGCTTCGATGATCTCCCCGCGTGCCTGCCAGGTACCGGTCCAGTTCAATGTTTTTTCTGATTTGGGATTTGCCGGATCAAGGGTCTCCTTGATGGCTTCCCATGCCTTATCAAGCTTACCAGACTCTTTATATGAAAGAGCGCTGGCAACTTTCCCCTTCTGAGCAAATATGGCAGCTGTACCCGCCAATAAAAGCAGAGCTGTGAAAAATAATTTCTTCATGACTTAAAATGTTTGTGTTATAATTTATTGCAAAATTGAACCAATTTTCAAAAAGTACAAAAATATTTATCCTGTTATGTTGTTAAAAAACAATAATTAATCAATGTTAGTATCAATTATCTCTTCATCTGAAGCAGAAATGTCAGTTTCCGGGGAAGCGTCGTTCTCATCAACAGAAAGTTCATCCACCTCTTCGATTTCAACGCGTGCAACCGAAGCAATCGAATCATCGTCGCGAAGATTAATCAGTTTAACTCCCTGAGCAGCACGACCGGTCATCCTGATTTTGGAGACAGGCAAGCGGATAATAACTCCGGCCTGAGTAATAATCATCAGATCATCTGTGTCGGTTACATTTTTGATTGCAACCAATGAACCGGTCTTTTCAGTTACATTTATGGTTTTAACCCCTTTCCCACCGCGGTTTGTAACCCTGTAGTCCTCAATCTTGGAACGTTTACCATATCCATTTTCCGAAACAACAAGAACATCTTCAATATCGTTCTCAACGCAAATCATACCAACCAGTGCATCGTTCTCACTGGCAAGGCTTATACCCCGCACTCCGGAAGCAGTACGTCCGATGGCGCGTGCATGTTTCTCATGGAACCGGATTGCTTTACCTGAACGGATTGCAAGTAAGATCTCATTATTTCCGTTTGTCAGACGAGCCTCAATTAACTGGTCATTCTCACGGATTGTTATTGCGTTTACTCCATTTTGTCTTGGACGTGAATAGGCTTCAAGTGGTGTCTTTTTGATCACCCCTTTTTTGGTGCACAGAATGATGTAATTATTATTAATATAAGCCTCATCTTTCAGTGAAGTAACGTTAATATAGGCTCTTACCTGATCATCAGCTTCAATTCCCAGAAGGTTTTGTATAGCCCGTCCTTTTGAAACTTTCGTCCCCTCAGGAATTTCATAAACCTTTAACCAGAAACATTTACCCTTTTCGGTAAATAGTAAAATGGTATTGTGCATGGTAGCGATAAACATATGCTCAAGGAAATCCTCATCACGGGTGCTCGAACCTTTTGATCCGGTCCCTCCTCTGGCCTGAGTTCTGAATTCAGTCAGCGGAGTCCGTTTGATATATCCCATGTGAGAAATGGTAATGACCATGTCTTCATTGGCATAAAAATCTTCAGGATTAAAATCTTCGGAGGCATAAACAATTTCGGTCCTGCGACCATCGCCATATTGTGATTTAATTTCAATTAACTCATCTTTGATTATACCCATACGGATATCCTCATTGGCCAATATTTCTTTAAGCCATTCAATGTGCTTACTAAGCTCTTCGTATTCCGCGTGGATCTTATCCCTTTCAAGTCCGGTCAGCCTTTGGAGGCGCAGATCCAGTATGGCACGGGATTGAATTTCGTCGAGATTGAAATTTGACATCAATCCTTCTCTGGCTTCTTCAGGTGTTTTGGCACTGCGAATAAGGTTGATAACTGCGTCAAGATTATCGATCGCAATGATAAGGCCCCTTAATATATGTGCTTTTTTCTCTGCCTGATCAAGGTCATACTGAGTGCGCCGGATCACCACTTCGTGACGATGCTCTACAAAGTAATGAATAAGATCCTTTAAATTAAGCATTTGCGGACGACCTTTGACAAGTGCAATGTTATTCACATTGAAAGCGGTCTGCAATTGGGTGAATTTATATAATTTATTCAGTACAACACTTGCCATTTCGTCGCGTTTGATATCCACGACAATACGCATTCCGGTCCGGTCAGATTCATCATTGATGTTTGAGATCCCTTCGATTTTTTTCTCATTAACCAATTCTGCAATTTTAATAATCAACTCAGCTTTGTTAACCATGTACGGGATCTCCGTGATAATGAGTTTTTCGCGCCCATGTTCAACCGATTCAATTTCAGCCTTGCCTCTTACAACAATTCTTCCTCTTCCGGTTTCAAAAGCCTCTCTTACGCCGGCATAGCCATAAATAATCCCTCCCGTAGGGAAATCAGGTGCCTTAACGATATCGATCAACTGGCTCATTTCTATATTGCTATCTGCAATATAGGCAACAATTGCATCAATCGTATCCGAAAGATTATGAGGTGGCATGTTGGTTGCCATACCCACGGCAATACCAGAAGTTCCATTCACCAAAAGGTTTGGAAATTTTGTAGGTAAAACGGTTGGTTCCTGAAGTGTTTCATCAAAATTGGGACGAAAGTCCACCGTATTCTTATCCAGATCGGCCAGTGCTTCTTCTGCAAGCTTTTTCAAACGAGCCTCGGTATAACGCATCGCAGCCGGACTATCCCCATCAACTGAACCAAAGTTTCCCTGGCCATCAATCAACGGATAACGAAGCGACCATTCCTGAGCCATTCTGACCATTGCAAAATATACGGATGAATCACCATGAGGGTGAAACTTACCAAGCACCTCTCCCACTATTCTGGCCGATTTTTTATAGGGTTTATTGGATGCGCTTCCTAATTCGCTCATACCATATAAAACCCTGCGATGCACTGGTTTAAGTCCATCGCGGACATCCGGAAGGGCCCTTGAAACAATCACTGACATCGAATAATCGATGTAGGCCGTTTTCATCTGCTCTTCAATGTTTATCTGTATAATTTTCTCTAAATCAGACATATATGCCTTATTCGTTAAATTTGTTAAAAGTCACACAAAAATAGTAAATTTAAACTTAAAATTAGAATTTGTTGTTCTTTTTATCCGATCTAATAATGAGCGTTAATAATGAATAATAAAATAACGCTATTGTAAGAAATATTTGCCTGAAAATAATCTGTTAAATTTAGTTTATAGTATTGATTAATAATAAGATAAATATACCTAAGTAGTTGTTTGCAAAAACAATAATCTTCGCTATATTGCAATATATTGTGATTTTTTAGTTAATTTAGTCCCGAATTGAAGTTTAGTCTAAAAATTACAGACAATTAATAAATAATATGGATTCAAAATTCTCTCCCCGTATAAAAGATGTCCTATCCTACAGCCGCGAGGAAGCGATCAGATTGGGGAATGACTACATCGGCACTGAACATCTTTTTCTTGGAATTATTCGCGATGGTGAAGGTATTGCTATTGATGTGATGAACAAATTGAACCTTGATTATATGACCATTCGCAGAGATCTGGAGATTCAGTTACGTAAAGATAATTCACTGCAATTTGAGGCCAATATTCCATTGCTTAAAAATACCGAGAAGGCATTAAAACTTGTTTTTCTGGAAGCGCGTGCAATGAATGAGAATACTGTAAATACAGGCCATTTGCTCTTAGCGATCCTAAAAGAGAAGCAGGGTTTAATCAGCTTAATCTTCAAGAATTACAATATTGGTTACGAAGAGATTAAGTCAAAAATAGAAGAGTTATCCCGAATTGAGAACAAGTCTGATTTTCCGGAGGACAGTGATGAGGGAGATGATATGTTTGGTAAAGGATCGGGAAGTGTCGGTGGTCCATCGGGGTCAAAGAGTACCTCTGTTCCTAAAACTGATACCCCTGTTTTGGATAACTTTGGTATTGATATCACCAAGGCGGCTGTTGAAGGTTCTCTTGATCCAATTGTGGGAAGAGAAAAGGAGATTCAACGAATTGCTCAGATTCTAAGCCGGCGTAAAAAGAATAATCCGGTATTAATTGGAGAGCCCGGTGTTGGAAAGTCGGCTATTGTCGAAGGACTTGCGCTGCGAATATCTCAACGGAAGGTCTCCAGAGTACTGTTCGACAAGCGTGTTATCAGCCTGGATCTTGCATCAATAGTGGCTGGAACCAAATACCGCGGGCAATTTGAAGAACGGATGAAGGCGATCTTAAATGAGCTTGCCAAAGTCGATAATATCATCCTGTTTATTGATGAAATTCATACCATTGTCGGTGCAGGGGGGGCTACAGGTTCGCTTGATGCTGCCAATATGCTTAAACCGGCCCTCGCCAGAGGGGATATTCAATGCATCGGTGCTACCACCCTTGACGAATACCGTCAGCATATTGAAAAAGATGGTGCTCTTGAGCGACGGTTTCAGAAAGTTATGGTTGAACCCACAACGGTGGAGGAAACCATTGAAATTCTGCATAATATTAAAGAACGATACGAAGATCATCACAATGTGACTTATACCACTGAAGCAATTGAGGCGTGTGTAAGGCTCACTACCAGGTACATATCTGACCGGCATCTTCCCGATAAGGCTATCGATGCACTGGATGAGGCAGGATCGAGGGTTCACATAACCAATATAACAGTCCCCGAAAGGATTATCAAACTCGAGGAGCGCATAGAAGAAGCCCGGAGCGAAAAGATTCAGGCAGTAAAGAGCCAAAACTTTGAATTGGCTGCCAGTTTCAGGGACCAGGAAAAAAATCTGTTAACACTTGTTGAAAAGGAGAAAGAGATTTGGGAAAAAGAATTGGAAAACCATAGAGAAACCGTTGGTGAAGAGCAGGTTGCTGATATTGTTGCCATGATGTCGGGGATCCCTGTTCAGCGAATCGCACAGGCTGAAGGTAAAAGGTTGCAAAACATGTTTAACGATATGAAATTAAATATCATTGGACAGGATGACGCAGTTCTGAAGATTACCAAGGCCATTCAACGCAACCGTGCAGGTTTGAAAGACCCAAATAAACCCATTGGATCATTTATCTTCCTTGGCCCCACAGGTGTTGGCAAGACTCAGTTAGCCAAAGTATTAGCAAAGTATCTTTTTGATACTTCCGATGCACTGATCCGTGTCGACATGAGCGAATACATGGAGAAGTTCTCTGTATCAAGGCTCGTCGGAGCTCCTCCCGGTTATGTTGGTTATGAAGAGGGTGGACAATTAACCGAAAAAGTGCGGAGAAAACCGTATGCTGTTATTTTGCTCGATGAAATTGAAAAGGCACATCCAGATGTTTTTAATATCCTGCTGCAGGTAATGGATGAAGGGCGGTTGACAGACAGTCTTGGACGCAAAATTGATTTTCGCAATACCATTGTGATTATGACCTCCAATATTGGGACTCGTCAATTAAAGGAGTTTGGCCAGGGTGTTGGTTTCTCGACACGTAAAACGGCCGATGAGGAGAATGAATATGCCAAATTTGTCATACAAAAGGCTTTAAAACGTGCATTTGCCCCTGAATTTCTGAATCGGGTGGATGACGTTATAATTTTTAATCCGCTCGAAAAAAGTCATATTGAGCAAATCATTGATATTGAGCTTCAGGGATTATACGAACGTGTTGAAACATTGAAGTATAAGCTTGTTATTACGGATGATGCAAAACATTTTATTGCGGATAAAGGATATGATCCTCAGTTTGGAGCAAGGCCACTTAAAAGAGCGATCCAAAAGTATCTCGAAGATGAGATGGCTGAAACAATTATTGGAAATGTAATTAATGAAGGCGATATCATTACAATTGATCTTGATGAATCTAAAGAGAAGATTGTGGTTAGTATTATTCCTCATGAATCTGTTTTAATTGAAAAAGAAAATAGCGGCGAATAGCCGCTATTTTCTTTTTCAATTAGTTCTTCTCCCCTTTTTTGGCCTCTTCCCAGAAAAAATCCATTTCAGAAAGACTCATGCTGTGCAACGACCTTCCTTTTAACAAGGTCTGCTCTTCGAGGTAATTAAAACGGCGGATAAATTTCTGATTCGTCCGCTCAAGGGCACTTTCCGGATCAATATCGTATAAACGGGCCACATTAACAATCGAAAAAATAAGGTCTCCAAGTTCATTCTCCATATTTTTTGGATGATCTGCACGGACCTCTGCCTCAAATTCTTCCAGTTCTTCTTTCACTTTATCCCACACCTGTTGTTTCTCTTCCCAATCAAAGCCCACTCCCCTCACCTTCTCCTGTATTCTGTTAGCCTTTACAAGCGCCGGAAGTGCATCGGGTACCCCTTCAAGAACACGGCGCCCCCTCTCTTTCTCTTTCAATTTTAAGGCTTCCCAGTTCTGTTCAACTTCCAGTGCGTTGGCTACCTGAGTATCTCCAAATACGTGAGGGTGACGATAGATTAATTTCTCAGTCAGATTATCGATAACATCCCCAATATCGAAACTATTCGATTCCGATCCAATTTTGGCATAGAAAACGATGTGTAACAAAAGGTCTCCAACCTCTTTTTTCACCTCATTTAAATTGCTGCGCAGAATGGCATCTCCCAATTCATAAACCTCTTCAATGGTTAGTTTACGCAGCGACTCCATGGTCTGCTTCCGATCCCACGGGCATTTTTCGCGCAATTCATCCATGATATCCAACAGTCGTTCGAACGACTCCAATTGCTCTTTTCTGGTTTTCACTTTTTATCTTATTTATTGGTCACGAAGATATACAATTGATTTTACGTTTCGATTTAATCAATTTCAAATATCAATCTACAAAAAAAATGTTTATTTTGTAACACCAATAAAGTGGGATATATGATCGAGCATAGTTTTCAATTAGAAGGGTTAGAACCAACAGAATTTTACGGTGTTAGAAACTCCAAGATGGAGCTGATTAAATCTTATTGCCCTAAAATTCTGGTTGTCGCCCGGGGTCATACGATTAAAGTTAAAGGTGAGGAACAGGAAGTGGGTGATTTCATCCGTAAATTTCAACTCATCATCGAGCACTATTATCATTTCAATACCCTTTCAGATGAAACGATCCATCAGATTATGATGGATGACATCAGCTCTATCGAACAAAGTATTCAGAATGCTACTGATGTGCTGGTCTTCGGGAATTCAGGAAAGCCCATCCGGCCCCGAACTGCAAACCAGCAAAAACTTGTTGAAGGGACAAGGAAGGACGACCTGATTTTTGCAATCGGACCTGCAGGAACAGGTAAGACATATGTCGCTATTGCTTTGGCAATTAGCGCATTAAAAAACAGGCAAATTAAACGTATTATTCTTAGCCGTCCTGCTGTCGAAGCAGGAGAAAACCTGGGCTTTCTCCCCGGTGATCTGAAAGAGAAAATTGATCCTTACCTTCAGCCCATTTATGATGCATTGCTCGACATGATCCCGCCAAAAAAACTTGAAGAGTACCTTAAGGATGGAATCATTCAGATTGCTCCGCTGGCATTTATGCGTGGGCGGACATTAAGTAATGCTTTTGTGATTCTTGATGAGGCACAAAATACCACGATTCCACAGTTGAAAATGTTTCTAACCCGCATGGGTCTTAATACCAAGTATATCATTACCGGGGATATAACTCAGATTGATTTACCAAGGAAGCAGCATTCGGGATTAATCCTTGCATTAAAAATTCTTAACGGAGTGGAAGGAATCTCAACCATCCATTTCGATAAAAGCGACATTGTCAGACACCGGTTGGTCAGGGAAATTGTGGATGCCTACGACCGATATAACGTACTGCATAATGAAGATTATTAACAACCTTTAAAATACTGATTTTATGAGTGATGCAATAGTTTTAACAGATTTTTCCTTTGCCGGTCAACGGAGCTTTTACAAAGGAAAAGTGAGAGATGTTTATAATATTAACGATGACTATCTGGTGATGGTCGTTACAGACCGGATATCGGCCTTCGACGTAGTTTTACCAGAAGGTATTCCCTTTAAAGGGCAGGTATTAAATCAGATAGCTGCCAAATTTCTGGACGCTACTTCGGATATTGTACCCAATTGGAAAATAGCGGTCCCCGACCCAATGGTTACTGTGGGCCATCTATGCGAACCTTATAAAGTTGAGATGGTGATCAGAGGTTATCTAACCGGCCATGCCTGGCGTCAGTATCGGGCGGGAAAAAGGATCTTGTGTGGTGTTGTAATGCCTGACGGGATGAAAGAGAGTGAGAAATTTCCCACTCCGATCATTACTCCTACAACAAAAGCCTCTGAAGGACATGATGAGGATATTTCGAGAGAAGAGATTATTAATCAAGGCCTTGTGTCTGCCGAAGAATATGAAATGCTCGAGAAATACACCTATTCGCTGTTTGAACGCGGAACTGAGATGGCAGCAGCAAAGGGTTTAATTCTTGTAGATACCAAATATGAGTTTGGAAAGAAGGGGGATCAGATCTATCTGATTGATGAAATTCATACGCCCGACTCTTCACGTTACTTTTATGCCGATGGGTATGAAGAGCGATTGGCAAAAGGCGAAAATCAGAAGCAGTTATCCAAGGAATTTGTTCGCCAATGGTTAATTGAAAATGGTTTTCAAGGGCTTGAAGGTCAAAAGGTACCTGAAATGACATTGGATATTGTTAAGCAGATATCAGAACGCTATATCGAGCTTTTTGAAAATATCACCGGGGATAAATTTGTCAAAGGTGATGTTGCCAATGCTGGTAGCCGGATTGAAACAAATATTCAAAAATTTATTACCGATAAGGTTTAAGTAGAAATCATTATTTCAAATAATTAGATTTAACAGAAAAGAGCGAAAATCAATTGATTTTCGCTCTTTTCTATATTAAAAATTCACCGGCTTGAAGATCACAGGTAATAACTGGTAATCAGAATAAACCTGTGCAAATTCAATTCATTTAAATTAATTATTCTTTTTCAGCTGAATCAGTTGAAAGGAGCTCTGTAGATTCTTCTGAAGCTTCCTCCTCAAAAACCAATAATCCTTTCTCATTCAGTAAATTATACCAGGATAACACTTTTTTTACATCAGAACCATAAACACGTTCCTTATCATAGTCCGGTAAAATCTCTTCAAAATATTTTCTGAGTTCTTCCGCTGAGGCTTTTATATCAATTGCCTGTCCACCATTTTCCTTATCAGAAATCTTTTTAAAGATTTTCGTCAATTGAACATCTTCCGTTGAAGTATAGATTGCGATATCCTCCAGCGAGCTCATCTTGGCATCTGCATAAGCGGTTGATTTCTTGCCTGTGAGCAAAGATTCAATCACAACATTATTCTTACCTTCCGATATTACCTTAAAAAGTCCGGGTTGACCGGAAATGGCTAAAATTCCTTTTAACATAGATTCTTCCTTATTTTTTTGCATTGCGAAGATAGCACTTTTTAGCTGTAAGGCAAAAAATGAATTGGAAACAGATAATATTTCCAATTCATTTTTTTTTTACAAATTTAGCTGATGAATAACTCCTATTTTCAGCCATCTGCCTGGCTCATGCACATTCCCGAAATCGTGATACCCTTTATTGAACAGGTTCGAAGCCTCAAGGTAACAGGTTGTCCGCTTCTTACTCCAGTATAACCGGCTATCAACCAGTATAAAAGGCTTATAATCAACTTCATTCCCATATTTAGACCCACCCCAGTTGGTATAGGTTCCGTTTCTGTCGATATATGTGATCTGCCAATTGATACCAATATTTTTAATAACCTTGTGAGTTACCCCAATATTTAGCTTATTCTTTAAATAATCAAGGATATACTGTGAAGCGTAGATGCCGGATTGTTTATTTTGTGTCAGGTATGACCATGAAATATTAATTGATTGGATAAATACTTTCATATCCAATAATTTAGCGGGATTTAATTTCGCCGAAAATTCAAGTCCATCTGTATTGAGTTGTGTTATATTTTGTGCATACCAAACATTATCAGCCGGTTTTCTGACCCAGTCGATCATGTTATTCCCACTTCGGTGAAAATAGGCGATATGGCCATCAACCCCTTTAAACTGGTATTTAAAACCCGACTCATATTCAATGCTTTTTTCAGGTTGGAGTAAAATATTCCCCTTATTGGTCGGGCTTGAATAATACAAATCGGTAAAGGTTGGCATGCGAAGTGAAGAATTAACCGAGGAGTACCATTTAATCGCAGTAGAAAGCTGATAACTCAGGTCTATCCCGGGGAAGAGATTCCATTTTGTACCTAATTGCGAATTCCAGTTTGCCATAACTCCTGCAGAAGCAGTAAAACGCTCCAGATAAATAGAGTGTTCGACAAATAAACTCATATTTGAGCGGTTATCCGATTTGGTAAAAAACTTGCCCGCCTCTCCGGGGACCGGAATTGGATTTACAAGTGGTGTTCCCAGCACATTACTCCTGATATTTTCACTTCTGAAATCTGCCCCAAAAGCCGTTTTTCCAAGTGAGGTGGTAAACCAGGCATTTAAATTTGTTCCAAAAACATCGGTTAGATGATAGTTGTGACCTTTGTACCATGAAGCAGCTAATTCAGGATATCTGTAAAGTTCAAAGCGGTCCTGGTTCCTGCGCCAATAGAGAGATGGGGTGAAATGTACGACCTTTCCGGTTTCGAGTTTAACTGAAGCAAAGGTCGTTTTAACATGCTCAAATTGATCGGGATAGGCCGGGGTATAAAAACTATTTGCTCCAAAACCTCTGTCGGTAATTCCGGCCTGCCAATCCAAAGCAGCACCTTTTGTGATTAGCTTACCCTGATAAAAGGCATCGGTAAGGGAAAAGTCGGTATTTTTAATATACCCATCTGAATTACGGTGATCTGCAGAGATAAAATTTTTCACCTTACCTGAGACAAATGTTCCAGACAGCCCGGAATCATGATACCCATTTTGGCCGCCACTAATGCGCACTTTAAGGTTTGAATTGTCCGTGGTTCCTGTAATGATGTTGATTGCTCCGGCTAATGCGTTGGGTCCATAGATGCGGGATGCAGGTCCTTCAAGGATCTCGATGCGGTCGATGGCATCGAAACTGACCGGAAGATTGAGTGAGTGATGACCTGTTTGAGGGTCATTGATGTTAATTCCGTTAAGCAGGATCAGAACCTGGTCGAACGAACCTCCGCGAATACTGATATCGGTTTGAACTCCCAGACCTCCGCGTTGCCTGACATCAACACCGAGTGCATACCGCAGTAAGTCCTGAATACTCTGAACCGGTGCCGATTGAATCTCTTCCTTTCCGATGACTTTAACGATGCGTGCAACCTGCGAAAAGGCAACAGGAGCACGCTGTGCGCTGACCACAACCTCTTCAACTTCAATATCTTTCATTGAGGTGATCGAGTCGTGTCCGGCAATTATCATGTTTCTTTCCGCATTGGCAGGAATAGCGAATACCAAATAGGTGATACTTAAACACCCGATTCGAACCATTTTGTGGAGACTCTGAAAAATAGAATACCCCTTCCTTCCAAATTTCCTGAATGTTAAAACATGATTTGCCCGGCGCACCAGACTTTTTTGTTTCATAATTAATTATTTTTAAATTTAACGTTACAAAGGTATTCAAAGATTTTATTTTATAGTTTTGGGGGAACCAATTATACAATTCTAATCTCTGAATTGATATTTAAATAATTACATAAATTATACCGAATAATTTCACATTAGCAATCAACTAAATTAAAACTGGATGAAAACAAACCGAAGGGATTTTGTTAAAATTGGAACTGTAGCCGGAATGGGTATTGCAGGAATTGGATTAGCTGACAATGCATTTGGTCAGAAAAAAGGTAAAACAAAGGAGCCTGCTCATGACCCTTCAATTGTCAGGGTTGGTTTTATTGGTATTGGAGGCAGAGGGAGTGGTCATGTTCATGATTCAATCACAGTTGGAGGAATCGAGGTTGTTTCGATTTGCGATATTAGTCAGGAGGCAATTGACAATGTCCTGGGCATAGTGGCAAAGAATGGAATGAAAGCTCCAAAAGCCTACACCGGCAGTGATCATGCCTTTGAAGAGATGCTTAAAAATGAGGTTCTTGATGCTGTAATTATTGCAACCCCATGGGAATGGCATGTTCCAATGGCCATTGCCTCGATGAAAGCAGGAGTGCCATATACCGGAGTGGAAGTTTCAGCAGCCAATACCATTGAGGAGTGTTGGGACCTTGTGAATGTGCATGAGCAGACTGGAAATCAGGTGATGATCATGGAGAATGTCTGTTACCGCCGTGATGTTATGGCCATTCTGAATATGGTCCGGACCAATCTTTTCGGAGAGTTAATCCATTGCCGCTGTGGTTACGAACACGACCTTCGTGGAGTAAAATTCGATGTCGAAACGAACGATCTTAAAATTGGTAAAGAGGCTCATTCAGAAGCAAAATGGCGAGGCCTGCACGCTGTAAAACGCAATGGCGACCTCTACCCTACTCATGGGCTCGGCCCAATTGGGGTATATTTAGATATCAACCGTGGAAACCGGTTCCTGACTATTTCGGCGATGGCCACAAAAGCCAGGGGTTTAAGCAAGTTTGTTGATGACCATACTCCCAAAGATCATCCATATCATCATATCAATTTTAATCTGGGAGACATTGTCACCTCGATGATTAAATGTGCCAACGGTGAAACAATCATTGTAACTCATGATACCAACCTGCCACGTCCTTACTCACTCGGATTCCGTGTTCAGGGTACCAATGGGATCTGGAAAGGTGAAGGGGGCGGCGAATGGAGTGATGCCGGCGAGCAGATTTATATTGAAGGCAAGAGTGAGCCCCATCATTGGGACAAGGCTGAGGCGTGGTTAACAAAATACGATCACAAATATTGGCGCGAAAAAGGTGAAAAGGCTACCGGCTCTGGCCATGGGGGGATGGACTTTATCATGCTCAACGACCTTTTCGATGCGGTTCGGAATAAAAAGCCGGTTCCACTGGATGCTTATGACGCAGCGGCATGGAGTGCCGTTTCAGCGTTATCCGAAATGTCAGTTGCAAGGGGTGGTGCACTGGTTGATTTCCCCGATTTTACCCGCGGACAATGGATTAAACGTCATCCGGGCTTTGCCACCGATGAGAAGTTTCCCACAGATCCGGAAAGAGATTTCATCAATAATACATTTTAACAAAAATCAGTTATTTAAAACAGCAGAGCCAGGGAAATTCCCTGGCTCTGTAAATTTATATCCGGCATTTCAAAAGGTATTTACGCTCTCAATTAGAGGTGCACCCTTGCATCAGTGATCAGGATAAATTAATTTCTTCTGACACCCATGTACATCATGATGTAATACAATAGGGTTGCCAATGAACCTAATGCTGCAACGATGTAAGTATAACCGGCCCATTTCAAAGCATCCTCTGCTTTAAGATGAGTCTGTGAATTGGTAACACCAGAGGTTCTGATCCAGATTAATGCACGATGGCTGGCATTAATCTCAACGGGTAAGGTAATAAAACTGAACAGGGTTGTCAATGCAAATAAGACAATTCCTGCCAGTAATATTGCAGGAAAAGTATTAATCATCAGAATCCCGGCTAATAATATCCACTGCATCCATTGTGAGGCAAAGCTGACAACCGGCACAAGTCCTGAACGTAATCCAAGCCATTGATAAGCTGCCGCATGCTGCAGGGCATGCCCGCATTCATGTGCTGCAACCGCAGCTGCCGCGACACTCCTGCCGTGATAAACATCGTCGCTCAGATTAACCGTTTTGGTTGTTGGGTCATAATGATCGGTGAGCTTCCCTTCAACCGATTCAATCGTCACATCCCTGATGCCGTTATCCTGCAACATTTTCAGAGCCACTTCCTTCCCGGACATTCCATTAGAAGTCGCTATCTCTGAATATTCCTTGAACCGCTTTTTTAACTGATGGCTTATTAACCAACTTGCAAGCGCAAAAACGATAAATATTATCCAACTTCCCATCATAGCTTTAAAATTTTATTTCATTCAATTTAATAGCACAACAGTATCAAATTTCCAGCCAAAAATCAAAGAACTGCAAAAATGTCATAAAAAAAGACCATTTTTTAAAACTTTATAACTCTTTTTTTCGTATTTTCATAAAAATATCCAGCAGTGACTTATTAATTCAAAACCAATGAAACGAATTATCACTTTTTTTCTCTTAATTGGGTTCCTGATCACTTTTCTTCCTTTACCCAACCTTGCGAGCCCTCAAAAGCGGCATGATTCGGAAATCCCTCAGAACCGAAAATTAAAACGGCAACAGAAAATGGAAGTAGCCACCCTTGAAGCAAATAAAAAGGAGCAATTAGCCAAAGAACAAAAAAAGAGGAATATCGAGGCCAAGGAAAAGTCTGTTGACAAGAATAAAAAGGTTAAAAAATTCACAACAGACCAGGATTTACCGGAAACAGTCAAAAAAAGGAATATCCCTTAACGTACATTTATTCCTCAGTAAAATCGACTCCGGCAACACCTCCTGAAACAATAAATTTCATTGCTTCAGTGGGCGGAATAGAAAGTGGCCTAATATTAGCAGAGGGGACAAAATATATTTCCCCTGAAAACCCGTATGAAAAAGGGCAATAAACGGTAACCAACTCATTTTCGTCTATTATAATTGGAATATCCTGAGTTAAAAACCCCATTTTCCATAAATTATTCTCGCTGCTGACCAGCATCATCACAGGTCGGTGGAATTTTCGTTCCTTTCCGATAAATGCAGAAAAAAGATCATTTATCGAAGAATAGATTAATTTTAGAAAAGGAGTTTTCTGCAGAATCCGGTTTACCAGTTTTTTAAATGGCCGTGCAAGAATGGTCTCTCCAACAATACCTAATAAAACAAGGAAGATAAAAATAATAAGTATCCCTAATCCAGGGGTCTTAACCTCCAATTGCTCTTCCAGATAAGTCGACAGCAATCCATCTGTAAACATAAATATACGGTAAACAATGAATACCGTTAACCCCAAAGGAGCAACAAATAAAAGTCCCTGAATAAAATAGGTGAGTAATTTCTTCATTCTTGCAGCAATTTATTTTGCTGCGAAGATACGAAAAACATCAGAGGGATTTACCGTCGCATGTTTGACCGGTGAAATTTTTCAGGAAATTTTGATCATGGTTAATAACATCTTGAAGGGTGTAATGGATTCTACAGAATGGACAATACCCGAAGGTAATACAATGCAATCTCCTGTATTCATGGTGTTTCTAATCTCTCCAATTATAAAAACACACGCTCCGTCCACTACCTGAACCAGTGCGTCAAACGGGGCAATATGCGGACTTAAACCCTGCCCCTTGTCAAATGCAAAGAGGGTGATTGTTCCGGTCTGTTTTTTAATAATTGTTTTGCTTACCACTGAATTCTCAGCATAAGAAATATGATCTGCCAACCGAAATAGTTTTGATACTTCCATTTTTTAAGTTTTATTTCAAGAGCTGAAGACTTAACGGGTAAATCAATTCATCTCTTTGATTATTAATTATTTAAAAATTAATTTTGAAAACGGCCTGGTTTCAGTTTAAACCCATTCTTCGCTGAGTATTTCCCCCCTGATGCTAACGGTAATTGCTTTAACCGGAACTTTTCTTTCTGCACGGGATATAGCCATCCCGACCAGTTGAAGTAATCCTCCGCAACATGGAACCTCCATGATCAAAACCGTAATTGTATTTATCTTTGCATTGTCAATCAACGAAATAATTTTTTGTAAATAAATCTCTTTTCCCTGATCCAGTTTTGGGCAAGCGATAACAAGTGTTTTGTTTTTCAGCCAGTTTGAATGAAAATCGCCTAAGGCAAAGGCAGAGCAGTCAGCCGCAACCAACAAATCGGACCCGATGAAATGAGAAGCACCTGGATTAATCAAATGCAATTGTACCGGCCATTGTCGCAATTGAGATTGTAGGGATCCCTTTAATGGTACATCTGCCATTTTAAATTCAGCTGGATCAAAAATGACTGTCCTGGAACCCGGACACCCTCCCCCGCATTCTGACTCAACAGGGGAATTAACTTGCTGATGAACAGCATTTTTCACATCATTTACCATAAAATTAAGTTTTGATTCGTTTGCAATAAGATATCCCATCCCTTGTTTTAAAAATAGCGTCTCCTGATGTTCCCTTAAATGACGAAGGTGGGCCACTACGGTGTTAAATCCCTTGGAGACCATGATTTCCATTACCTTGACCTCATCGTAAGGCTCTGCTTCGCGTCTCTCAATCGTAATGGCTCCTTCCGGACAATGACCAATACAGGCCCCAAGTCCATCACACATCAGGTCACTTATCAAACGGACCTTACCATCAATAATCTGAAGGGCACCTTCGTGGCAGTTCGGAACACACAGTCCGCATCCGTTGCATAAATCTTCATCAATCTTTATAATTTCCCGTTCCATTTGTTGATTTTTAAATAAATATTCCTGGAAAACCCGGATAACATTTCTAAATTATCTCCGATATTGATCACAAAAATAGATGGACGAAGTGAAGCAGAGTGTAACATTTGTTACACTTCGATTATATTTGTAAAAAAAAAGGATGTTTGAAATACTTAAACTGTCACCCTTATTTGCCGGACTGGATACTTTGGAGATCAACTTATTGATTAATAAGGTATTTTATCAGATCCGGTCATTTTCGAATAACGAAGTTTTGGCTTTTTCCGGCGAGCGTGTTGAGAAGGCGATGATCCTTTTGGAAGGAAAACTTCAGGGTGAAATGGTTGACTTTTCGGGAAGTACCCTTAAAATTGAGGAGATAGAGCCACCTCAAATGGTTGCACCTGCATTCCTTTACGGGCCACAAAGTTTTTTTCCGGTTAATTTATCCGCGCTCTCTGACGGGAAAATATTAATTATTGTCAAAAAAGATTTTACCCAACTTTTGGCTAATGATCTCAGGGTTTTAAACAATTATCTTAATATTGTATCGGGAAAGGCTCAGTTCTTATCGCGAAAAATTACATTTTTAAGTTTTAAAACGATCAGAGAAAAAATTGCATATTATTTATTGAATCATTTAAAAACAGGCATGATGATTGTTAGTTTGAATCAGAGTCAAAAAGGATTAGCTGAAGTTTTTGGCGTGGCACGTCCCTCATTGGCGAGAACAATCAGCGAAATGGAGGAGGAGCAGATTTTTCGTTGGGAAAGAAACCAGGTAATAATCTTAAATCTTCAGTCTCTCCGTTCAATTTTAGGTAAATATTAATGGAAAATCTGGTTTGCACGAATTATATAGAGAAAATGAATAATTGGGGAGCTGCACGACAGCCCTTTATTTTCATTATTGATTTCGAAATGAAGACTCCTGTGGTTATTCCTTTGGATAAAGCCGCTGAAAATGGGATCTATTTCACATTTGACAATCAAAATAATATTGATAATCCATTAGTTGAAAAGAAAGAGTTCACATTTAGCAAGATTCCGGTCAGCTATGAACGTTTCAAAAAATCGTTTGATCAGATTTTATTGGAAATACAAAAAGGCAATTCATTTTTAACCAACCTCACTTTCCCCACTCCGATCACTACAACTTTAACGCTGAATGAGATTTTTAATTTCAGTGAAGCCCCTTATAAATTGCTGTTTAAAGATTTATTTGTCGTTTTTTCGCCTGAGCTTTTCATCGAAATCAAGGGGGGTAAAATCTCCTCCTATCCGATGAAAGGGACCATCGATGGCTCAATTCCGAATGCCGAAAGTAAAATATTAAGTGATCCTAAGGAAACAGCTGAGCACCACACTATTGTAGATATGATTAGGAGTGATATATCGAGGGTGTCAACAAATGTAAAAGTTGAGAAATTCAGGTTTTTAAATACAATTCAAACCCATAACAAGACTTTACTTCAGGTCAGTTCTGAAGTAACCGGTGAACTACCTGATGATTATCATGCCCATTTAGGTGATATTCTCTCCAGTTTACTCCCGGCCGGCTCGATTTGCGGGGCCCCAAAGATAAAAACACTGGAGATAATCCGTAAAACGGAGATTTATGAAAGAGGATTTTATACCGGTGTATTTGGTTATTTTGATGGAAATGATCTTCGATCGGCTGTGATGATCCGGTTTATCGAAAAAAACGGATCAGATTTTCAGTTTAAAAGCGGTGGAGGGATCACCTTCTCAAGCGATCCGATTAAAGAATATCAGGAATTAATTGATAAGGTGTATGTACCAATTCATTGAGACAATTTGTTTTGAGCAAGGGTGTTTCCAGCGAATGGAACTGCATAACTTAAGGTTAAACCGAACCCGTGCACATTTTTTTGGCAAACAGCAGGATATTAATCTTGAACTTTTATTGAAGGTTCCGGATCAATTAATAAACGAAACAGTTAAATGTACGGTTACATATGGAATAGATGTTTTAAATATCGAATTCGTAAAATATACAATCCGTCCAATCCGTTCGTTAAGACTTGTTACGGATAATTCAATAGATTATGCCTTTAAGTATGCCGACCGGTCAAAACTGAATGCATTACTAAATAAAAAAATGGAATGTGATGATATATTAATTGTTAAGAATGGTTTAATTACGGATACATCTTATGCGAATGCCGTATTCCGACATGAAAATATATGGCATTCGCAGCAAAATCCATTACTTTTTGGAACCCGGTTGGAAAGCTACATACGCCAGGGAAAGGTTACCCCTGCCCTACTCAGAGCGGAGGATCTTTCACGATTCTCTGAAGTCCGAATCATTAATGCCATGATTTCGATTGAAAATTCACCTGTAATTCCAATTGATGCCATTCATTTTTAATTTAGAATGGTTTAAAATTAAAACATAATACTTAATTTTGGTCCCTCAAGAAAAGCAATTGTAAAACCGTTGAGTTTACTAAATTTACACAATTTTGCAGCCATTTAAGCAAAAAGGTCATCATAGATTTTACCAAATCATCACGAAAAATTAAAAATTAAATTCTTTTTTATGCGAGGGAGAAAAACGATTCAGATCTCTTTACAACGATTCATTCCTTTAATCCTTTTTGCACTTATCCAGATGCAATGCAGGCATGACGGACTTAATGCGGGCACACTTAAAACGGTATGTTACGATACCGAGATAGCCCCCATCTTTTTAAACAAGTGTGCCACCTGTCATAGCCAGGGTGAAAATAAAGGAGGATTAGCCTTAAATGATTACAGTTCAATTTTGGAATCTGTAAAACCTTTTGATGCTCAAAATAGTAAGTCATACAAGGCGATAACCGGTAAGGGGTTTGCCCAGTTAATGCCTCCCAATGGTGCATTGTCTGAAAATGAACGGATTTTAATCCGGGTTTGGATTGATCAGGGGGCTAAGAATACGGTTTGTACTATCACGAATCCTCCGCCACCGGATGACTCCTCCGATAGTGGCAATCCTTCAGGTAAAAGCGGCTCCGTAGTCTGTTTTCAGCGGGATATCCTTCCTGTGCTTTTATCTTCTTGTGGAACAACAGGTTGCCATGACTCAAAAACCCATAAGGATGGCTATACGATTACCAACTATGCCTCAGTAATGACAAATCTGGTTAAAGCCGGATCACCTAATTCAAGTCGATTGTACACCGTTGTTGCAAATAACAACATGCCACCCAGTTCGTACACAAAATTAACCCAGGCAACAAAAGACAGTATTTTCAATTGGATTAAAAATGGTGCGATCGATGGAGTTTGTACCTCATCTTGTGATACCACGGGAGTGATAACCTATCAAAATCAAATTTCCGCCATTCTTACCAGTAATTGCGTTTCATGCCACAGTGGCACAAACGCTCAGAAGGGGGTACGATTGGATAGTTATGCATCAGTAAAGGCCAATATGGATAATGGATCAATTCTCTCTTCAGTTAAAGGGATTACTACCCAAATGCCTCCAAGTCCGGCGAATAAAATCAGCAGTTGTCAAATAAGACAGTTAGAACTTTGGAAATCGAGTGGTGAACTACAGAATTAGCATATTGATATGAAAAAATTATTCTTCCCTTTTATATTCTTAATCCTGAGCTTAATCTATACAGGGTGTTATTACGATAGCAATGAAGCGTTATTTGGAAAACCCGACAGTGCAGCAGTAGTCTGTGACACAACGGTTACCAACTTTACGGCCCAGGTTAAACCGATCCTGCAGTCATACTGTTATTCCTGCCATGCAAACGCCTATGCCGCAGGAAGTGGTTCGGGAATTAAACTTGAGAATTACGCGGATGTTAAAATTTATGCCGATAATGGTAAACTGATGGGTTCGATTCAACATTTATCAGGTTATTCTGCAATGCCTAAAGGTGGCGGATCGCTAAGCTCATGCGATATAAAAATTATTAAAAGTTGGATAACCAGAGGTAAATTAAATAATTAATTCTATGAAAAAAAGATTATTAGCGTTAACTCTTGTTTTTTTAACCGGTGTGCTCCATTCAATTTCTGCATCGGGACAGGACCTGGATTCATTGATGGAAAAGTCGGTCAAACCTCAAATTGTTTATGCGACAGCCACCTTCAAATCTACACGGGTGGTTAATGGCCATTCGGTAGAGCGGATGAAAAAAAATCAGCTCGAATTCAGGGTTTCCCACCGTTTTGGACAATTCGATACCGGTTCGTATGAATTTTATGGTCTCGATCAGGGGACGATTCATTTAGCACTGGAATATGGTCTTACCGATTGGCTTGAAGTTGGAATCGGCCGCAGCACGTTTGAAAAAACAGTGGATGCTTTTGGAAAAGTCTCACTTTTAAGACAAAGCAGCGGCGCCAAATTTATGCCTGTTGCCCTCTCCTATCTGGCAAGTACCGAGGTAATCTCTTTGAATTCCGATCTCGCGATGAAGCAAAATTTCTCATCCCGAATGACTTATATTCAGCAAATTATGATTGCCAGAAAATTCAACGAGAGTTTTTCTTTGCAACTATCTCCAACTTATATTCACCGAAATATTGTTCAAACTGAAATTGAGCATAACGATCTTTTCTCGATGGGTGTTGGCGGACGGTACAAATTATCGAAGCGAATAGCCTTAAATGTAGAATATTTCTATGTTTATCGCGGAAGCGCAGGGGCAAATAATGGTAATTTCGGAGCCACAAAGTATTACAATCCACTCTCTGTAGGGATCGATATTGAAACCGGCGGCCATGTTTTTCAGGTTATGGTAACCAATTCGCAGGCAATGCGTGAAGGTGGGTTTATCGGAAAAACAACCGGCGCATGGGGAAGCGGCGGTATTCGCCTGGGATTCAATATTTCACGGGTATTTTCTTTCAGTAAACATTAAATCTGTTAATTATGAATAAGTTTATTCTTTTAGCTTTCTTTTCCTGCCTCTTTTTTACCGCAGGTGCTCAAGCTCTTTTTATAACAAAAGATGCCAAAATCAACTTCAACTCCTCGACCCCGGTGGAAGATATTGTTGCAGAATCGAATCAGGCAACAACGGTTCTTGATATTGAGAAGAATGTGTTGAAATTTTCTGTTTTAACCACCTCCTTTAAGTTCCGCAGGGCATTGATGGAAGAGCACTTTAACGAGAACTATATGGAATCGCCTAAATTTCCAAAGGCAAGCTTTAATGGTAAAATCGTCTCTGCTGTTGACTGGAAAAGCGAAAAACCTGCCAGTGTTGATGTTCAGGGGACACTTACAATGCACGGTACTAGCAGCGAGGTGACCTTTAAAGCGACGATAACACCCGGTAAAAGTAAAATTACCGCATCAGCTGAGCTTAAAGTTACCCCTGAGGCATTCAACATTCCAATTCCATCGGCAGTAAGGGATAAAATAGCCAAAGAGGTTACCATTAAAATTGATGCAGTTTATGCTCCATATCAACAATAAACCCCGGTATGACTAAGAAAAAAACAATTCGATTGATTCTGTGGATTTTCCTCATTGGATTAATCGCTGCTTTTGGATCGATTTATTACGTTTTCAATATGCCGCGTCGGAATGTGTCGGTTGAAAATGCTGTTTATTCACTTCAGGCTAAGCAGCTGATTTCCGATTTCAGAAACGACGAAATGATTGCAACAAAAAAATACCTTGATCAGGCTATTGCAGTCACGGGTGAAATTAAAAGCATCCGGACACTAGACAATCACAGTATGGTTTTCAGTCTCGAAGATGCGATGGTGGGGGTAAGCTGCACCGTTGACAGTGCAGATGTTGTTAAATATAACACGAAACTCTCGCAGGTTAAACCCGGCGCCAGCCTTACCTTCAAAGGACGATGCTCCGGGATGCTGATGGATATTCAGGTTATCAATTGTGTGCCTGAATAGGAAAAGAGCATTAATAGAAATAGATTGAAATAGCTCATACTTTTAACGGTTTGAGCTATTTTTTTTGCCCCCAATGTAAAATTAGCTATTTTCGATATAACCTTTATTTAACCTTATTTCGACAACTTAATACAACCATCTCTGTTAATATTTTTAATTAATTTAGATAAATAATGGTGACTGAGAATTATATATTGAATATTCCGGAAACGGATAAAAAAAGAGTTGTTATTGTAGGTGGTGGATTTGCGGGGCTCAAACTGGCGCTGAAGCTACAGCGAAAAAGATTTCAGATTGTAATACTCGATAAAAATAACTACCATCTTTTTCAGCCGCTGCTTTACCAGGTTGCCATGTCGGGGCTTGAACCCAGTGCGATCTCCTTTCCCTTGCGTAAGGTGTTTCAAAATACGGGAATTATCTATCGGATGGCAGAATTAGAATTCGTATTATCCAAAGAAAATGAATTAATCACTGATATCGGCCGGATTAAATACGATTTTTTGGTTTTGGCAACTGGGGCTAAGACCAATTTTTTCGATCAGGAAGAGATTGAAAAAAACACGCTGCAGATGAAATCGGCGCCGGATGCGTTATATATTCGCAACAGGATACTTGAAAATTTTGAAAAGGCCATCAATAAAAGCAAAGAAGAGGATGTTAAGTCTTATCTCAATGTTGCAATTATTGGAGGTGGGCCTACAGGGGTTGAATTAGCCGGTGCAATGGCAGAAATGAAAATGTATGTCTTGCCAAAAGACTATCCTGAGCTTGACATGCGAAATATGAAGATTATGCTTTTCGAAGCCTCTCCCCGACTGCTTTCCACAATGTCAGGTATAGCGTCAGAAAAATCCCAAAAGTATCTCGAAAATCTTGGTGTTGAAGTTTTTACCAATACACCGGTTCTTAATTATGACGGTCGTACCCTAAAACTACCTGACGATGTGAATATCGAAGTGAAGAATGTGATCTGGGCTGCGGGAATCACCTCCGCAAGATTTGACGGGATCGAAGGTTCTGCCTATGGGCGGAATAACCGGCTTACAGTAAATCGTTTCAATAAGATTTCCGGATATTATAATATTTTTGCCTTAGGAGACAACTCTCTGATGACTGAAACTGCATTTCCAAACGGACATCCCCAGGTTGCACAAGTTGCCCTGCAGCAGGCTAATCATTTGGCTTATAACCTGAAACAGCTAATTCAAAGCAAGCCCTTAAAGGAGTTTCATTATATTGATAAGGGTTCGATGGCAACTGTTGGCAGACATCTTGCGGTTGCTGATCTCCCTTTTGCCAAATTTAAAGGTTATTTCGCCTGGTTGCTTTGGTCGGTAGTTCATCTGTTCTCTATTGTCGGGGTGAAAAACAAGGTATTCGTTTTACTAAACTGGTCATGGAAATACATTACCTATGACCAATCATTACGGCTTTTAGTCAAACACAAATCAAAGAACTAAAAAGCAAATCCAACACTTATACCACCTCTGATCCAGGGATATAGTGCATTATTTGCATTTATTTTGATCTGGGTCGCTGTTTGTGTGGTGGTTATTTTATTGCGGATTATCGCAGGTGCCTGTGCAATATTCTGGTCAATAACATTTTTTATAACTGCCAGAATAAACGGATTATATTCGGTGTATGAGGTTGGTGTTGTTGCAATATTTCCGCTTAAAAGCCCCCCTTCCAAACCTAAGAAGTAAAAGTCCAGACTCACTCTCTTTGCGATCAGAAACTGAAGTCCCAACTGACACCCTGCATTCACAGTCCTAAAATTTATATCAGACTTGCCTGAATAAGGATCACCCGAATCATCAACGCCTGCAATACTTGCTTCGCCTTTAAGATGTTGATATTTCAAATAGGGTTCAATATAAAATCCTTTTGGAAGACCGCTTTTACCCGTATAATGACGGTAAGCTCCGCGGATGATTGCCGATCCGAATGCTGCCGTTTTAAGATCAGAATTCGTTTTGATGCCATATTTTCCCATGATTGATTGCTGGTTTGGGATGCCTATCTGAATCGCAACTGAGTTTTTGCCATTTATCATGCGCTCGTATTCAAATGAAACAACATTAAACGGCAGATTAAAAGGTTGAAACTTCAACACATTTTTTAGGTGTAGTTCGTTGGAATTCTGATTCTGTGCCAGGGCGAATAAGCCATTCCCACAAAAAAAGACGAAAAGAAGTACATTTCTCATAATACCTGAAATTTAATTATTTTTAATTCACAAGATTACAAAATTTAAGTTCTGTTTTTTTAAAACAGCCAATTTAATCTGATTTTTAATATTTTAATGATGAGCCTTTTAGGGTTGTGACCGGCAATTACATTGACTCTAAATAATATACTGATATATTTATATCTTTACCCTAAAATTTCACAATGTATATTTTCTGTGATGAAAAACCTTTGGTGTACTCTGATTCCGGCATTACTTATTTTTGCTCATTCTAAGGCACAAACACTTGATAGCTATATTAATTCAGGGATTAAAAATAGTCCGTTACTTTACGATTTCAACAATCAAAAACTTTCCTCGAGGTTAGACAGCCTCCTGATACTTGCTGCTTTTAAGCCACAGGTGAATCAGATGACCCAGCTGGCACACTACCCCGCAGGATCAGGATGGGGATATGATGATGCAATTACAAATGGAGGGAATTATTCGGCAGTGGTGAATGTAACCCAGCCTTTATTCTATAAAAAACAGGTAAATGGGCAACTTCAATCCATTGAACTGCTTAATCAGACGGTCAGAAATAACGAAAGAATAACAATAATTGACCTTAAGAAAAGTATTACAGCCCAATATATTACCGTTTATAATGATTTCACTCAGAATCAGTTTGACGAATCAATTCTAACCCTGCTGAATAACGAACTTTCGATTATTAAAGCGCTGGTTGATAAGGGTGTTTATCAGATTACCGATTTAATGAACCTCAGGGTAATGATTACCACCCAGAAAATAGCGATATCTCAATCGTCAATTGGACTTACCAATGACATTGCAATGCTCAACTTTATCTGTGGAATTACGGATCATGCGGAATTTAAACCCGTAAAACCGGAGATTGCGGTTCAAAATGAATTTAATCTGGAGAGTTCTCCACTTTTTATTCAATTCAGGGTCGACAGTCTAAAAAATATTAACAGCAGACAAATCATCGATCTTAATTACCGGCCACATCTAAACGTCTTTGCTGATGGAGGATTTAATGCGGTCAGACCTGAGAATGTGCCTCATAATTTGGGAACCAGTTTCGGATTAAGCCTATCCATCCCAATTTATGATGGGAAACAGCGAAAATTAGAGTACGATAAAATCAATCTTACTGAGAATACCCGCACATTTTACAAACGATTTTATTCTTCGCAATACAAGCTGCAATTCGATCAACTCTCCAATCAACTTAAACTAACTGATAATCTGATAAATGATATTAAAAATCAGTTGTTGGAGCAAGAACGATTACTTGAAATCTATCGAATTGAATTAGAGAAAGGGTTGGCTCGGTTTCTTGATTTCACCACTGTTTTAAATAATTATAAGGCCTCGAAAATTACATTTCTGATCACAGAGATCAACAGGCTCCAAATTATTAACCAATTGAATTACCTCAAATGAATTGTTTAAGAATTATATTGATGGTTATTTTGCCTCTCCTTCTGATCAGTTGTGGCAGTAATACACCGAAAGGATCTGACCAAGCTGTAAAGGTTTCCACTCCGGTAGCAGTAAAATCGATTGAAAATGCCGATGTACGAGAAATGATCAGCTTTAATGCAGTTTCCACGTTTCAGCGAAAAAACAGTGTAAAAGCGAATATTACCGGTTATATTGAAAAATCATTTATAAACCAGGGTGATATCGTTAAAATCGGGCAACCGTTGTATGAGGTAAAAACAAAAGAGGAAGATGCAGTGAGCCAAATTGTATCAAATGATTCATCACTGAACTTTAGTAGAAAGCACACCATTCTGTCACCGTCATCGGGAGTAATCGTCGAAGCAACCAAACAGACCAATGATTACATCGTTGATGGAGAACAACTTTGTATCCTTGCCGCTCAAAGCAGTTTTGTTTTTGTTTTAAACGTACCCTTCGAACAAAACAAATTTGCTGTTATTGGTAAAAAATGTACGATACACCTGCCCGACTCAACGGTTTTAAACGGTACAATCTCCGGAAAACTCTCAACGGTGGACCCTGTTTCGCAGACACAGAGTTTTATTGTAAAACCGGTGACAACGACTATCTGGCCTGAAAATCTTGCAGTGATGGTTCAGGTGGTTAAGATCTCAAAGTTAAATACCCCGGTTATTGATAAATCGTGTGTTTTATCGGATGAGACGATGGAGAATTTTTGGGTAATGCGACTTATCAATGACACAATCGCAGTTAAAACAAAAATAAAACCCGGAATTATTGAAGGAAATCGGGTAGAAATAGTTTCACCACCGTTTAGTCGGCTGGATAGAATCATAAGCAAAGGAAATTATGGCTTACCCGATACCGCTTTTGTGAAAATAATTCAACCCTGAGCAGATGAGAGATTTTTTCGTTTCCCATAAAAATCCCGTTGTTGTAATTCTGATCATCATTCTGGCAACAGGGGTATTCAGTTTTTCCAGGATGCAGTCGTCACTTTTTCCCGAGGTGACCTTTCCCAAGATTAAAATAATAGCCGATAGTGGGTTGCAGCCAATCGGAAAGATGATGGTGACCGTCACCAAGCCACTTGAGAAGGCTGTAAAACGGGTTCCAAACCTTAAAACTGTAAAAAGTATTACCAGTCGCGGCAATTGCGAAATATCGGCGTTTATGGAGTGGGATGCGGATATTGATCTGTGCAAGCAGCAGATTGAGTCAGTAATCAACCAGATTAAAAATGAGCTTCCAGCCGGGACTAATCTCGCCGTTGAGAAAATGAACCCTTCGATACTTCCGGTGATCGGCTATGTTATTGAAGGTAAGGGACGGAGCAATATTGAATTAAATCAAATCGCTAATTATACAATTAAACCATACCTTTCACAGGCAAAGGGGGTCGCTGAAGTTTGGGTTATCGGGGGTAAAACAAAGGAATACCAGATTGAACTCCATCCTCAAAAAATGGCTGCATTGGGGATAACCCCTGCTAAGATCACCGCTGCCCTGAATCAGACTAATTTCATCAGCAGTAACGGCTACCTTACCGATTATAACCGACTCTATCTGACGGTTACTGATGCCAATGTACAGAATCTTGAAGATCTAGAGAGCCTGGTTATCAGCAATGATGGAAAGCGTGTTTTGCAACTTAAAGATTTTGGGACCATCAGGATTGCTGAGCAGACACAATATGTCAGGATAAATGCCAATGGCAGGAGTGCCATATTGATGGCTGTTATCAAACAACCGAATGCCAATCTGATCGAGGTTACTGATGGGGTAACTCAAAAAATTGAGGAATTAAACAAACGTATTTTACCTAAAGATATAAAGCTCAGTCCATACTATGTTCAGGCTGATTTTGTTAACGATTCTATTAAGAGTGTGAATGACAGTCTTTGGATTGGCCTGTTACTCGCAATTCTGGTGGCATTTATATTTTTGCGCTCCTTCAAATCGAGTGCGGTTATTCTGGTCACTATCCCGGTTACACTTTCGCTGACGCTGACTGTTCTTTATTTAATTGACTACAATTTCAATATCATGACGTTGGGTGCAATTGCCGCAAGTATCGGATTAATTATTGACGATGCGATAGTTGTGGTGGAGCAGATCCACCGGACGCATGAAGAGTTTCCTGAAAAACCTACCAAAGAGTTGATCAGCGGATCTGTGGGGTTTTTGTTACCCGCAATGATCGGTTCGTCGATCAGTACAATTGTAATATTTCTTCCATTTGTCATTTTAAGTGGTGTTGCCGGAGCTTATTTTAAGATTCTGACCAATACGATGATGATCACTTTAATATGTTCATTTTTAGTAACCTGGATTGGTTTGCCGGTGATTTATCTCTTTTTCTCAGGAAAGACCAATACGGTAAATAAACCGAGTTCAAAGGTGCATAACCGAAGCGGAAGATGGATCTCTTTTTTTATTTTCAGGCCGTATATCAGCTTTGCCTTTATGGTCTTTCTGGTACTCTCAGTGCTCTTTATATCAGGAAGATTGCAGACCGGTTTTCTGCCCGAAATGGATGAAGGGAGCATTGTGCTTGATTATACTTCGCCTCCTGGAACCTCCCTGCAGGAAACAGACCGAATGTTATGCGAGGTTGAAAAGCTTTACCCATCGGTACCCGAAATAGCGAGTTATTCGAGAAGAACCGGCACTCAGATGGGTTTTTTTATCACCGAACCGAATTATGGAGACTACCTTATTCAGCTTAAAAAAGATCGAAAAAGAACAACTGAAGAGGTCATTGATGAGATCCGTCAAAAGGTTGAATCTTCGCAGCCGGCACTTAAAATTGATTTCGGGCAGGTGATTGGCGATATGCTGGGTGATCTGATGAGTTCGACACAGCCGATTGAGATTAAAATCTTCGGAGATAATGTGAATATACTTCAGGATCTTGCAAAAAAAGTGGCTAAAATCACCGCTGATGTTGAAGGTACAGCGGATGTTTTCAATGGTATTACCATTGCGGGACCCTCCATAAATATTGAGCCTGATCATAAGAAGCTGGCACTTTTGGGCGTCACTCCTGCCGATTTTCAAAATCAGTTACAAACCCAGCTCGAGGGGGTTATCGTTGGAAATATTTATGAGAAAGAACAGCTAACCAACCTGCGAATGATCTATCCGGATGCTGTGAATACTTCCCTCGCAGGAATAAAACACGGTTCAATATTCCTTCCGGATGGTCGTCTTCAGCCTGTTGCGCAACTTGCCAACATAACTGTTGATGCAGGTAGTGCGGAGATTGACCGTGAAAATTTGCAGAGTATGATCCCCGTTATTGCCAGGCTGAACAACCGCGATCTGGGGAGTGTAATGAAAGATTTACAGCGGGAAATAAAATCTCAAATAAATTTACCTCAGGGTTATCACATCACTTACGGTGGAGCCTTTGAAGAGCAGCAAAAATCATTCAGTGAATTGCTGATTATCTTAATTATCGCTGTGTTGTTGGTTTTTGCCACGATGCTCTTTTTATTTAAAGAGTTTCATATCGCCTTTCTTATTGTTTTTCTTGCAGCATTGGGTATTTCAGGCAGTATGATTGCTCTTTTCATTACAAATACACCGCTAAATGTAGGGAGCTATACCGGAATTATTATGATCATCGGGATTATCGGAGAGAATGCCATCTTTACCTTCCTGCAGTTCGAGCAGACGCTGAAAACCTCGAACACGGACAGTGCCATTGTGTATGCGATATCGACCAGGCTAAGGCCTAAGCTGATGACTGCTTTGGGTGCGATTATAGCCCTCTCTCCTATCGCTTTAGGAATAGGAACAGGTGCACAGCTTCATCAACCGTTGGCGATTGCAGTTATTGGTGGTTTTATTGTTGCCCTGCCATTGTTGCTAATTGTTTACCCATCAATGCTGAGAATACTATTTAAAAATCATCATATTCATACAATACATTTTTAATTTAGAGTCCAAAACGTTCATTAAGTATGATTTAGGATGATTGGGTGCACTAAAACGTTTGGAAAGGGTGGTTTTGAATTAATCCGGACCTCAAAACGTTTCGAATGAGTGGTTTTGGTTTATTCCGGGCCCCAAAACGTTTCGGATGAATGGTTTTGGATTAAGGTGGACACCAAAATTTTCAGTATGGTTGGTTTAAGATTTATCTGCACCCCACAACGGTCCAGGATTGTGCAATATATCTTTAAGTTGATAAAAATTCTCTTAGCCACCAAGTAATCGGGAGTGGCGCGACTCCAACCTCAAAACAGATAACAATAAAAAGTCAAGGAATTATACAGGAAACACCATCCCTCACTTGCGGGACCCAAAAGGGACGAAAGTTACTTATTAGATCTATTTTAATGGCATTTTTTTATTTTGAATCATTAAGAAATCAGTCCATTATTGAAATACGACATTAAACCCTTCTTATTACTTAAGATTCAGGCTCGATGGAAAATATCCCTTCAGGCGAATTGATTAATAATCGAACTTCTCTTCCTGATTCCACCCCACGAAAGGAGCGAAATCCAGATAATTCCATTGCATAAAATGATTGTAATGATCAGTAATACAGTGTAAAAGGAAGCTTTACTTCCGGAAGAGATCAAATTTGGAAGAATTGCCACCACCGCGGATAAAAATCCGATCAATACACCCCAAATTAATAAAACTGCGTATTCCCAAACCAGTGAACGAAACACTTGTCGCCTGGTGAATCCCAAAGCCAACAGGATGGCAATCTCGCTGGTCCGTTCGAGCAGTGTCCGTGCCAGAACCACTGCAAGTCCTATTGTTCCCAGTATCAATCCAAGCACGCCCAGGGCAAGAAAGATCGAGAGATAAGTATTTGCCACTGAATTAAATTCGTTTAAACGCTCACCGGCAGTGGTCATCTCCCAACCATAATCACGGAATACACTTTTGAGTTCCTCCATGGTCGTTTTCTGAGACTCCTTTGGAGCATCGATTAAAAACAGGCTCGAGCCGCTGCTTGTTGGAAAATTCTTCAGAAAATTATTATTTGAAATTAATACATATCCCTGAAATACAGAAGGTGATAATCCTGCAATTAGTTTTAATCGTAATGTATCGCCTAATTCATTGCGGTAAATCAGCGTATCACCAATATTCTTTCCAAGTCCCCATTGAATTACCGTTTGATCGGCAATCGCAGGAATCACCCGGTTCAAAGGTTCATCCATTGCTTTCCAAACCTCTTTTAAGCCGATTTCAGGGCATTTGGTGTCGAAACTGAACCTGTCAACGAAAAATGATGGATCTGCCCCAAGAATTGCGGGATTGGAGGCTCTGTTCAGATTCAGGCAGCTGGCATCATCGCCATCAATCCGGCTAAACTGGGCGGCAGTGAAGCGGCTGGTTATCCCTTCGTTTTTCAGGCGAGCGTTATCATTCAAACTAAAAAGTACAGGTACGGAGGTTTCAGCAAAATACTTAAATCCACCGGTGCCACTACCCTTCTCATTTACATCGGTTTGCAACCCTTCGCTGTTTGCCCCCGTTGAAAGAACCAGAAAGGTTGAAAGGGCAAATAAAATAATAACGGTCAGTGAACGTCCCAAATTTTGAGACCTGTTCCTTTTACTAATCGAATCGAACGAAATCTCATTAATAATCATCCTGCGGTTTTGCCGAAGTACATAATCGGCCAGAAGTATTAGCCCCAATAGCATTAATCCTCCCGAAATAAAAAAGAGCGATGGATTTAACTTATCCGCACCGGTCAGCTGAAAAGCAGCTAAACCTATGGATACACTAATCGCAATAACCATTCCCCACTTTTTAGTCCATGTAATAAATGGCTTTGGTTCATGATCGTGGTTCTGTTGCAGTTCCATCGCCTGACGTTTAAAACTGCGTGAGAGTAGATACAAAATGGTCATTACGGTTAAACAAACAGTGGTGATCAAGCCGGTTAAGAGTGTTGTAACTTTAATGTCAATCATCAGCACTGAAGTTCGGACCGCACTCCACCAAAGGGTATTGAGAGCCAAAAAGATCAGTTTGGTATAAATCAGTGCAAGTCCCAGGCCGAACAAACCACCAATTAAAGCAATAAGAGCCCCTTCGGATAGAAAAAGTCGTCGGATTTGATTCCGGGTAAATCCAAGCATCAAAAGTGTTCCCAGTTCTGACTTGCGATTATCAAGATTTAACAGGAATAATAAGGCGGTCAGAATCAAGGCAGCAACCAACAGGAAAAAACTCAGCCCTAAAAATAGTTGGCTAAAATCTACCCCGTTACGTGCTGCATTAAGCCCATCTTTCCGGACGGAGGTAACCAGAATACCGAGATTTAGCGATTTAATTGATGAAGTAAAGAGTGCTTTGTATTTTTTTTCAGTAAAAATATTTTCACTAATTCGGATGGCAGTATAAGTTCCGAATCGGTTACCCCAGATCTGTCGGGCCTTTTTGAGCGAAATAAAAGCCTTGGGAGTACCCTTGAATTTATTCCAGTAGGCCTCGTCTTTGGGGCGAATTGATCCAAGTTTAATCGGAACTCCTGCCTCCCAATCACGACAATGACCGGCATCCGACATCCCCGGAAGAGAAGGCATCAAATCGCTGTCACCATATCTCCCTGCAATGGGAACAATCTTCTGAATCATAAATTTAGTCCCCTTTTCAACCAGCTGACGCAGCGGACCTATCTCGTAATATTTTACTAAAAGGGAATCTCCAACTTCCACAGCCAGATCAGCCGAAACCCAGTCATTGATTATTATACTCTTATCATCCAGTGAATTATCATCTATTGTTGAAATAAATGAATAAGGTGTTGATTTACCTTCGTATTCCATGCTATTGGCAAAATAGGTCAGAACTGGATGAGTTTGCCCAAAAGGCTTAAAAGCTTCAATAATTTGATTATCAATGAATATACGCTCGGATTTAATCTCGGTTTCCTTTAATTCAGATAGCTCTTTTACTTTTAAACCGGCATCTTCCGGCGTAATACAGCTATCGAGGAGGTTAGTTATTTGTTTGTTATTCAATGCTGGTGCTGAAATAAGAAGCCTGTTGGCTTTGTTCTTAAACTTCATCAGCGAGTTTAGTCTTGAAAGCGAAAGGAAGAGATTATAGGGAGGTGTCTGAGCATTTTTCAGATTGAAAAGGGCCATATTCTGAGAATGGGCAATTTCTTTGACTAAAGCACGAAAGGAGACGCTTGTTTCAGCATCAGATACAAACGGCGCATTCATGGGCATCAGACTCCCCTTTTTTATACGGGCAACGAAATTGTCCCCTTGCTTTAAATGAAGCCGTTCGGCAAGATTTAAACTAATAATGACTTCATTGTCATTTAAATCATTAAATATCTTTGATTTAGATATTTTATCAAACTGATTATCAATAGCAATAAACTGAACTTTATTAACCCGCTCCCCTCCTCCCTCTGTTACAGCCATCCCCTCGAGGATAAGTGCAGGAGCCACCTCAAAAGCGCCTTTCGCTGCAAGCTCCTGAGCTAGTTCAGAGCGAAAATAGCGATCAACGGTTGTGACAATGTGGGTTATTTTTCCTAATCGAAAAGAAACAGACTGTTCCAGGCTATATGTAACTGAATCTCCGATAATCAAGCCACCTGTCAACACAGCGGTACTGATTGCAACACCTAAAGCGGTGAGGATATTCGCCTTAATATAGTAGGTAAAGTTATTGAATATCAGATTTAAACGTGTCATTTAAGCTCTCCGTTTTTTAAGTGATAAACTTTATCCATTTGCGAAGCGAGTTCAGACGAATGGGTAACGATGATCAGGGAAACCCCCTCTTCGCCACTGATATGGTTTAATAATTGGGCAAGATGACCGGCATTTTGCTCGTCCAGTGCTCCGGTTGGCTCGTCAGCAAGGATTAGCTGCGGTTTGTTGATTAGTGCCCTGACAACAGCTGTACGCTGACATTCACCCCCCGACAGTTCCGAAGGTTTCTGAAACCGTTGCTCCCAGATACCAACTTTGCGGAGTAAATGCTCTGCCCACTCTTTTTCGGCTTTGCCTGCGATTTTTTTTATAGGCAAAACCGGTAGAAGGACGTTTTCCCAGATCGTGAATTGAGGTAAAAGATGGTGAAGCTGGAAAATAAAACCAAGCTCTAAATTACGGAAATGGGCCAGTTGTCCCTGCGAATACCCGGTAATTTTGGTCCCTTTAAATGTAATCTCACCTGAATCGGGCTGATCAAGTGTCCCAATCAGATTTAACAAGGTTGTCTTCCCCGATCCGCTTGGACCGGCAATGGCTATCTTTTGATTGGTATCAACTTCTAAATTAAGATCTTCAAGAACTCTTCGGAAATTGTTTTTCTGAGGGTCACCATAACCTTTAAAAATGTTTTTTAATTGAAGAATCATATCCGGAGTTTTTGATAAACATCAATCATCTCTTTGGCATGATCGTGTATGTTAAAATTCAGCTCTACCCCCTTCCGGGCAGCAAGGCTAAGCTTATTTAATTTTTCAGAATCCGGTAAAAGACCGGCTAATGCATCGCAAAGTGCTTCGGGGGTATTGGGCTCATAAACTATTCCGCCGCCTGATAAACCTATTATTTCAGGAAATGCCCCCAATGCAGGTTGAACTACCGGTGTACCCGAAGCCATCGACTCCAGCAGATACATTCCAAAAGCTTCCCCTTTTCTGACAGGAACCGAGATTACTGATACCCGTCTGAAAAAGTCTACCCGGGCGTTCTCTTCAAAATCATCGATAAATTCAACCATATCATTAAGATTCGCTTTAGTTAAATACTTGATGATCTTTGAAATATATTTAGTATCCGCTCCCGTTGAACCTCCTGTAAGCAGAAGCCGAACATCTTCGAAACCGGGTATTCTTTTCAAAAGAACGAAGGCATCAACCAGGATATCCAACCCATTTTCGGGACACATCCTCGAAATATACCCGATATTACGTTTCTTCTCTTTGGTTGGCATAAATTCGTAATCATCGGGGTCTACACCCAGGTATAGGCTTTTGATTTTCTCAACAGGCAGGGCCATCCGCCCGACCATCACCTTTGAAAAAAAATGGCTCACTCCGATAAAAAGATCAACGTATTTTGATTTCGCACTCATGAGTTTCCAGATTTGATCACGGAAGGCAGGTTGCATGGCATCAACCCATACATCCTCATCCTGCAGCGAACAGACAACAGGAACATTGAACCGCTCCTTAAGCCGGTGCGCCAGGCCAAGCAAGAGTGCATTTGAGATATGAATGACATCCGGGTGGCAATGCTCACCTATCCAGTCAACCAGCCGCTCAAGCTCTTCATTTTGTTTGCCATCTTCACCAAGCAACATCGAAACGGTCATCTCTTCAAGTCCTTTGGCATCAGTCGATCCTGCCATCGAAGCTGCCATACTGAGCATTGGCTTTGAATTAAGAATGCGGTCAACCCATGCAGGAGCCCTTCTGAAAATCGGATAAAGCTGTTTCAGATAAATACTTACAGCACCATAAAAAACCGGAATATCTTCAATATCGTGTTCATCTGAAAAAATAGGCAGATACATCGGAATTTTAATCACCTCGTGACCCTGTTCACGCAGGGCAACAACATATTTACTGTCTCTAAGGCAGTTTCCACAATAAAAACTTCCTCCTGAACCCGGTATAATCTGTACTATTTTCATGGTGAAGAATAAAATTAAATCTTTCTGATTACTTATTTTCCAAAACAATAGATGGTTCCGTTCAGCGCACAGACCACCATCAGATTTTCGATAACAGCCGGATTATGAACAATGGAATTGCCCACCTCGTATTTCCAGATCACAGAGCCATCCACAATATTCAGTAATGCCAGATCACCTCTCATATTGGCTGTTAACACTTTATCCCGTATTATCACCGGTGAAGCTTCAACCCGGTTTTCCGTATTAAAATTCCACAAAAGTTTACCACTGCTTTTATCGAAACAATATACAAACTTATCACGATTACCGGTTACAATTCTATCCTCTGATAATGAAGCTGATGCGATAAATGGCTGTTTGGCATCCTTATTTTCCCAACTCCAGATTATTTTCCCTGCCCTGATATCAACTTTTGAAAATTTTCCATCATAATCGCCGATATAGGCCATTTGATCATTAACCGGACATGAACCGGCAACATAAGTGGCAACATTGATTTTTGAATCTGATTTCCCGCTGTTAATATCTACAATGTGCAGGAAGCCATCACAGCCTCCAAAGATGGCCTTCCCATTAAAACAGGCAGCCTCCCCATTAATAAAATTATCCGACTCGTATTTCCATTTCATCTTACCAGTCTGGGCATCGACACAATGGAGGTTATAATCATAACTTCCTACAATCAACCATGTTTTAAAGCCTGATTTCCAATAATTTGCAGATCCCATGATTTGGTTGTCCGTTTTGTATTTCCAGATCAGCGACCCATCATTAAGCTTCAGTGCGTAGAGATTTCCATCGAGGTTTCCAATAAAAATACGGTTATTTAAAATCAGGGCAGGCGCTTCGATTGAATTCTCCGTCTTGTATTTCCACAGTAATTTTCCTTTGAGATCTAAACAGTATATTATCCCATCAGTAGCGCCGACCACAATTTTTCCATTTGCAATCACAGCGGCTGATTTAATATTATCACCGGTCTGAAAACTCCATAGTAATTTAGGTTTGTCGGGAAAGTTCACCGCTGTTGTGCCTAAGAGATCCTGGCTGCCGCGAAAATTGGTCCAATCGGTCGAAGTCTGGCCATTCGCACCCGATATTACAATAAAAATCCATAGCGTTAAAAATAATATCTTCATAATTAATCTTTTACGGTTAATGCACCCGTTGGGCATGCCTGGGCCACTTTTTCGGCAGTTTCTGCAAGGCCTGCTTCCAATGTTTCATTAAAAGGGACACCAATTTGAACATCGAATCCACGACCAATATATGAGAATCCATATTTCTCCTGATATTTTGATGTCAATCGCACACAAATTCCACATTTAATGCATTTCAAAGGTTCATAAACGATTGAATGGGCAAAATGCTTTGTCATCAACTTACGCACATTGCCAGCGTACCGGCGTTGGTTTGCATTATATTTTCCTGATAAATCCCTTAATTTGCAATTTTCGATATCACGGCAGTCACAATGGAGACATCGTTTGGCCTCAAGCATTGCCTCTTCCTGTGTATAACCTTTTGATATTATGTCGTTTGAAATAACCTTACCGGATAGCACCGATTCTTTCAAATATTCCGAAATCTCATCCTGAAACAGTCTCCCAAAACGCGAATTAAATAACCTGGGTTCCCCCCTGGGTTCTTCGCCGGATAAATATTGTTTTACAGACCAGGCCACCTCTTTTCCCTGCCCGATTGGACGGACAGACATTCTGGAAAATCGCAAGGTGTTTCCAATGGCAAAAACCCCCTTCATTGAAGTTTCATAGCTGTTCCGTTCTGCATCTATTCCTTTGGCATGGGTCAGAAATCCCCAATCCCGCAGCTCGTCAACAATTGCACCAGTAGCAATAACTACTGCATCAAATTGAGTTGAAATTTGCTGAAATAAAGATTTATCAATTGCTGTATCACCAATAAACAGCACTCCTGTGCTCAATATGGCGCTGATATCCCGGTCCAGAACGGCTACAGGCAACACTTCAGGATCGATATTGGTCCGAAGTAACCCGCCAGGGGCCAACTCTTTATCATATAATACTGTTTGATAACCATTTAACTGAATATAAAATGCAGCGGCCAGACCGGCAGGTCCAGCGCCTATAATGGCCACCTTCTTCCCGTTCAGTGGAAGTGCGTCGAAGGGATGAAGATCATTTTCGTCCCCCACAAATCGTTTCAGCAGGCATATTGACACCGAAGAATCGACTGTTCCCCGGTGACAGGCGCCTTCGCATGGAGCGGGACAGATTCTTCCCAAAACTGAAGGAAGTGCGATATCTTTTTTGACCACTCTTAAGGCCTCTTTGAATTTTCCTGCTGCAATTAATCTGTTCATTTGCGGAATATCCATGTGTGCCGGGCATGTCACCTGACATGGTGCCTGACAATCCCCGACGTGTTCGCTTAAAAGTAGCTCCAGGCCGGTTAACCGGGCTTCTCTGATCTCCTGATCATCTGTAATTATGGACATACCTTCGGTTGCGGGTACCGAGCACGATGGAAATAAACGGCCATTCTCCCCATCCTTTACAAGACAGAGCATGCATGATGTAAAATGTCCCAGCTCATCATTATAACAGAGCGACGGAACCTTAAATCCTGCTGCCTCGGCCGCTTTGATTAACGGAGTCCCATCTTCAACTAAAATATTCTCCCCGTTTATCTTGATTTGAATCATTAATGTTTTACAAATTTTAATGGATTATTAATCTTTAAAATAATTATTTTACAACTACCGCATCAACAGGGCATACCTGACGACAGGCATCACATTTGATGCATAAATCGGTATTAATCACATGTTTTTGATGAGGAAGAAAAGGAATCGCCTCTACCGGGCACCGTTGCACACAAAGGGTACAACCGATACAATCATCATTAATTGAGTATTTTATCAGCTCAGGACATTTTCCTGTAGGGCAAATACCTTGTAAATGAGCCTCATATTCCTCTCTGAAATATTTTAACGTACTCAGAATCGGATTTGGAGCTGTACGTCCCAGCCCGCAAAGGGAACCTTTACCGGTCCATTCGGCAAGTGTTTCCAGTTTCTCCAGATCACCAGGCTGACCCTTTCCGCTGGTCAGATTATCCATAATATCGAGCATCCGTTTGGTTCCTACGCGGCAAAACGTACATTTGCCACACGACTCATCCTGAGTAAACGAAAGGAAGAAACGGGCAATATCTACCATACAATCGGTATCGTCAAGGACGATCAATCCACCTGAACCCATCATTGCACCAAGGCTTGTAAGAGATTCATAATCAATGGGTGTATCCTGAAGAGTTGCAGGTATACAGCCACCCGAAGGCCCTCCTATCTGGACTGCTTTAAATTGGCGTCCATTGGCAATTCCACCCCCTATTTCTTCAACGATCTGCCTGATAGTCATACCCATCGGAACTTCAATCAATCCTCCGCGGGCTACTTTCCCGGCAAGAGCAAACACCTTCGTTCCTTTGCTTTTCTCCGTTCCAATTCGGGTAAACTGGTCGACAGTATCCCGCATAATGAAAGAAATCTGGGCAAATGTTTCAGTATTATTAACCAGGGTGGGTAATCCGAACACTCCTTTCACTGCCGGAAAGGGTGGCCGCAGATGAGGAAAACCGCGGTTACCTTCAATTGACTGAATTAAGGCAGTCTCCTCGCCGCAGACAAAAGCCCCGGCACCTTCGTAAATTTGAACATTAAAATTGAAACCAGAACCAAGTATATTATTGCCTATCAGGTTATTATTCCTGCATATCGCGAGGGCCTCCCGGATTCGGGTTACTGCGAGGGGATATTCTGCACGAATATAAAAGTAACCTTCGCTGCTGTTTACGGCATAAGCTGCAATAATCATCCCTTCGATAACGCGGTATGGATACGATTCGAGCAACATACGGTCCATAAACGCTCCCGGATCACCTTCGTCACCATTGCAAATCAGATATTTAATTGCGCTCTCCTGTCTGGCTACAAGCTCCCATTTAATCCCGGTAGGAAAGCCAGCCCCTCCCCGACCCCGGATTCCACTTATTTTAATCTTATCAATAACCTGTTCCGGCGTAAATTCGCTGAACACTTTTTTAAGCGCCAAAAAACCACCATGCTGCTTATACTCCTCAATATCAAGCGGGTTTATCATTCCCCGGTGTTCTGTTGCGATCGGAAATTGTTTTCCCAGAAAGGAAGAGACCTGTTTTTCCCTGATATTGAGTTCATAACGTTCGATACCCTTCCATTGCTGATCGGTTTGAATGTTCTCAATGGCATTCCAAAATTTATTTTTTAACCTCGAAAAACGACCCACCGGCTGAAAATGAGAGGTTACAATTTGCTGTATATCTTCAGGTTTTACTTTTGAATAGAGTGTTGGCTCCCCTTTGGTGGGAACAATTTCGACAAGAGGTACCTGATGGCACATCCCTACGCACCCCACACTTTTAAGTTTTACATGCAACCCGGTTTGATTAATCGTTTGTTCTACGGCATCTTTAATGTCACTGCTACCACTGGCCACGCAACACGAACCGAGGCCGATCCTTATTTCACCCTGTATTTCAGTTCCATCACCCTTTCGAAACAGGTTTTTTCCTTTTTTATCCTTAATGCTTTCGAAATCTTTAATAATATCAGCCGCCTTGTCGGAAGTTACATGCCCGTATGTGACCTGATCGATCTGAACAACAGGAGCTAACGTACAACATCCCAGACAACTCACCTTTTCGATGGTGTATTTTCGCTCTTGATCGGTGTTCTGCCCCTCTTTCAGATTAAATGCCCTTCTCAATGAATCATATACCAGTCCCGCCCCTTTAACATGGCAGGCAGTGCCCACGCAAACCCGTACAATATGTTCGCCAACGGGAGCCAGTCTGAATTGGGAATAAAAACTTGCCACACCGATTATTTCGGCAGGATTTATATCCGTAGTTTCGCTAACCCTTCGTAAAGCATCCTCAGGCAAATAGTTATATTCACGCTGAATTGCCTGAAGAATAGGAATTAAAGCAGTTTTTGTACTCCCCTTTTCTGCAATTGTACGATCTATCTTACTTAGGTCAATCATTATCCCGATTTTGAACCATTTGAAAAACTTTGAATCTTATTTTTTACCGATACAATAGATGAATTTTGGGGTCCGCAGATACATCCTTCCATCCTTAAAGCAAGGGGTGGTGGTAATTTTTTCCCCGGCATCCCCCTGGCCAAGAATTTTCTCCGATTTTCCTACTTCAAAAACCTTCATCTTTCCGGCAGTATTAAATGTATATAATTTATTATCAACAATAACCGGTGATGAATAGAAACCGGTCCCATCTTCTTTAACCCAGTATTTCTCCCCTGTTTTAGCATCATAACACGCCAGTACGCCATAGCTTGTAGTTATAAAAAGGAGGCCATTCGCAGCTACCGGACTGGCAACTTCAGGCATATATTCGTCACTTTCCCAGACTTTTGCTTTTTTTACCGGATCAATAGCCACGAGTCGGGCATATTCATTTGCGGCAAAAACCAGACCGTTGCCGAATCCCGGAGATGGTCCGACCTCTCCCATCATACAATCGACTGACCAAAGTTCTTTTCCCGTTTCGATGTCATAACCGGCTACCATAGGGTCGGTGGAGAGGATGACCTGATATTTTCCACTGATCTCGGCTAAAATCGGGCTTGCCCATGATATTTTCCCCTTTCGAAGGGTTTCCCATGCTGTCTCTCCTGTTGTAGCTTTGAGGGCCATCAGCTTTCTGCTTTTATTTGTATCGTACTGGATAAAGATTTTATCTTTCCACATGATTAGTGACGAGGCATGACCGTAGTGGTTATCAGGAACTCCAAGATTGCGTCCCCACACTCGCGCACCATCCATATCAAAACAGATAATATCCCCGGTTGCAAACATCGCAAACACGTGATTACCATCGGTGGTAAGCGAAGAAGCTGCGTAACCGGTATCTTCAGTAACCTTCGGTGCTAAAGCCGGACTCCCCCGGATCTTGTCAACCGCCTGTTTCCAAAGCAGTTTACCTGAAACAATATCAAAGCAATACACTTCACGCAAATTATTATCAGCTCCCGACAGAAACAACTTTTTATCCCAGATTACGGGTGAATTATACCCTTTTTGGGGAACCTGAGTTTTCCAGATTACATTTTTTCCCGAGGCTGCATCCCATTCAACAGGGGTTCCTTTTGAATAAAATACACCATTTCCAAACGGACCCCGAAATGAAGGAACGTTTGCCCTGATCTCTTTGGAATCCGGAAAAGCACTTTTTACTCTGACCTGTGGAGGTACCTTTTCTGAATTTACCGCGCCTACAGGGTTAGTATTTGTCGAATTAGCAGGGTTAACCGAAGAATCCACTTTTGCAGCAGGCTGACCAACCCGGATAATCTCAATTTTGTCCTGATCATCTGCAGGTTTATTTTTTGTAACGGCTTCATTCACTGAATACTTTCGGAGGTGATCAACCGAAGCGTAGGAGGCCGCCAATCCAAAAACGATCAGACAAATGCCCGTGACAACAACCCATCGCTGAGTCATCATCCTACTGATCAATTCATTATCTGTTTTCTCCAACGGTTCATCAATCTTAGCTCTTAAGCTGATCAAAACCCGTAATGAAAATGCCAGAACTATTGAACCGAACAGTAAAAGATAACCTCCGGTTTTAACTTGCCATTGAGCGTTAAAATAGGCCTTACGGGCAAGCAGGTCAAAATTCCGGATCTCCTGCTTTAATTCATCACTATTGGGTTCCTGACTGAGTCGTTTTACTAATGAGGTAAGCGCCTTACTTTCAAGAGGTTTATTCATGGACATCTGCATGAAATTGAGTAACAGCAGCAATGCCACTGTTAAGCAGAATATCCCTGAAACCAGGGCAATATTGAAAGATAATTTCAGTTTACTATCGTGTTCCATTCTCATGAGTGATTAAAACATCATTATTTTACCGGACAATAGCTAACACAGCGGACACAGCTGTAACAATTTCCTTTATCAGGTTGATAGTCATATTTCGTCCTGAAGATGATCTGATTGAGCAAGGTCATTCCAATGACGAGCCCCATAAATCCGCCGGCAATCCAGCATCCGGTATAAAATTTCTGACGAATTATTGTAGCTTCACTGACAAGCATTTCCATTGATTTACCTGAACTAAGAAAGGCCTGAACATCCAGGTTTTTTTCATCATTTTGAACTTCAGGATTTCTGATTAAGAGTTCTGCAAGATAAACTTTGGAGTTGGCTTTTGAGATCCAGGTATGTGCCATTGATCCCGCAAATCCACCTGTCAGAATCCAGATGGGGATCAATATAACATAAACCAGGAATCGGTTTACGCCCCATATCCTCTTCTTTACCAGCTTTTCATCGGTGGGATAATCTATTGCGTCAAAGGGGCATGAATCGCTGCATAGTTTACATTGAATGCAAGCGGCAGGGGTTATTGGCAGATGCCATTTTGAAAACCTTGACATCCAGTTTAATAACACTCCGTAAGGGCATAAGAAGCGGCAGTATGGTCGGGCAATAAACATTCCCATCAATAAAAATGCAATCCCAAGGACCACCATGTGAAATGCCGCATCCATCCGAAAGATTCCCACAAACGGATCGTATCTGCAAATTATAAAATCTGTACCCGTAGCTGCAAATAAGAGGGCTAATGAAAGGTAGAGATATGGAATAAGCCCAAGGATTTGCCGTAACCACTGCGGCATAGATAAAGGATTAACAATCAATAAGTCCTGAATGGCACCCAATGAACACGCTCCGGCACAAAAGGTTCTTCCAAAATAGAGGGTGAAAACGAGAGGAATGAGAAAAAAAAGTAACGTAGTGATTGAAATGGCATATCCCGGGTCGAAAATCGTAAGGGCAACATTCTGAACAGACCCGATGGAACAAATGCACCCATCCCTGTAAAAACCGAAGTAAAGCAAGGTAAATACAGATAGCCAGACCATTTTTTTACGCGAACGGTTTTTGATGGCTATCCAGCTTGCCAGAGAGAGAACTATCAATAATACAAAAACATCGGTATATTCGAGTGCCAAAGCACGAGGTTCCGGGGTTACGGGGGTTGGCTGACTGTATCCTGTTCCAAATTCAGGTTTCGGAAACCGCTGTTTTTGAGCGATTCCCTCCAAACTGAAAATCAGCAAGGCAAAAATCAACACTATTTTAGTCCATTTATTCATTTTTCAATTTGTTTTCCGGATTACCCCTCTTTTGTGAAACTCCCCTTGACTTTATAAGCATTGCTGGCTTTAACCCGCGAAATCGCTTCAGAGGGACATAGCCTGGCGATCGAACATTGATTACAATTCAGACAGCGATTCTGAATAATCTGCAAATGGAGCGATCCATTCCCAAACGAGGTACAACCTTTGACACATTTTGCACAACCGATGCAAAGTTTCTCATCAATAACATATTCAAAATAAGGCTCTTCAATATATTTTCGTTGTATAGCAGCAGTTGGACAAAGCTGATTTTCAGCGGCCGTTGAACGTTGATTCGCATCGGGCTTCAGATAACCGCCGCAGAGGTCGCAATAACCACAAAGATCGAATGAATGAATACACTTTACTGCTGACGGGGTCATCACACACGAGGTGGCACACCTGCCGCATTGGGTGCATTTAAAAGGATCAATTTGCCAGACATACTTCTCCGTGGTGAGGTGCCTTGCCCCAATTCCTCCGACAACTCCCAGCGTAAGCAGCAACGAAACACGGGTCCCTTTTTTAATAAAATCGCGCCTGCTGTTTTTATAACTATTTTCCATTTTTTCGCTCCTTATTTACTTGTGGGAGTTCACATTTAGCGTATTTACCGCAATTTCGGCATAAGGGTCCTGCAGAACAATTTTCGGGCGTAACAACCTTCTGTTCAGCCAAGAGAAATGCACTCAGAAGTCCGATCCCGGATAAGATAACCCAACGTCCTGCATGTTTAAAAAAATCTTTTCGGTTCATTATTTCTCTTTTTTTACAAATTGCCGGATCATCTTCTTATCCAAATCCAGCGCATAAATATTTCCCGAATTATCGGTGGCTAAATCTGGTGGATGGCTGTTTTGCTCAAATTTTGAAGGGGCTGCTACAACACCCAGAAACTCACCCGAAGGTTTATAGATTTTGATCCTCACTCTCCCTTTTTCACTGGTTACAAAACTACCATCGGGGAGAAAGGCGAAATGAGCAGGATTGCAGCATCCGCTAAAACCTTCAATCCGAACAGAAGTTGCCTTCCACCATGTGCGAAGATCACCATTGATCGTATAGTTTTCAAGTGCATGTTTTCCAGGGTTGACTACCCAAAACTCGCCATCTGCATTAAAAGCGATATCAAAATAGGGACTTGGAATAATAAATCCATGAATCTGTTCGTTTTCGGATTTGCCTTCAATTACCCCAAGTGATAACCCTTCAGGATTATACTTCCTTATAATTCGTTTTCCTGCATCAGCGATAAAAATAATACCCGATTTTTCAGTGATTGAGGTGATTACCGTACTGTCGGAAAAAGAGTTCCAGTCCATAATTTTCACCCCATCGCCAGTTAGTACGGAAACTGACTTTCGAAAACCAATAAATATATTTTGTGCCGAAGTATAAACGCAGGTTGGTTTTTGGTCGAATTTAAATTCATGAATTAACTTTCCATAGCTGTCGATGATTTGCATTTTCTGATCGCCAACAACATAAATCTGATCCTTCGTGCAGCAGATCCCTGCCGGTTCAGAGAAGTTTATCGTAAAATCACGAATTTCAGTATAAATAATTTGTGAATTATCAACCTTTTCAAATGATGTAAGATTAAGTGCATACGGATTTTCGGGTAACTCATCAGGTTTGGAAGAGTAATAGTCAAGTGTAACAACTGTTACAATTACAATGGTCAGAATAATTAAAAAAATAACAATACCCTTGTTTTTCATAAGCTCCAACTAAAGATTCATATTTATGCAAACCATTGTTTTTGAGTCTCTTAATATCAAATATCCATTTGCAATGGCAAGTGGAGCCCAGGCATCTGCCCCATCCTTAATCACTTTAATCTGATCAAGTTGGCTATACTTCGAGGTGCTTGGTTTGATAATCGTTAAAGTTCCCTCATCGTCGAGGATGAAAAATTTATTATCCGCTATAAAGTATGGGCCCAGCCCGAATCGTGCAGTTGGACCGCTGGTCCAGATCATTTTTTTGCAATCGGCGGGATTAACGCAAACGAACTGATTTCGCAGCGAACCGGCATCTTTAGGCAATATCCCGAAAAGATGACCTTGCCAATAGACCGGTGTTTGCTGTTCGCTGGCAAGACCAAATCGGGGAAGATATTGCTGCAAAACATCAACTGTAAAATCAGCCCCATTTTTCTTAAGTTGAAGCACCATGGCTCCTGCACCATAACCTGCGGTAATAAATATCTTTCCATCGGGCATGCACACCGGTGTGGGGGCCACCACCGCATGGTTCCATGCCGGAGCCTTCCAAAGTACCTTTCCAACATCAGTACCATCGGCAGCAATTCCGATAAGTCCACCTATCGCACTGTAAACAAACATTTTGCGCCCACCAAAAGTATACGGCATGATTGAAGAGTGAGACATCTTCCACCCATCAGGATTCGGTGTTTCCCATAGTTTTTTTCCCGTTTCGCAACTGACACCAATCATAAGTGCCTTTCCACCAATGGCAATGACGGCTATCTCATTATCAATCAATGGACATTGTCCTGTGTACCAGAAAGGGATCTCTACCGAATACTCTTTTGCCACATCAATTCCCCAGCGAAAATTTCCGGTTACACGATCAAGACACATGACATGACACCGGGGTCCCATCGTGAGGATATATTTTTCAGTTATGGATGGAATGGTCCGCGACATCCCATGATTCCGCTTAATTGAGATATGATAGCCTCTTTTCCACAACTCCTTACCCTCAGAAAGCGAAAAACAGCGTAATAAATCGGCCTTCTCCTTTTCGTTGTAATCCAGAACGTAAACAAGTCCCTTATAAATCGCAGCTCCTGAATGCCCTTCACCCAGGGGGATCGTCCAACGGATATCGGCACCTTTAGGACCGAATTTATCCTTTAATCTGACATGGGAAGCCGAAATATTATCTAAATTCTCGCCCCTGAAGCGAGGCCAGGATTCAGACATATCCTTATATTGCAAAGCATTAGCCTCAAATATTTTACCGATTTCAATATTTTCTGTTACCGTATCGGACACTCCGCGTTTATCGAGCCCCGGAAGACTTTCGGTAAATTGCGACGTTGGATCTTTCATCAGCCACCAAATTATTGCGAGGAAGCAGACCGATAAGACCAGGTAAATCGAACTATTGAGAATCTTGCTGTTAAACATTCCAGACTTTAAGCAGTAGTTTTAAACCCCTTTGATATTATAACTCCGCATAATATTTCCATGACGGAGATAAAGTTTTCCGTTATATATGGATGGATGAGCCCAATAAGGCCCCTCTCCCCCTTCAAACTTAAACGTGCTGATTATTTTGAAATCGGTGGTGTCAGGCTGAACAAGCGCTACATTTCCCCCCTTTTCTTCGTAGCAATAAAGTAAACCATCAGCCGAGATAATCGAACCTTTTGAATACCATTCTTTTGTCCAGTTTGTTTTTCCGGTAGCCCAATCCAGCGAAACCCATTGACCCTTGCTGTTATCGACCCAGTTTGTGCCATACAGATTGCCATCAACGAGCACCACGCCCCCATGATGAGTATCGAGTACCTCATTTTTCCATTTTAATGACAATGAGCGCCCGTCGGCTGCAATTGAAAGCATTAATGCAGTTTGATCATAGCCATTGGTCATGAAAATCTCCCCATTGTGATAAAGCGGGGTATTCGTATTGATCCCCTTTCCCATTTTTACCTGTTGAAAAGGGGTAAGATCAAAATTCCAGAGGATCTCACCATCCAACGCATTAATTCCGATCAGGTTACGGCTTGTCTCAGCAACTACAATTTTCATCCCATTTTGCTCGATGAGTAAAGATGAAACATAAGCCCTTGCTCCTCCGACACTTTTTGTTTTCCAGAGCAATTGACCGGTAATCTTGTCAAATGCGACAACCGTTGTTTCATCGCCGCCGCAGACATAAAGTGCCGCCTGATCCGTTAGGAGAACCGATTCAGAAACACCCCAACGATCATAGCGGCCATTAAATGGAGTATGACCATCCTGTGACCATAGTATCTTTCCATCAGCTGAATTCAGGCAGCATACTGTCCCCATTCCTGAGATCAGGTAAATTTTGCCATTCTCAATGGTCGGTGTACAACGTGTATCGGGGAATGAATTAGCCCAGGCATGGCCATAGATCTGATTCCAGAGCATTTTTCCAGTCATATCATAAGCCGAAATCACATCCATAGTATCCTGCTTAATACCAGTTATATATATTATTGAATTACAGACAACCGGTTGCGAATACCCTTTTCCGAATCCGGAAATCTCCAATTCGGCTTTGGGTCCTGCTTCCGGCCATATTTTTAACAACCCTTTTTCATTGTATATTCCATCCCGCGAAGGGCCACGCCATTGCACGATATCCTGCCCAAAGGATGATGCAGAAAAATGAAATAACAGAATCAGACTTAGAAATAATTTCATAGTTAAAATTTAAAGAGAACTATTCGACTATTATGCGTTTAGACTATTCGGCGATTCGGCTATTAGGCTGAAGGAACGAAGGGATAAAACCCTAAAAGCCTTTTGGCGAAGTTCCTAATTACCTATTGATTACTAATGTTATAGATCATTAAAACCTCACCATGCCGTAAGCAGAGCTTTCCGTCACTGATAAATGGGTGTGCCCAATGGGGGCCGGTACCATAAGTAATTTTAAATGAACTGATCACCTCCCATTTTTCGGGATTTGGTTTAATCAGGCCAACGGTGCCGGTCTTCTCTTCGTAGGCATAAAACAGGTTATCCGCGCCGATGAGTGAACCTTTATTGATCCAGTCTGTCTCATATTTTACTTCACCGGTATCCCATTTCAGGCAAACCCATTTTCCCTTTCCGTTGCCAATCCAGTTTGATCCATAAATATAACCATCTGCTACCATCACTCCATGATGATGATTATCAAGGGTATGATCAATCCATTTTTCAGTTACAGAAGTTCCGGTTGAGTCCATTTTCAACATTACTGCCGGATAATCATACCCCATTGTAAGAAAAATCTCATCATCCTTAAACAGCGGAGTATTGGTCCAGATCAGATCCATATCATCATCCTTGATCAGCTCTTTTTTAAAATATTTGTAACTCCAGGCAGTGGTGCCGTTTGCCGGATTAAGAGCAATCAGGTGGGTAGTAGTAACAGCAAGAATAAATCTGAATTTTTTGTATTGATAAACAGTTGGTGAGGCATAGGCCCGGTTACCTCCAACAGACTCGCTTTTCCAGATTAGCTTACCTGTCATTTTGTCAAAAGCAACCATGGAGGTCTCCCTTCCGGCGGATGTACAAACAACCTTATTATCAATAATTAACGGAGACTCCGAGACGCCCCAGTTGTGCCATTCGGCATTATAATCCTTATCCGAATCGACAGCCCAGTTCTCCTTGCCGGTATTGGCATCGATGCACACGAGCCGTCCCATACCACCAATAACATAGACCCTGTCGCCTTCCACTGTGGGGGTAGAACGGGTATCGGGGAACGATTTTGACCATGAACGGCCGTAGGGAACCTGCCATTTTATTTTTCCCTGAAAATCGACCGCTGAAAGATAGTCCAAAGTATCAATCATCCCTGTAATATAGATCGTCTGATTTGCTACCACTGGCGAAGAGTACCCTTTTCCAAGTTTATCGACTTTTAAAATTAACCGGGGCCCTTCAGTAGGCCATGATTTAAGTAATCCTGTTTGCGCGAAATTCCCGTCGCGGTTCGGCCCTCTCCACCCAATAACCTGATTGTATGCTGAATAAGTAAAAATCATGCCTAAAAATAGCAGAGATATCTTCTTCATAATAAATCTTGTTTTTTGAAAATTTTAAACGGGAGAATTGGCTAAACCACCCCTTCTCCCGCTTCGAAATAATTTTTATCCGGCATGCCTGCAATAAATTACTTTATCTTGTATGCAATTAATGATTTCCCGTGTCGGACAAAAAGACGGCCATTATTGATCGCCAAATGGGCCCAATGCTGCCCTGAGCCAAGTTCAACCTTTGCCTTACCTGTCAAATTAAAGCCAAGTGGCGAGGCTGGAATTAAGGCCAGCTCCCCTTTCTCGCTATAACAAAACAACATTCCGTCAGCAGAAATTATATTACCTTTTCCAATAGCCTGAGAAGCATATTTCTGTTCACCACTCTTCCATTCAATACACTGCCAGTCTCTGGTATTATCCCCTGATCCATAAATATATCCATCCAATACAACGGCGCCGCCGATCCGGCTATCCATTTTTTTGCTAAACCAGGCCTTGGTAACCTGAGTGCCTTCTGCCTTTAAATCCAGTTTTACTCCACCCTGACCATATCCGCTAAAACAAAAAAGGCTGTTTTGATAAAATAACGGAGTATTCGCCTGGACATCCCATTGATTAATATGTTCGTAGGACCACAACATGGTACCGGTTTGAGCATCTAATCCGATAATATGCTTTGCGGTCATGGTTATCAGTAATTTACGTGTTGATAATTTCACAATAAGCGGGGTACAGTATGCCGGTTTTTCACCCAGTCCTTTGCTGCTCCAGATCACCTGGCCATTAATGCGGTTCAAGGCAACCACATTGTTTGTTGTTCCACCTGGGGTGACGAATACTTTATCTCCATCAATGACTAAGGTTTCAGTTACCCCCCAGTTAATATTCTCGCCACTAAGCTCTTTCATGACATCCTTTTTCCAAAGTAATGCGCCATTGGTTGCATTCATGCAGGTAACCACCCCATTTCCGGAGTACATATAAAGCATGTCACCCATAACAGAGGGGGTTCCCCGCGAACCGGGATAATTTTCAATCCACTCTTCACCATACGATTCTTTCCATTGAAGTTTTCCATCCGGATTTAAGGCGTAGATAAAACCTTTATTCTCAATTGCTCCGGAAATATAGATTTTATCATTAGCAAAAACGGGGGACGAGAATCCATCTCCAAGTTCATCAAAATGCCAAATTATTTCCGGACCGCTTGCAGGCCATGACTTGAGTAAACCGGTTTCGGAATAATTACCTGTAGAGCCCGGGCCGCGCCAGGTTGTAGGTTCCTGTGCTTTTACCGTTACCAGCGTTGCAAGTGCGGCAAATAAAAGAGAAATAAGGCGTTTGTTCATATCAGAATAGGAATAAACTATGCCATAAAATTAAGACCATTCCTGATGATCTGCAAGGGGAGAATGGAATTTAGGTTTGATCTAAATAACAGTTAATGTTTAGAATAAAAAATTCAGGCTGTAACCAACGATCATAATTCCCGTTGCAATAATTGCGATAAAGGTCAGCATAAACTGGAGTTTTAAAACCTTTTTCAGGATAATCAATTCCGGGAGTGAAATACCGATAACTGCCATCATAAAAGCCAGGGCAGTTCCAAGAGGAACCCCTTTTTCGATCAGGGTAAATACAATCGGAACAGCTCCCGGGGAACAGGTATAAAGCGGTATACCTGCCAAAACGGCCAATGGGACAGAATACCAGTCAGATTTATCAAGAATTGAAGCCATAAAGTCGGTAGAGACATAACCATGAATGATGGCGCCAATTGCAATACCACCGATCATATAGAGCCAGATCTTCGAGATAATCTCCTTTACAGCAACAGTACCAGCCCGAATGCGACCCCCGAAGTTAAATTCTTCACCTTCGAAAGCTATTTTGCCTGTTTTTAGATTCATCACCCATTCCTGAAGCCACCGTTCAAGCCTAAGCCTCCCGATAATCCATCCCGACAAGATTGCAATGAGTAATCCCATGATTATGTAAACGGTACCAACTTTCCATCCAAACAGGCTAAATAGCATTATTACAGCTACTTCATTAATCATCGGTGCTGCAATCAGGAATGAAAATGTAACTCCAAGAGGGATTCCAGTCTCAACAAATCCCAAAAATAAGGGTATTGCCGAGCAGGAGCAAAATGGAGTAAGAATGCCAAGCAGCGAAGCAAGTACATTTCCAAGAAAGAGCGATTTCCCTTCCAGAAGTTTCCGTGTTTTGTCAGGTGAAAAATAGGAACGGATAATCCCGGAGAAAAATATAACCAAAATAAGCAATAAGAATATTTTTTGAAGTGTTGTTATAAAAAACCAGATCGCGGAGGAGAGGTTTGATTCGTAAGGAAGCTTTAACCAATTATATACCACAAAATTGGTTGATGCCTCCTTGTAATAAAAAAGGAATAGCCACACAAAAAGAATCGGTATATATCTGATTGATTTATTGATCATTATTCATATCTATGAAGTGCAGCAGCAACTTTGATCGAGGTTGCTTTCACATAAACAAGCCTCAATCTGACTATTTACGAGATTTTTAACACACCGGCAATCCGGGCAGCAAGGTAATTTTTTGGTGATTCGATGGGTCGGATTTGGAAAACCGGGCTGAAACGCCTGTTTATGACTCTCGCTCACTAAAACTCCGGTACGATAAATGGCAGCCACCCCTTTTTTAACAATTTCCTTCGCCACCTCAGGGGTCGTTTCTATCCTGCAGTTAACCATGATCTGAACACTACGAATTTCAATTTTCGGGAGACTCTCTTTCCAACCCTCTTCTACGATCGTTGTAAAGCTGATTTTATGGCTGAACTCCTCACCTTTCAACAAAAATTTAAGATGCCCGATTGAAATACCCCTCGTTTTGATTTCAGTGATCACGCAATCAATAAAGCTGATGGCATGATTCCATGCTGCTAAATCTGTTGTTTGAATATTTATCTCCTCGTCAAGCCAGGCTAATTCAGCCTCTCCTCTGCCATAAACCTCATAGTCAATGTCAAGGGTATCCCCTCGACTAAAAGGAGCTGTATCAAGCTTTGAAAGCCAATTATGAATATTTGAAGGGTCAAAGGAGTTCTGATAAATCAAAGTTTTACCTTTAAACTGAACTTTTGCCAAATCCTCCATTACCCGAAGATCTTCACCCGGCATCAGATCAATCTTGTTGATGATTAAAAAATCAGCCTCTTCAAGCTGTTTCTTAAATATATAGCTAATGGAATCCGAAAATGGAAGACTCTTATAACGTAGGTAGTCAAACAATAACCTGCTATCTACAAATACTGAAAAAGTCAATTCGTCAAACAGCTCTTTTTTAAATAATTGCAATGGCTTCAGGACAGTAGCCACCAAATCGGTGCATGATCCGACACTTTCGGCAAAAATTATATCCGGATTTACGTTTTGCATAAAGTATTCAATCTGATCTGATAAACTATTGAAATTGCAACAAAAACATCCATTGGTTACCTCCGCAGTCGGAATATCATTGGAACCTAAATAACTGGTATCAACCAGGAATCTCCCCTGATCATTGGTAATAGCTGCCACCTTTTGCCCAAGTTGCATTAATAGTTTGGAGCCATTGGTTATTGCGGTTGTCTTTCCACTGCCCAAAAAACCACCTACCAAATGTAACCTCATAATTTGCTGCTTTTAATTAACTTATTGGTCATTAATACAAATATAACATTCCTCTTTCAAATACCACAATTGAAACAGCCGTTGCCAGAGCGCCGGATGCGAGTTTTCTACTCCAAAAACCCCTATTTATTCCGCTCGGATCGAAGAAGTGAAATTAATATATCATACTTATTTTCAAGATTTTTAGGCATATTTACCTGAATTTATAATATCGGAGCGAATCTCGGATACCAATTCATCATCAAGTACTACAACAGATTTCTTCAATACTGGTTCGAGGAATTCAGGGTGGATCATGCTCAACCGGCGGCATGCTGCAAGCTTAAATATACTCCTTGAAAATTTTTCCCAGAATTTCATATAATGCAAGTTTAAGCCCGAGGTTTGAGATAGAATCAAGACAAATTTTGGCCTCATCAATCGTTTCAATCAATAAGGTTCGGGTTGCCCCGGGGATCTGGTAATAATCAATCAAATTATATAAAACATCAAAATCATCAGATTTGTAAGCCGTTATCATTATATCCATTTCATTATCAGGAAGTTTTTCTTTGAGCATAGCCAGTAATATAGAAAATTTCCGGATGGCAATATCACCCTTGTGACCCTGATAATCAGAAAGATCATCTTTTATCTGATACGCAATACCAATCAATTTACTGAACCTGCTTAAACCTTCCAGAATCGACTCAGAGGCTCCTCCGATTGTGGCTCCAAGCAAAAGGGAGACCTTAAAAGCTGCAGAGGTCTTATTTTCAAATAATTCCACCATCTCTTCCAGCGACAGAATCTCATTTGAATAGATTGAAATCAATTCAGCACCCTGTCCGATTGTAAGGCTGCGATGGCCACGTGCTACAATTTTGATCCCTTCACGAATAAGTTCAGCGGGAAGAGAACTTTCAGCAAGAATTCGGTAACCTTCACCAATCAGATAATCACCCACATTAATGGCCACCGGAACTCCCAATTGGGTGTGAAGTGTTGCAACCCCATAGCGCATATCGTCATTATCCTCAATATCATCGTGTATCAGCGAGGCTTTATGAAAACACTCAACAGAGAGGGCCAGTATGTTCAGGATGGCAGGATCCGGTTCATCTGCAAATGCTTCGTAAGCCAATGCGGTGAGGAATGGCCGGAGGCGCTGACCTCCGGATAATAAGGATTTTAATGCAATGGATTCTGTTTGGCTTTTGGGAATGCCAAGTATCCTGATCAGTTGTTCTTCGCCAAAAATCGAAGAGGATTTGTTTTTCAGATAGTTAAGATTAAGCAACCGGATAGACGGATCTTCGTGGAAATTAGAAATCTCCTGTTTAATCCAATCTGAATCGGCCGTGGTATCCACACAACCGCAGGAGGTCAAGGGGATTCCAATCCCGGGAATTGAATACTTACTTACCGAGGCAAACATCTTCTGCAATACCTCCATGCAGCCAACACCAATCACGGCATCAACTTTTCCGCTTTCAATCAGCCTAGTGGTAATTGTTGTCCCTTCAGTGACCAATGCCACATATCCAAGGTTCTCGGCTTGGCGTAATAAGCCTGATATACTGCAATTTCCACATTCACCGCAAAGTAATCCCAGTTCATCTTTTTGAGCCTTGCAATAGGCCGTATTTCGAAGACATTGTGGCAAAAGAAAAATTCGCCTGTTAAAGGGTATTACCCCAACAACCGACTGCCAGATTGCATTTCCACAACACACCATAATAAAGGCCCGGTATCGTTCCTCCCACTTTTTAGCCCCGATCAGTGCCGTGGCATAGTTAAATAAACCCTCATGGCTCACCGGGGGCATCACCTTAATTTTCAGGAAATGGGACTCAACCGATAATCTGATCTGATCCCGAATCGATTTCTCTGAAGGAACATCAAGGGAAAATATAGACTGAGATGTTTTTGCCTCCATCGATTTAATTTTTGTAAATTTCAACCTTTTCTGAAAGGGCTTTATCCCGTTCCAGGATGGCCTGTTCCATTGCTGTTAAACGGATAATAGACTTACGTTTGGCCTTTCGCATCTCAAGAGCCTGGTAGATATTACTTCCCAGAATTGCATCTATATCCTGATATTGACGCTGCTGTTCAGCAATTTCATCAATTCTTCCGGAACCGGAGATTGCACCGGGATGCTCATATTTGGGAAAAATGATCGCAATTTGAGGACAAATTCTTGCGCAGGCAGGAGAATTGGACTTGCAGCCCTTAGGATTAACAACAACTAGTTTATTATCAGATATTTCATACACACCATATAAACAAAAATCGGCACATTGTCCGCAACTGTTACACCGCGAATGATCAATTATTGGATACCATGGAGGCCACTCGCAGCTGCTTGTCAGTTCAGCAGCACTTTTTTCCGGAACCTCTCCTTCAAAAAACGAAACAATTTCTTTGAAAATCTGAGGATTGGTAAGTTCTCTGAAATTAAGGTAGCTCAGGTTTAAAGCCTGAAGGTCCAATCCGCAATTTTCAAGAAGCAGATTAATCCCGCGAGGGTAGCAGGCAATAATCAGGAATTGCTCATTGGTATTAAAAAGATCAACTATCTCACCTTTTCGGTCGACAGCACAACCACATAAATCCTGGACCAATGTATATGGATAGTTTTTGGGATCCAAATATTCGGAAATATCTTCCAGCCGATCGATTCCGATCAGAGTTGCGCCACAGTTGCAGAATACGATCTTCTTATTCATCTTCACACAAAAAAGTGAGCAATTATTGAATAATGCAGGCAAAGATATGTTTTCAGCAATAGTAAGCAAATGTCAGCTTACCGGTATACCGACCTAAAAAAAGCTATAACTCTGATTTTCAATTTGATTTTAAAAATACATCGGTTGTATTTATAGAAAGACTAAATAGGAATGGATGATTATGTCTATCTGTTTTAAGGTTGGAGTTTCACAACTCCGGAATACCTTGCGTGAGTAAAAAGAATTATATAGCAGCGGCTCGTACGCAAAGTTTAAGAATTTCAAAGTCAAGGTTCTTCTGGTTCAAAATGTACGACACTAAATTATTCCTATTACTTATTGCGCAGGGAGAAACTCGCTATAATTTTGGATTACAAAATAAAAATAATATTGATTTAACCTCTTGAACTGCTTAGATGTTAAATTCTTAAGGCTTATCTGCCCCCTTTTTAAAGCGCTGAGAATTTCATATTCCCTTTAAAATTATTGTTGCCTGTCGATAGCCGGTTCTAATCGAGCTGAATAAAGCTCAGGAAGAGCAATTATTAATAAGTCCCGAAAATGCACATCATTTTTATTGGCAGGAATCAGAAAAACAGATTGACAGGCGTTCTGCTATTAAATAACAGGAAGGATATAATGTCGGTTTTTCAGAATGGCTGATTAAGAATTTAACACTAAATGCGACATATTTTTATTCTCAATACATAATATGTTCTACCTGAAGTAAATCCCGTTTAAATCGATTTAAAGTGAGCAGCAATTTTTTCAACAGATCAAATTCCTCTTTTCAATAGGATCTTCCGATTAGTTTTAAATTCAATCGTCAGACCACTCCATAAGGTATTTCCACGAATAGTATAATTCTGTTCTATTTTCCATTTACAATAATCGTGTTCGCACACGGAAATAATATTTATTAAATTGCAATAAATTATATATCAATAATTTAATATGTATTTTACCGCTCGTTAACGCACACGAAATTAGTTTTAAAGATCTCGTAGAACGGATGTTTTAAAATGTATTCGCAATAAAACATCGGAATATGATTATACTAAATATGACATCTTTTTATGCTCATTATGCCGGAAGTGGTGAATTCCAACCATCGAATTCTGCAGTGGTTTCAGCAGTGATCGATGAGATGAAAAAGATCCTCGATCAGAAGGTACGGGATATCGAAGATCAGATCAACTTCTGAATTAAAGGGGGCGAAAGCTCCCTTTTTTTGTTCGTGGCAGAGAATGAAATTTACGACTGTTGCCAAAATTATTACAGGTGTTAGGTAATACCTTACACCTGTAAGTTAATGCATTACACCATTATTTAATATACATAAAATTTACTTATTTTAATTTATGTAAATTGATTTTAATTACTTTTATAATTTTAGATCTCACATTTATCAGGCCTATTTGCACTATTTTAAATGCTACGTCTTATTTTATTAGACCTATATCCAAGTTATTGCGGTCACCCTAAAAGCGACAGTAAAAGAATTAGCCGACAGCACAAAACCGACGGACAAATGAACAGACTAAACCGCGATTCGACAAAATAATATTTCACATACATGGAGCAAGATGAAACTATTAAATCATTCCCTGAGGCGATCGAAGATTTATACAAACTGCACTACATAACAAAAAAATACGAACATTATATTCGTATTAATCCAGAAACTTTGAAACTGTTTGAAGCTACGAAGTTTGTGTATGCTTATTTTGCATTTAATTCATTCTATAACTACGATTGGGAAACCAGTTTAAAGGAAAATAAATTGGTTGATTATGAAGGTAAAACCACTTTTATAAATGGTGAAGAAAGATCATTTAGAGACACTGATAAATTCAAACGAATGAGTGATTTTATTATTTCTCAAATGGACGAACCTGATAAAAATGAATTTTTCAAAATACTAACGATAAGTCAGAACAAATCCAATAATTTTGATCAAAAGACACAAGGAATCATTAGTAGAATGAATGAAATAACAGAAGACAATCGAATTACCGAATCTATGATAAACAAATTTAAAAGCGCATTTACAACATTGTTAGAAACAAAGACTCTTGAGAAGGGTGCTTATAAAAATGATATTCTGTATTTTGTTTACATGGTTCGGAATAATATCTTTCATGGCACAAAGAACACCATCCAAATGTCACAACAAGGGCAAAGAAAACGACTTGAGATATATGCCAATATTTTAATTGCTACTAATGAATTGTTATTCAGAAAATTAATCCGTAACGGAATTTTTCATCCTCACAATTCATATAGTATTAACATTAAGTAAAGATGAGAACCTTAGTTTATTTTGCTTCAGGTAATTACAAAACAACATACCAAAATCTCCCTTTTGAAGCAATTTATTTGGTGGATAACCTACACAGAAATCCTTATCCAATAAATATCACGGAACGGGAAAGAATTATCAACGAGCCTAGAAGAACAGATTCACGAGGTAGAGAGAGCGATCGAAGAAACTCTTTCGTTAGTTTCAAGGAGCAACCTGCTTTGGGAGATTTTGATTTGGCAGTATTAGTTGGCTATAAAGTCCATCGGACTTGTTCAGATAAGGGAATTTACGGATGGGATATAGTACAATCTGAACCCGTAATTCGAAAAATTTATAAACGTGGTAAAGTTTATTGTTTGGAAATGGACTGTCTTGAGGCGATTGAATACCTAAAACAGGAGAAAATTACCATTGATTGTTTTGTTTGTCTGAATGAAGGTTTGTCTGAGGGCGGTGGATATTACCCAATCAATTCCGATAAGTTCATGGAACGGGTTGACCCATTGCTTGACAAAAACTATATCCATTTGATGAAAAAGGCATATTATTGTAATGACAAAATTTGTTCTTTTGATTTCATGAGCAATTTGAAAGAAATAGATAACAAGAATATCAACTATATCGACCCGAACATTTTTACTAATGACAGCATTATGCAAAATGCACAAGTATATCAACGTATTTGAGTGCTTGCTTGCTAACGAACGACATGGAATTAACTACGGACAAACTACATAACGAGAAGAAGGGCGAACCGCTAACATCGGTTTTGCAATAAGGCGGATGAAGTGTAACTATGAAATATTTGTGCAAGGTTCAAAAGCAGTAATTCAATTGAACTTTTGTGCTAAATTGCCGCCACATCGCAAAGCGGCAAACCGTTATTGCACCAATACAAACATACAGTTCCAAAATAGGTTAACAAAAAAATTAAACAATTAGAAAATGACAAAATGCACCCTAATACTGTTGACATTAGTGGTATCAAGCCAATCCATTTGTGCGCAACAGGACAAATACCAATGGCTGGAAGATATTGATGGTCAAAAATCTTTGGATTTTGTAAATACCCAAAACAATGCTACACTTGAAAAATTGAGTAAAGAAAAAGATTACCAATCGATCTACGACAAAAGTTTGGAAATTTACAACTCCTCAGATAAAATTGCTTACCCAAACATTAAAGGTAACTATGTTTATAATTTTTGGAAAGACAAAGACCATGAAAGAGGTATTTGGAGAAGGTGCCTTTTAGCTAACTATACCCATGGAAAGTTTGAATGGGAAACGCTTATTGATATAGACCAAATGTCTAAAAAGGAGAATATCAAATGGGTTTTTAAAGGTTACGAGGGTTTATATCCTTCGTATAAACGGTTTTTAATTTCACTTTCTAATGGTGGCGGTGATGCCGTGTTCATTAAAGAATTTGATGCAGACAAAAAGCAATTCGCAGAAAACGGTTTTAATATTGATGAATCAAAAGGGTCAGCGAGTTATGTAGATGAAAACACCTTAAGCGTTTCCTCCAATTTTGGAGAAGCAACAATGACGACCTCCGGTTACCCACGTCAAATTAAATTATGGAAACGTGGGACTTTACTAAAAGATGCCCGGTTGATTTATGAGGGAAAACAGAGTGACGTGAGTGTGGGGGGCGGAATAGTCAGAGATGACCTAAAAAAATATTTTATTATATCACGGGGAATAACATTCTTTACCAGTGAAAATCTGATTTGGATTGACAATAAAATTGTAAAATTAGACCTCCCCGAAGATTGCAGCACAGATGGCATTCTGAAAAATCAATTAATTATTCAATTGAAATCCGATTGGACGGTAAATGGTAAAACTTATAAAATCGGAACGATCCTAAGCCTGAATTTTATAGAATTAATAAAAGGAAACAAGGAAATTCAAGTAATCATTGAACCTAATGAGTTTTCGAGTATTACCGAAATTGCAACTACAAAAAATAAATTGCTAGTCAACGTTTTAACTAATGTAATCAGCAATTTGCATATTTATTCATTTAATAATGGAAAGTGGAACCAGCAAAAAGTAAAAGCACCTGAATTTGGGACTATTTCTCTTGCGACCACTGATGAGTTTTCTGACCAATACTTTTTTAGTTTTGAAAACTTTATAACGCCATCTACCTTATTTTCTGCAGATGCCAGCTTGAATAAGTTTAACGCCATCAAATCACTTCCTGCCTATTTTGATGACAGCAAATATGAAGTAAAACAGTTCAAAGCGAAATCAAAGGATGGCACATTAGTCCCTTATTTTATGGTCTCTTCAAAGGAATTAAAATATGACAACAAAAACCCCACCTTGTTGTATGCCTATGGTGGATTTGAAGTTTCTTCTCAACCATTTTATGCTTCAACATTTGGTATAGCCTGGTTAGATAAAGGGGGCGTTTTTGTTCTGGCCAATATTCGGGGAGGTGGTGAATTTGGTCCGAAATGGCATCAGGATGGGATAAAAGAAAAACGTCAAAATGTATTTAACGATTTGTTTGCAGTTTCCCAGGATTTAATGGATAAGAAGGTAACCTCAAATTTACATTTAGGAATTTTGGGTGGAAGTAATGGTGGCTTATTAGTAGGAGTTGCTTTTACGCAAAGACCAGACTTATACAATGCGGTGGTATGTGAAGTGCCACTGCTGGATATGCAACGTTATAACAAACTTTTGGCTGGTGCAAGTTGGATGGGTGAATACGGAAACCCTGACATACCGGAAGAGTGGGAATACATTAAAAAATACTCCCCTTATCAAAACTTAAAGGAAGGAATACATTATCCTGAAGTATTCTTTACCACTTCTACCCGCGATGACCGAGTACATCCGGGGCATGCCCGTAAAATGGTTGCCAAAATGATTGACATGGGATACAAAATCTATTATTATGAAAACACAGAAGGGGGACATGCAGGCTCATCTACCAACGAACAGTTAGCAAAAGAAAATGCGTTGATGTTCTCCTATTTATTAATGAAGCTGAAGTGATCAAAGCAATTAGAATGATTACATCAATAATCTACTACTGCTGGCAGCACCGTAGCGTTCGGTTTCGTCCTCTTTTTGAAGCAAAATGGAAGCTGACCGTTTTTCAGCCGGGTGCCTATGGGATGAGCTCTTCAATACTCTTAAAGGATGCCTGAAGCAGTGAATTCCAACCATCGGGTTCTGATGTGATTGCTGCGGTGATAGATATGATGAAAAATTACTTTTACGATTATAGATCTGAAATTTGTCAGGTCTACTTCCCCTAATTTGGAATGCTACGTCTTATTTTATTAGACCTATATCCAAGTTAACAATAATGTCTAAAAAGCATCCTGCACAAAATAAAGACCATCCATAATTACCAAACTGGTAACTTTTATTTATCTTTGTTTGATAAAGATTAAAAATGAGAGTAATTGCAAAAAAGATACTTCGTGATTTTTGGGAGAAATATACCGACTCAGAACAACAATTGAAGACTTGGTATAAAGAAGCTTCAAAAGCCGATTGGAAGACCCCAAAAGACATTAAAGATGAATATGCTAAATCAAGTATTTTAAAAAGCGGAAAAGTTGTTTTTGATATTTGTGGTAATAAATATCGATTGATAGTCGACATAAATTATGAAAGACAATGGGTATTTATCCGATTTATTGGGACACATTATGAATATGACAAAATAGACTCAGATAAAATTTAAGATTATGAATATTAAAGCTATAAAAACAGAAAAGGATTATAATCAAGTTCTTCAAAGACTTGATGAGATATTTCATGCACCTGCTGATACAATTGAGGGAGATGAAGCCGAAGTTCTATCCATACTGATTGAAAAATATGAAGATGAGAACTATCCTATTGAAGGACCAGATCCAATTGAAGCAATATTGTTTAGAATGGAGCAAATGGACATGACTAAAAAAGATTTAGCAGATGTGCTTGGTTATAAAAGCAGAGTTTCAGAGATTTTCAGTAAAAAAAGAAAACTAAATCTAACTATGATTCGCAAACTTCATGACAAGATGAATATTCCATACGAGTCGCTGATTGCAAATTATTAAGGCACTATTGTTAACACGCCACTATAATTAATTGCCTTTTTAGTGCGGAAAGTAACTCCACAGCCCGCAACAACCTTGGAGATGTTCGTCACGCAATCGGCAACTAATCATAGCGCGGGAACGTTCAGCCAGAAGTGGAAGAGCCTCCACGCAAACTTTCCCTGGATGAGAAAATTCAGAAAGTAGATGATTTGTCATTACTTACCGACCGGTTTCGTGGCCTGGTTGAAGCAAAACGTAAACTGACTGTTTTCCAACTGGGAGTAGACGGAATGAGCTCTTCAATCCTTTTAAAGGATGCCTCAGGCCATGAATTCAGAACTTCGAATTTTGCAGTGATTTCAGCAGTGATCGATGAGATGAAAAAGATCTTCAATCTGAAGGTTGGCGTTATCGAAGATCAGATCAACTTCTGAATTAAAGGGGGCGAAAGCTCCCTTTTTTTGTTCGTGGCAGAGAATGAAATTTACGCCTGTTGCCAAAATCATTACAGGTGTTAGACAATGCCTTACACCTGTTAGTTAATTCATTACACCTTTATTTAATATACATAAAATTTACTTATTTTAATTTATGTAAATTGATTTTAATTACTTTTACAATTTTAAAGCTCACATTTATCAGGTCTAATTGCACTATTTGGAACGTTAGGTCTGATAAAATCAGACCTATAAACAAGTTATGCCCAATTTTAGAACGACACAACAATGAGACAACTAACATACATGTTGACAATTTTATTTTTGGTTGGTTGCGGGACAAACGACAAACCAAAAAGTAATTCAAAACAAGCGTCTGACAGTTTAACGACCAGCAAAAAAGATAATACTGACTGGACATTTGAAAAAGTTCAAGAAAGTAAATTAGTATTCAAGGGCGAACAGACTTTTGATACCAATTTATTTGAGTTAGAATATATCGGACAAGTTTCAGTAGACAACAAAGCACCGTATTTAATTTTCTCTGGACGTGACTGTAAAGAACGTGACACTAACATTTCAATTTACATTCATTCACCATCAGACGGCAAACTTGTTATTGACCATGGACAAAATCGCTATCAATATCCTGGAACAGAAAAAGACTACGTAACAGAGAGCGTTTTGTATATTTCAAGAGCGTTTTATGGACAAGTTTTAGAAAACATTAAAGGTGTAATTTGGTATGAGAACAGACTTTTAGAAAATGGAAAAATGGGACGCTTTGTCTTTCTATCACGCATTGACAACGGCTCGCTTAAAGACACGACTTATGAAGATACTGGAAAACTTGACCAAACAATTATTTTGAAAAATCAAGGACTTTGCAAGGAAATTAAAGGACGAGAATACACAAGTGAGCCTTGAGAAAAACGTATCCGTCCGACCAACCCATCTTGATTCCCTTTCTCTGACGACATAGCTTTGCATCAAAAAAGTTATGAAAGAAGCATCAAAGGAATCTGCCATGTTTGATCTGGTCAAGAAGTGGCAAAAAAGTGGGAAGAGCCAAA
>CANJNY010000015.1 GCA_947475715.1 Prolixibacteraceae bacterium
AAATGGCCCGGCTCAATCACCCCTGCATGTATGGGACCGACGCCAACCTCATGAAGCTCTTCGCTATCAACGGAATAAAATGGATAATTTGCTATTATCTGACTTTTATCCTCCCGATTATTAGCATACCGGACCGGTTTTAACCAGGGGTGGTCCGTATAGATAATTCCAAAATTCTCATGAATCTCCCGTTCAAATTTCTCGAAATTATGATTTCGGGCAGTAAACGATTCAAGTTCCGCACCTTTTTCAACCAGCGTAGAAGAGACAAAAATCTCATGTAAATCGTCATCGGCAATACAGCAAATCAGTTTTATCTTCTCAAAAACCTGGCACCCAAAAAAATTCACACAATGTCGGACCGGATTGCCATTGATTAATCCAATATTCATTTCAACGAATAACGGATAATCGAGAACAGGAATGTCATTTAAGTCAATTGCCTGATTGTTGATGACGGTTTTATAATTTATGTTGGTCATGATATTAATTTTACTGCATCCTGTATGAGATTAACGAAAATCATTGGGGGATTATAGGCCAGATAAACAGCCAGGCCAAGAAGGATAAATTGTGAAAGGGATTCCCATGACGAGATTTTAGGAATCTTAGTTTCATCAATCGATAAGGGTGGAATAAACAGTAATTTGAAAATATTGGAGCCAAATCCCCATATTATCATGGTTAACAGGATTAGAACAGTGATAAGAATCAGTATATTATGTGCCTCAAAAAGTGACTGAAAAATTAAAAACTCGCTTATAAATAACCCGGATGGTGGCATAGCCGTTGCAGATATAAACCCAAGAAAAATGACAATCGCTCCCACCTTATTGTATTTGAAATAGTCGCCAACATCATAAATACTCTTACTTTGATACACCCAATAAACCTGATTATACTGAAGAAACAGGCTTGGTTTGATCAGCGTATGCAGCACAATATGAAGGATAGACGCATAAACCCCTATTCCCCCGGCTGCCAGGCCGAGAATCACCAGTCCCATGTGTTCGATACCTGAGTAGGCAAACATCCGTTTGATGTTTTTGATCCTTGTCATGTAAACCGTCGCCACAAATATAGAGAGCAAGCCGGCCACAATCATTACAGTATTGGCCCATTGCTGCAAAGAAGTGTGCGACATCACGGCGTACATTCTGTAAATACTTACAAAACCGGCATTCATAAGAATACTTGCCAGTAATGCGCCCGCAGGTGCAGGTGCTTTATCCTTCGCATCAATCCCTGCCGTATACATTGGAACCAACCCAAGCTTAGCTGTAAAGCCGGTAAAGATGAACAGGAATGAGAGTTTGAGCCAAAAAGGATTAAGTTTTGACGCATTGGCATAAAGGGATTCAAATGACATATCATCAATTCCAGCGTCCTTGAGGGATAAACTGAGAAAAAGTATTCCAATATAGACAAATGTAATGCTGATGGCGCATATAAATACATATTTCCAGACACCTTCCAAAGCACGAAGGTTGCGATGGTGATAAATTAAAGCTGAAGCACTCAGTGTGGTAATCTCAATAAAAATCCAGGTAACCGCTATATGAGATGAGAGATAGACTACGCTGCAGGATGAGATCAGCAGGACCATCGACCCGAAGAATAATCCTCTTGATTTGGGTGTCTCATCAACGTTATGAACTTCAATATACCGATATCCATGAATGATTACCGGAACAGCGACAACGCACAATGCCACCAGTAAAAGCACACCTATGGCATCGGGCTTGAAAAACTCGAGCTCTTTTATATTGATGTGATTGAATTCATAAAATCCAAAAATAACCAACAGTGCCATGAAAATAGCGAGCAATGTATAGTTTACGAACCCACTTCGATTATACAACAACCATCCGCTGATGACAAAGGCCCCGATTAAAAATATTCCTATCATCTTCGTTTAGTCTTTAAGAATACGTAAATGGTCAATATCAGGATCTTTCAGCAAGTCGCCAATTCGGTTAAAGAAGACTCCCAGGATCAGTACGCTGGCAAAAATATCGAGCATTATTCCAAGGTTTACCAGCATCGGCATCTCATTTCCCACTGCGAGTGAAAGGACGAACACACCATTTTCAATGATAATATAACCGATTACATGAGTGATAATCTTTTTACGGGTGACAATCAGGTATAGTCCTGTAAAAATCGTTGAGAGGGCTACCACAAAGAATGTTTTGTCAAGGTTCACATCTTTGATCGAACTTGACAAGATAATAGTCGCCACAGTAATAAATGTGACAATAATAAGCGACACGAAATTAGGAAGATAAGGTTCTGCCTCGCGGGTAATCCCGTTTCGTTTGATCACATAATTGATAAACCAGGGGACCGCCACTGCTTTAAAAACGATCGTCTCAAGCATGATCAGGATCAGGTTGACTGTGCTGATCTTATTTAGAGTCAGGAAGGTCACCCCGAAGAGGATAAAACCCTGAAATACCAGAATATTCAGGTAGGTCAGGAGCCTGTTCGCAATGCTGATGTAAAGCAGCGACATAGCCAGGGCTATTAAAAGTATATCTGTCATAATACCAAATGTTATACAAATTTCCCCAGGACCAGAAGCACCCCAAAAAATATCAGAAGAGACACCGAAGTGAGGATAAAAACGAACTGCGGATTATGCCCCATCCGGAAGCGTGCCATAAATGACTCAATAATCCCCACAGTTATAGCAAATCCGATCTGGATTGCAAGAAACATTGGAATAGAGAACTCCAGTGGCAATAGTCCAATAAAAAAATTGGAGATAAGGGCACCATACATTGCAAATTTGAGATTCGTGGTATAGTTGATCAATCCAAGATCAAAGCCACTATTATCAAGTATCATCACTTCATGAACCATGGTAAGTTCCAGATGAGTCTTGGGATCATCAAGTGGCATGCGGCTGTTTTCGATCATGGCAATCATCACCAGCACAAAGGATGCCAATCCTCCCAATAAATAAGAGATCTGGGAACCGTAATGAAGTGAACTGAAAATATCACGAAACGAATTTTGTCCTGTAAATAGTGCAAAAGATCCCAGCAAGATAAAAAATGCAGGTTCAACAAGCATCGAAAAAAGGGCCTCCCGACTGGCTCCCATCCCCTCAAAACTACTACCCGTGTCGAGTGCCGAAATAATCATCAGAAACTTACCGAATGCCAAAACATAGGCAAACATAATAAAGTCTCCATCGAAGGAGATAAATCCGGGTTTATCGCCATGGGGAATCATCAGTACAGCCATAATAACAGAAGCAAGATAAGCTGTTGGGGCAATCTGGAAGATAAAACTGGTGGTTGTACTGACTACTGAGCCTTTCTTCCACAACCTGAGGATATCAAGCATAGGCTGCAAAATCCCAGGTCCTTTTCTTCCGGAGAGTATACTTTTTGTCCGGATAATTATTCCGGAAAAGAACAAACTCATAACGAGGATAAGTAGTAAGCTGATCATCTTACAAATGGATTAAGAATTTAATAATTAATGCAATAGCTGAAATTAATGACGGCAACAGGATAGCCAATCCTATAAATATAAACCCATAAAGAATATAAGCCTGAATATTTCCGTTTTGGAGAAACACGAATGATTTTAACACCTTTCTGATGAGGAATAATGGCCGGTCGATAAGCCAGGTTTCAATTTTATCATGAGCATGAGTCCGCTGCATAATATATTGGGGATATAATCCTTCTGCTTCGCGTTTCTCTCTTTTTACAGATAGAATAGGCTCAGCCAGCTTACGGTAAGCACGGATAAAGGAGGAGGCGGTGTACTGCATTTTGGGAGTTGAGGCACAATATGCACCACCCCATGTTGGCTGCTGGCAAACAGCCCGATTACGGATAACCAGATGCCTTAGGAAGTATATTACCAACGTCAGAAAAATAAACCCTAAGGAAAACTGCCCAACAATCATAAAATGAGTAAGGTTTTCAACGAGTTGCAGTTTAACCTGAGCACTTAACTCAGGCAGGTATTGACTCACAATTTGAATAAGATAAGGACTAAATATCCACGGAAAAACACCTGTTGAAATGATAAACAGTCCGATTAAATATAATGGGAGGATACTTTGTGGATATTCAATAGTTGATTCATCAGGGAACACCTCACGAGAGGTGCCTAAAAATACGATACCAAAAGCCTTTGTAAAACAAATCAGTGCAAGCCCTCCGATGATTACCATCCCCAAAATCGTAAAAAGAATGGTAAGAATAAATACAAAATTACCGGTTGACAATCCATGAAAAAGTCCATTGTACAGGAAGAACTCCGAGATAAAACCGTTAAAGGGAGGCAAGCCGCAAATTGCCAAAGAACCGATTAAAAAAAGATAACCCGAATGTGGTATCTTTTTAATCAGGCCACCCAGAGATTCAATATTCATCGTATGTCGTAACAGAAAGACGTTTCCAGCGCTAAAAAAGAGTAATGATTTAAATAGTGAATGGTTCAGTACATGGAGTAATGCCCCTCCAAATCCGGCTAATAGGAGCCACTGATTATTGGTTCCAAGCCCCAGACAACCCAGTCCGATACCGATTCCGATAATCCCGATATTTTCAATACTATGGTAAGCGAGCAATTTTTTGAGATTATGCTGAACAATTGCAAGCATGACTCCATAAAGGGCTGTGATTAAAGAAACAAATAAAATAAAATAGCCAATAGTTACCATGTCACTCTTTATTAACATCAGAACACGAAGCATTCCGTAAATTCCAATTTTAATGATCACCCCCGACATGATACCGGAAATATGTGCCGGAGCTGCAGGATGTGCCAGTGGCAACCAGGTATGAAAGGGGACAAACCCGGCCTTTATTGCAAATGCAATGAAGAAAAAGATAAAAAGTGCAAGTCCTGCAATCGGCGGCTGAGAAGATGTAAATAACGAAATTGACTTAAAATCGAACGAACCGGTCCTTACTTTAATCCACATAAATGCTATTGTGAGGAATAAAATGCAAACATGGGATTGAATCAGAAAATTGATGCCTGCTTTTAATGTTGTGCTTTTATAATGTTCAAAAATCACCAAAAGGAATGAAGACAAGGCCATGACTTCCCAAAACACAAGTAAAACCATACCATTCTGAACCAGGCAGATATCAATCAATGAGGTATAAAGCAAGGTAAATGCAGCTGCATGAAGTGCCAGGTTATCAGGCTGATCCCTATATTTCCTCATATAATGGACTCCATACCACACCCCAGTAAAAAATGTAATGCTAATAACAAGGATAAACCAGGCTGACAAATAATCGATCCGAATTGGAATCAATCCCGTAACCCATGAACCCGAATAAAAATATTCCACGATTCCATTAGAGAAAACCGAAATTGAAAGAATTGAAATTATAGAAATCTGAAGCGTCGTACAAGTAAGGGTAAGAATACCTCTCCATTTTGTATTTAAGAAGGGGATGGTTACCAGTGCTGTAATTGCAAGCAAATTAAATATCTCAATAAAGATCTTGTCCATAAGTTATCAATGGATTAGATTAAAAGCGGTACCGAGAAAGATCAGAATTATAAAAAATATCCCATAAACAACATACGATTGGATCTGCCCATTTTGAATAAACTGAAAATAATTCAACATAAAAGTCAACCTTTTGGTAATTGGAATTACCAGATACCTCTCAACAGTATCGATATAACTAGTTGAGAACGTATAAGGAACCGGATAAATACTTTGCTTTGGAATTTTTTCGGCACACTTTTTTTCTTTTGCCAGAAAACTGAATAACAATCCGAATGAACGGGTAAAGGATTGACCAGAATATTGGGCCTTTTTAATGGGAGAGCCATACCCACAGCCCCAGGTTTCAGAAAAGGCACGGCTTCTATATCGCACAAAAAACCAACGAACACCATAAACTGAAATCAATATGCCCATAAAAATAAGAGCTACCATGCCGATGTTCGTGAGATTATCAATTACAGGAATTACTGATCCGGAAAGGTTCGAAATTTGTAGGGAAAAAGCACCTGTCACCACCTTTATCGCATAATCAAAGAAAAATGCGGGGGCTAAGGCAACACTGAACATTGCTGCCACAATCAGGAACTGCGGCAAAAGCATGATAAAAGAAGTCTCCTCCGGCTCATGTTCCAATACTTTTCGTGAATTACCTAAAAATATAATACCGAAACTCTTTGTAAAGGTAATCAGAGACAATCCACCTGCGATTGCAAGACCTGTAATTGTAAGAATAATTAGAATCGATTGCGATATACCCTGAGTTCCCAATAAACCCTTAAATAGCCCATTATAAATGATAAACTCTGAAACAAACCCATTAAACGGTGGGATTCCTGCAATGGCCATTGATCCGATGAGAAACATTACAGCTGTTATGGGCATTTTTTTTATTAATCCTCCTAAATGCTCAATATTCCGGGTGTGCGTTTGCTGATAGACGCTTCCTGCACAAAAAAACAAAAGGGATTTAAACAACGAATGATTCAGTGTATGCAAAAGAGCACCACTAAATCCAAGTATTGCCATCATGTTATTCTTATTGCCGACACCAATTAAACCAATACCAAGACCAATCCCGATAATACCAATGTTTTCAATCGTGCAATAGGCCAGCATCTGTTTAAAATCATATTTAACAGCTGCATTTGCAATTCCATATATTGAGGTTACCAATGAAAAAATCAATAATATTTGCCCAAACAGCAACCAATCGTGTTGCAGGTGTATGATGATTCTGAATATTCCGTAGATACCAAGTTTTACAATAACTCCGGACATCACTCCTGAGATATGCGATGGAGCAGCCGGGTGAGTGTGCGGCAACCAGGTATGAAAAGGGATAAATCCGGCTTTGATGGCAAAACCAGTCAAAAGGATTATAAAGACCCAGACCGATGAAGTATCGAAAGGCAAATGGTCCAATGCTTCAAAATTAAACGAACCGGTCTTATAATTTAGCCAGATAAAACCGAGTGTCAGTAAGGCAACACTAAGGTGCATCTGGACCATGTAATTGATCCCTGCCTTTAAGGTGGTTTTGTTTTGAAAATCAAAAATCACAAGCATCAGTGATGAAAGTGACATAATTTCCCATGAAATAAGAAATCCCACACCGTGTTCGAACATACAAACCCAAATCATGGAAGCATGGAAAACCGAATAAAAAATCCAATGAAGCTCGCTATTCACCTTCAGATGAGAATAGGATTTTAGGTAACCACTTCCGTAGATTACCCCAGTGATTGATGTGAAATTTACAATCAGAATAAACCAGGCTGAAAGACTATCTATCCTTATCGAGAGTTCACCTGCAAAATGTCCAATACTTAACACTCCGCTCTGTGAATCACCGGCCAACGCCTGAAAGGAAGGTATTGAAGAAATCAAAGCGTTTGCAAGAACAATGATAAAGGTTAATAACGGACGGTATCTCTCTTTGACAAGGATTAATCCCACAATACCCAATCCAAGTACAAGTGTAATTAATACTATAACCTGCGATGTAACCATATCTGCTAACCAAAAGTAATCGTCTTTTACAAGGACAAGATTAGGCAATTTACAGCTTTAAAAACTGCGCTAATATCATATAAATAGTTGATTTTAGTCAATAAAATGATAAATTTGCATACAAAAAGCATGATTATGTCAATCCTTCCCGATAATGTAACTGAACGTTTTATCTTCAACAGTAATTCTGCGTTCACAAATCTTCCGGATCAGATTAAGGAGGAGTTCTTAAATCAAATGATCGTTAAGCAGTTTAAGAAAGGACAGAATATATTCACAGAAGGGACTAATCCTGCAGGAATATATTTTATAAAGAAAGGGAAGGTCAAAAAATACAAATCCTTAAACGGAGGACGTGAACAAATTATTTATGTGTGTTGCGAGGGGGAATTATTGGGGTATGCGACATTTTTAAGTGAAGAGTGTTATCCTGATTCGGCAGGTGCTTTAACCGATGCGCTCGTTGGTTTTCTCTCACGCGACAAATTGCTCCGATTGCTGGACCAATACGATGAGTTATCTAAAATGCTTATGAAAAACCTCAGTCACGAGTTTGGGGTTTTGGTAAATGTCATTGCCACGATCACACAAAAAACAGTTAGAGAGCGGGTTGCACTAAATATGCTGATTCTTCAGGAGAAGTTTAAAGATAACCTCAACGGGGACAATGCAGTAGAAATCGTTCTCACAAGAGCAGACTTTGCCAATATTGTAGGTACCGCAGTTGCAACCCTGGTAAGGATAATGCATGATTTCAAGGAGGAGAAGGTCATCCGGACTCAGGGTCGAAAAATTGTGATTCTAAATAAAATCCGGTTATTTGAAATCGCCGATGTATCCGATATTTTCTAGTTTCACATTTGTTACAAATCAATGAGTATTTACACTTTATTTTCAGCATCCTCTTTTATTGCCTCCTATTATGGCGCCAAAACAGTCAGTGTAATCAATCCTGCCACCTTAAAACCGATCATTCTGATTACTTTAATCGCCATCGCCATCCACACCTTTCTGACAAAGGACCTTGGGTTGGATACGACGAAAGAATTATCGCTGAGACGTCAGGTTTCTTCCGGCATGTTCATTGGCTTCTACGATGGCTTCTTTGGGCCGGGGACCGGGAGTTTTTTCGTTTTGGCATTTGTTCTGATCCTTGGATTTGAATTTATCCAGGCATCGGCTTATGCCAAAATTGTGAATTTTAAATTTATAACTTTACATAAATACCATGGATATAGAGAGTAGAAAAATAAACTTTGTTCAGGAATTTCTTCGATTACAGAACGAAGAAAAAATTACCGGATTAGAGCATTTGCTTAGAACAAAGAAAAAAGACGAATTCGAAAAGAATTAAATTCCAATGACTATGGAACAATTATATTCTGAAATTGATCAGGCTTTATCTGATTCTGAGAATAATCGCGTCACTTCTGCGACTCAATTGAGAAAAAAGGTGCGGAAATGGGGCTGACAGTTTTCTGGACTCAAATCGCTGAGGATAAGCTGGAGGACATATATAATTATTACAGCATTAAAGTAAGTGCGCGGATTGCCCAAAAACTTATTGATGAAATAATAGCGAAATCTTTAGAACTTGAGATTAATCCGTTAATGGACAAAAAGAATTATTCCTTTATAATAGAATTCAGGAGCTTCGTTATCTTTTATACAAGAACTAAAAACTTATTTATTGAATAAAACAAGATAAAAGCAGAATTGACATACTTAATCTTTTCGATTGCAGACAGAACCCGCAAAAGCTAAACGAGATCTAATAAATTAAAGATTAAAACCTCTTCCTTGGTGAATATTTAGTATGTAACAACTGATGTGATTTTTCTCCCATTGGCTTCAAAAGAAAGTCGTTATAAATTTTAAGTATCTCAGGATTCTGGTGAGATTTCCGAAGCGGCATCCCTTCATCTTCGGCATAAATAGCTTCGGCACGTTTGCGCCGAATTTCGGGATTTGTGGGAATCGGCTGACCACCACCTCCGAGACATCCACCAGGACAAGCCATAAACTCCACAAAATGATAATGCGATTCACCCGAAATTATTGAATCCATCACTTTTTTTGCATTAATCAATCCATGAGCCACAGCACATTTTAATTCCACGCCATCGAGAAAGGCCCACTCTTGGATCGGAGATTCGATTTTTATCGAAGCCTCTTTCACGCCATCCATACCCCGGACGGGTGTAATATTCAGATTTTCAAACGGCACAGGACGTCCTGTAACCAGTTCATAAACTGTACGTAAAGCAGCTTCCATCACACCTCCTGTTGCTCCGAAAATCACTCCGGCGCCGGTAGACTCGCCCATAAGGCTATCGAAAGACATATCCTCAAGTCTCATAAAATCAATACCTGCCTGTTTAATCATGATGGCCAGTTCGCGGGTGGTGAGTACATAATCGACATCACGGAAACCGCTGTCGTGCATCTCAGGACGGTTCGATTCAAATTTCTTGGCGGTACAAGGCATTATGGAAACGGAAACAATTTTAGCCGGATTAAGATTTTTTGCTTTGGCATAGTAAGTCTTGGCGAGTGCTCCAAACATTTGCTGAGGCGACTTACAGGTTGAGAGGTAGCCCAGATAGTCAGGATACATGTGTTCGATGTATTTGATCCAGCCCGGTGAACAGGATGTTGCCATAGGCAGTTTTACATCCGGATCGTGATCTTCAAGTGCCCGTTTTAAACGCATCATAAGTTCTGTGCCCTCCTCCATAATTGTGAGGTCTGCCGAGAAATCGGTATCCATTACCGCATCAAATCCCAACCGTTTTAGTGCTGAAACCATCTTGCCGGTTACACGTGAACCCACCTTAAATCCCAGCTCTTCACCCAGTCCAATACGCACAGCCGGAGCCGTTTGCACAATAACATGGCAACCCTTGTCGGCAATTGCCTCCCACACCTCTTCGATATAATTTTTTTCGACCAAAGCACCGGTAGGACAATGGTTAATGCATTGTCCGCAATTGGTGCAGATAACATCGTTCATCGGTTTCTCGAAAAAGGTGGATATTTTCATCCGATCCCCCTTGTAGGCTACCGTTAAGGCATTAACACCCTGAATCTCTTCGCAGGTTCTCACACATCGCTGGCATCGGATACACTTGCTGTCATCCTTGATGATGGAGGGAGAATAATGGTCGATGGTATAGTTTTTCGAGCGTGACAACCGGATAAAATCCTGGGTCATAATCTTATAATCGGATGCCAGCTTTTGGAGTTCGCAATTTCCATTTTTATAGCAACGGGTACAATCGGCATTATGCTCTGAAAGCAAAAGCTCGATGATGTGTTTGCGTGAGTTTCGAACCTTGAAGGAGTTGGTAAGAATATCCATTCCATCTTCACACGGAGTAGCACAAGCCGCCGACAACCGTTTCTGTCCCACAATTTCAACCACACAAACCCGGCAATTCCCAGCCACACAAAGGTCTTTGTGATAACATAAAGTCGGAATGATCACCCCGGTCTGACGGGCGGCATCCAGAATTGAGGTACCGGGTTCAATCTCTAGCGCAACTTCATTGATGGTTATTTTTATTTTTTTTGCCATAACAGATTTATCTAAAACCATTAATAAATCATCTCTTCCCTGAAATTTTCAACGATTGCCGAGAAGGAGTTGGCAACCGATTGTCCCAGCCCACACTTGGCAGTGTACTGCATGGTCTCTGTTAAACGCATCAGTTTATTCAAATACTGGGCATTCTTCTCACCCCGTTTTACTGCCTTAATGCCATTGAGCAATTGTTGACAACCCACACGACACGGAGTACATTGTCCACATGACTCTTCACGGAAAAATTCAAGGTAATTATCCAGTACATTGTACATAGAGCGCGAGCTGTTGAAAAGCATCATGGAGCCTCCGGTAGGTAAAGAGATTCCGGTCAATTTTCCCTGAAATCCGATTGTGGTTTCCCTAAAGCCCTTTCTTGGAACCAAAAAACCCGATGCACCTCCAACCTGCACCGCTTTAGTATCGCCATCACCAAACTCATCCACAAAATCGACAAGGCTCATCCCCAATTCCAGTTCGTAAATACCAGGTTTAGGGGTATCCCCTGAAACAGAAAACAACTTGGAGCCACGTGAATACTGAACACCCAAATCATAAAACCGCTTGGAACCATATTCAAAGATTGTGTAGCAATGTGCGAGCGTTTCGACATTATTGATCACCGTTGGTTTACCTAAATAGCCGAAAGTTGATGGAAATGGAGGTTTATTCCGTGGTTCACCCCGTTTTCCTTCCATCGATTCAAAAAGTGCAGTCTCTTCACCACAGATATATGCCCCGCTCCCCATAAAGATCTTTATAGTAAAATCGAAATTGATCTCATTGCAATAATCTTTAAACTCACCTATTGACTTGTTTAATTCGGGTTGAAGGAAGAAATATTCTCCCCTCAAATAAATATATCCCTCTTTTGAGCCAATCACATGTCCGCAGACTGCCATTGAGGTTAAAACTTTTAACGGCACCTTCGACAGGATTTCGCGATCTTTAAATGTTCCGGGCTCCCCTTCGTCGGCATTGCAAATCACATATTTGATGGGATCGTCAACCTCTGCGGCGAGCTTCCATTTCAAACCGGTAGGAAATCCCGCTCCTCCCCTCCCTTTTAATTCGGAACTGATTAACTCGTTAATTAACTCATGAGCAGGACGATTGATACTATTTTTCAGAATCTCCTTCCAGTCTTTCTCATCTTTAAAAATAAAATCGACACGTTTCAATTGATAAATAGGCGTTGACATCTATTCCTCCTTCTCTTTTTTATTGATGTAGCCAGTCAGAATTTCACGGACTTTTTCAGGCGTCAGGTCAATATAGACCTCGTAATTGATCAGCATTGCAGGTGCTTTGTGGCAAAACCCCAGACAATTGGTTTGAAGCAGCGAAAAATTCCCATCCGGAGTAGTTTCACCAACGTTAATTTTCAACATGTCTTCAATGGTTTTGATGATCTGATTTTTCCCCTTCATCGAGCAGGTGATGGTTTTGCAGATCCGGATGATGTATTTGCCCATTTTTTTATACTCCAGGAACGAGTAAAAGGTTGCAGTTCCATAGACCTCGGAAGCGGGCAGGTCCAATTCCCGGGCAATCTCAATCATCGAATATTCCGACAGGTATTTCTCCTGTTCGACAACCCCCTGCAGAATCGGCAGCAGGTTGCGCCTCTCCCGGCCATGTTGGTCAGCCAGATTTTTAATGAGTTCTGTGACAGGGTACATTTTGTTATTTATTAAGAAATAATAAAATATCATTTATTTTCAAGCACTTAAATCCAAATAAATAATTCTCGCCACTAAAACACAAAAAAGGGACTAAAGGTATTCATTGGAGATATTTTGGTGGCATTTTGTGTTTTGGTGATTTGGTGGCATTTTTATTTAATTTCTTTATTTTAATTTCCCCATGGCTCATTTCAACAAACCGAAATGACAACAGGATACTAATTTTTGCTTCGTTGCGTGTAAACCGTATGAAGCAATTCATGTGACTTATGCCCAAGAGGAACACCCAGAAAATCGCGATAGAGCATTTGGATATCTACATTTTCATGTGATTTCCGTAAAAGTTTCCCTTCATCTTCCCTGTAAATCGCCTCCAGACGCATGGTTCTGATTGCATCATTTACCGGCCGGGGTTGTCCTCCGCCACTGATACATCCTCCGGGGCATCCCATGATCTCGATAAAATGATATGGGCTCGTCCCGTTCTTGATTTGCTCAAGAAGTTCAGCTGCCCCTTTTAATCCGCTTGTAACAGCCACCTTTACGATTACTCCATTGAGAAAGCTGTATGCGGGCAACGGATTTTCGATTTTCAGTTCCGCCGTTTTAATTCTGCTTAAACCTGTGAGCGGCTTGATGTGCAGTTTTATTCCCGGAAGCTCCCTCCCGGTTACAAGCTCATGCACCGTTCGTAATGCAGCTTCCATCACCCCGCCCGTTGTTCCAAAAATATCCGCAGCGCCTGATGAGAGGCCCAATGGACTATCAAATTCTCCATCCTCAAGACTGCGGAAATCAATCCCCGCATCCTTTATCATCCGTCCAAGTTCACGGGTTGTGATCACAGCATCGACGTCTGCCAATCCGTTACTAAACATCTCCGGACGTGTAATCTCGAACTTTTTCGCTGTGCAAGGCATAACCGAAACAACATACAGTTTTGCCGGATTGATATTCATTTTTTCGGCGAAATAGGTTTTTGTCAATGCACCGAGCATCATATGCGGAGACTTGCAACTCGAAAGGTGAGCTAACTGATCGGGGTACCGGTGCTCCATAAACTTAATCCATCCCGGACTACAGCTGGTAATCATAGGTAAGACGTGATCCTTTTCCTTTGTAGTAAAAGCATTGGTAACCCGTTCCAGAAATTCAGATCCCTCCTCCATGATGGTAAGGTCTGCTGCGAAATTGGTATCAAAAACATAATCAAATCCGAGTTGATGTAAGGCTGCGGCCATCTTACCCGTTACCAGGGTTCCGGGTTCATAGGCAAAAACCTCACCCAATGCTGCACGCACAGCAGGAGCAGTCTGGACCACAACTGTTTTTGATTTATCATATAATGCTTCCCAGACCGCTGCGGTTGAATCTTTCTCTTTTAGTGCTCCAACAGGGCAGACCAACACACATTGGCCGCAGTTGGTGCAGACCGATTCACCGAGAAGTTCGTCCTCTGACGGACCAATAAAAGTTGAGAAACCGCGGTGATGCGGGTTCATCAGTCCAACGCCCTGAATTTCATTACAGACAGTGACGCAGCGACGGCAAAGAATACACTTTGAACTATCACGCACAATGGAAGGGCTCGAGCTGTCGACTACATCCTTCGATTTTGCCCCTTCATACCGAAACTCATGAAGTTGAATCAAATTTCCAAGATCCTGTAATTCACAGTTCTGGTTCCGCCAGCAACTCAGGCACTCCTTGGGATGATCTGAAAGCATGAGTTCAAAAATCACTTTCCGGACATCCCGCACCCGCTCTGAATTTGTGTGAACAACCATTCCTTCAGTTGCAGGGGTTACACAGGATGCCATAAGGGTTTTTCCCCCTTCGACTTCCACGACACAAATCCGGCACGAACCGATCTGGTGGACGTTCTCCATATAACAAAAGTGTGGAATTAAGATATTATTAAGCTTTGCAGCATCAAAAATTGTGGTCCCCTCCTCAACCTGAAACTTCTTATTGTTTATCGTAAGGTTTATCATGGCCTGTCAATTTACCCTTATTTATCGTCGTGAACATTGCAAACATCTCATCGCCTCGGCAATGGCATTAAGCTTATGAAATCCCTGAGGAACCTCATCAAAATTATTTTTTCGTTGCTCAATATCCAGATACCTCATCTGTAACCGCTCATGTTCAACAGCAATCCCATCTTCGTTTGTTTTAGGCGGCAATTCAATTGGTTCGCCAAGATTAAGCTTACCCTTTCCTCCAAGGTATTTATCGATAGATTTTGCTGCATTTTTCCCATCAGCAATGGCTGTAATGACAACATCTGAGCCACGGGCTACATCGCCACCTGCAAAAATACCTGCCTGTGTAGTCATCTGGGTATCCGCATTAACAATGAAAGTACCCCAATCGGTGATGCCCACTTCAGCCTTTGTAATAAAAGGAAAATCGGAATACTGACTCACTGCAGGAATTGCCAGATCGATATCCAGCATAAAATTTGAATCGGGAATAACAACAGGAACGCGACGCCCGTCTTTTCCGAACCTGCCGGGTTTCATTCGAATACATTCAACAGCGGTTACTTTGCCATTCCCAATAAAGCGAACCGGAGCTACCAGCTCGTGAAGGATTACCCCCTCTTCAATGGCATCCTCAATCTCACGCTTGTCGGCAGGCATCTCCTCCCTGGTTCTTCGATACAGAATATGCACCTTCTGAGCACCTAATCGAAGGGCTGACCGGGCTGCATCAACAGCTGTACTTCCACCTCCTATGACAGAGACAATTCCATCTGCAACAACATCCTTTTTCAGGTTGATATCACGCAGGAAGTCAAGACCATGATAAACGCCATTTTTATCCTCTCCCTCTATCCCTATTTTTCGGGAAAGCTGGGTTCCTGTAGCAATATAAACTGCCTGATATTTTGACTTTAACTCCTGAAAGGTAATATCCCTTCCGATTTTTGAATTGTAGATAATATTAATTCCTGATTGAATTATTGAGTCAATCTCTTTTCTTAAAGCCTCCTTTGGCAATCTGTATTCAGGAATTCCATAGGCAAGTATTCCTCCGGCGACACTCTTTTCCTCGTAAATATCAACGGTATAACCCTGTCGGGCTAAATAATAGCCGCAGGTTAGTCCTGAGGGACCTGCCCCGATAATGGCTACCGACTTGCCGTTTTTCTGAAAGATCAGACTTGTAAAAGGTTCTCCTGAGTTTAAAACATAATCGGCGGCATACCGCTTCAGATCGGCGATTGCAATTGGTTCATCGAGTTGGGCCCTACGACATTTACTCTCACATGGATGGGTACATACTCTACCGCAAATTGATGGAAAAGGATTCTCCTGGCGGATCAGGTTATAAGCATCCCTAACCCTTCCGGCGGCAATAAGACTAATATATCCCGGAACATTAACCCCGGCAGGGCAGGCATTCTGACACGGGGAGATAAAAAGATCGCTGCAGACCCCCGAACGACAATATTTCTGACGGATATGTTCATCGTATTCATGACGGAAGTATTTCAGGGTACTCAGAACCGGATTAGGGGCAGTCTGCCCTAACCCGCAAATTGCCGATTCCTTAATTGAATTACCCAGCTCGATCAGCAGTTCAACATCACCCTCTTTACCTTTTCCCTTTGTAATACGTTCGAGGATTTCGAGCATCCGTTTTGTTCCAATACGACATGGGATGCATTTACCGCATGATTCATCCTGAACAAATTCCATAAAAAAACGGGCCATATCAACCATGCAGGTATCCTCATCGGCACAGATCAACCCTCCGGATCCCATAATTGCACCATGCTCGATCAGTGAGTCATAATCAATTGGGGTATTCAGATGGCCAGGGGTGAGACAACCACCTGAGGGACCTCCGGTCTGGGCGACTTTAAACGATTTACCCCGAGGAATTCCACCCCCGACTTCATAAATTATTTCACCCAGGGTAATGCCCATTGAAACCTCAATAAGCCCCTTATTTACAATATCTCCGGCAAGTGCAAACACCTTTGTTCCTTTACTCTTTTCAGTCCCGATAGCAGAAAACCATTCAGAACCCTTTAAAATAATCGGGGCAATATTCCCAAAAGTCTCTACGTTATTGATCACCGTTGGCTTTCCGAACAGACCGTTCTGAACGGGGAATGGTGGCTTTTGGCGGGGTTCTCCCCGCTTCCCTTCCACGGAGCCCATCAAAGCTGTCTCTTCACCACAGACAAATGCGCCGGCTCCAATTCTAACCTCAATATCAAAATTGAAATCACTTTTCATTATTTTTTCACCAAGGAGGCCTAACTCGCGCGCGGCCTTAATGGCGATAGTAAGCCGCTCAACGGCTATTGGATATTCGGCTCTGATGTAAACGATTCCTTTCGATGCACCAATTGCGTAACCACCAATCAGCATCCCTTCGATCACCGAGTGTGCATCACCTTCAAGGAGACTGCGATCCATAAATGCACCCGGATCGCCCTCGTCGGCATTACAAATAATATATTTCTGATCGCTTTTCGCTTTATGAGCCATTTCCCATTTCAATCCGGCAGGAAAACCACCGCCGCCACGTCCCCGCAACCCAGATTTCTTAACCTCATCAATAACCTTTAGAGGTGTCATCGAACCGAGTACTTTGGCAAGTGCAAAATAACCATTGCGCGAAATATACTCCTCAACCGAAGCGTAATCAATAATCCCGCAATTACGAAGCACAATTTTATATTGATTTTTAAAAAACGGAATGTTATTCAGGTTTGGGATAATCTCCCTTGAATTGGGATCCTTGTAGCAATATTTCTCGGCTATTTTCCCTTTTTTAATATGATGATCAACGATATAGGCGGCACTTGCAGGGTTAAGGTTGCAATATAAGGTATTGCCGGGATTGATGATTAATGTTGGTCCGAGTGAACAGGCCCCCATGCAACCGGTCAATTTTATTTTAACTCTGGAATGCAGATTTGCATGTTCCAGTGCTTTGACAAACGCATCCCTGAACTCTTTGCAATCGGAGGACAAACAACCGGCAGCATAGCAAATGTGGGCAGTAAACTGAAATTCCTTCTCATTATTCCTAAAATCGTCCTTTATCGCCTCTAAATCATTAACTATATTGATTTTCATGACATTAAAAAGTGTGATTATATAATGCAATTTCTGATCCGTACGCGCAATTTATTGGTTAAAAATTAATTCGGTATTTGCCCTGGAGTTTATTTGAGCATCCCCAGGATCAACGGAATTTTATTAGCATTTACCTGTTTGTAAACTTTTTTGTTGATGGTCATAGCAGGGGCCAATCCGCAGGCACCGATGCATCGCATGACCGAGAGGGAAAATATTTTATCTTCGGTGGTGGCTCCTACATCAATACCCAGAACCGATTTTAACTTATTGAGAACCTCCTTGCCTCCGCGCACATAACAGGCTGTTCCCAGACAAATCGAAACGGTGTATTTTCCTTTGGGTTGTGTTGAGAAAAAGGAGTAAAAGGTTAAAACGCTGTTAATCTTCGAGACAGATAGCTCCATCTGAACAGCTATGAAATGCTGAACGTCAACGGGAAGATAACCGAAAATAGCCTGTGCCATGTGCAAAATCTGGATCAGGTTACTCTCCTTCCGCTCATAATCGATGATGACACTTTTTAGAAGATCATATTTCTCCTCCGCTGTCATCGTGAGAACATTGCAAACTTCGTCTGTGGTAATCATTTTCCGGTCTCCTTACAATTGGGTAAACAGAATATATGATGAGAACTATGGTCTGCTGAAATAATATGTATCCGTTAATTTATAAGCTTTGAATACCTAACAAATATAAATAATCTTTCGCAATATAAAGCTGATTTTTGATAGCAAGGAAAAAAAATGCCACTAAAGCACTAAGTCACCAAATTCCACCAATCTTTGTGGTAATTCAGTGTTTTTGTGCTTTAGTGGCAAAAAAATATAAAATAGGACTTATTTAAACAAACTCTTATTTGGCTCAGCGCCCATCGTAAATTCAAGAACACCACCATCCATAATCTCCTGATGAGTGATATAACTTCGGTCAATCACTTCACCGTTGAGTTTTACCTCCAGAATGTACTTATTCACAACCGATGCAAGTGGTGCCTTCATGGTGAAAATCTTGCCACCTGCAACTTCAACTGTAGCCTCCTGAACAAGAGGTGAGCCAAACTGATATTTCAGATCCGATGGATTGACCGGGTAAAATCCCATCGCACTGAACACATACCATGCCGACATCTGTCCGCAATCTTCATTTCCGCTAATTCCACTCGGTTTATCCGCATATAAGGTAGTCTGAATCTGTCGGTTTATCTCCTGTGTACGCCAGGCGCGATCGGCATAGTTAAATAAGAATGAAGTCTGATGCCCCGGCTCATTTCCATGCGCATAAGCGCCTATCAGCCCTGAAATATCGGGTGAGGCATTCTTTCCTTTGACTCCCTCCTTAACGACAAATAACGAATCTAGTTTATCCGCAAAAGCATCCTTTCCGCCTAGGAGCTCAATCAAGCCCGGAACATTCTGAGGAACCAGCCACAAATACTGCCAGCCATTACCTTCGGTATAATCACTACCTTCATGATTTGAAGCAGAAGGGTCAAACGGAGTTGTCCACTGACCGTTGCTTAATTTCCCCCGCATGAAACGGGTCCCCTTGTCGTAATACTGCCTGTAACTTTCAGAACGCTTTGTGAAATAGGCAGCATCAGCTGTCTTACCCAGTTTTTGAGCAACTGCTGCGACACACCAGTCATCAATTGCTACCTCAAGTGATTTGGCAACCGATTGCGAAATCTTATCGGCAGGCATATATCCAAGTTTATCGTATAGGCCCATGCCATCACGGTCGTGCAATGAGGTAGCTTTCATCGCCTCAAAGGCAAGCTCATGATCGAAATCACCAACTCCTTTTAAAAGTGCTTCGGCAATAACTGCGATCGAATGATTTCCGACCATGCAGAAGGTTTCGTTACCTTCGAGTTCCCAGACCGGAAGAATACCGGTTTGTTTGTATTGATCAAGCATGGTCTTCACCATATCATTTACCCTGGTTTGTTGAGTCAGGGTAAATAACGGGTGCAGAGCCCGGTAAGTATCCCAAATTGAGAAAACTGTATAGCGGTTATATCCATTAGCCTTTTGAACGTCACCCTTGATTCCTTTAAACTCGCCGTTTGAGTCAGAGAACAATGCAGGTGCGACCATTGTATGGTAGAGCGAAGTATAGAAAATTCGTTTTTGAGCCAAATCATTTGACTGGATCTTTATTTTTGAAAGCTCTTTTTCCCAGGCATCGGAAGCTGCCTTCTGAGTTGCTTCAAAGTCCCAGCCCGGCAATGAACCATCCAGATTCGCAAGCGCATTCTCAATACTAACCGATGAAACACCCACCTTGGCCAACACCTGTTTCTTATTGAATTTTAATAACCCAACGGTTCTGGCCTCACCACCTACTGTGGTTATTTCTGATTTTGCGATTGGGGTTAAAAACCGGACTGCGAAATAGACATGCTGATCGGCTGCCCAGCCATGTGACAATCTCGTTCCGGTCACTAATGTACTGTCGACAACTTTAAGCGATGTCTGGTAAGGCTTATCCCAGTTAATTGCGAATCCCAGATTGATCAGCAAATTGTTCTCCCCTCCTTCAGGAAAGGTATACCGGTGCAATCCTGCCCTTTCGGTTACCGTAAATTCAGCTTTTATGCCACTGTTTTTCAGCACGACACTGTAATAACCCGCCTGGGCCACTTCGTCCTTGTGGTTGTATTTCCCGGAATAGCGGGAGACAAAGGTTTCATTTTTTTCTCCCGGTTTAAAAGTGACTTCAGAGGTTACCGGAAGGAAAGAGATATCGGCCAGATCACCGATCCCTGTTCCGCTTAAATGGAGGTGACTAAATCCTGCCACGATGCTATCTGAATAGTGATAACCGGAGCACCAGTCCCATCCCTGGGTCCCATTGTCGGGGCTAAGCTGGATTTGTCCAAAGGGGTATGCGGCTCCGGGATAGGTATGTCCGTGGTCACCGGTTCCGATGAAGGGATCGACAAAGTCTGTAAGGCGGTCTGGCTGCACCGCTTTTTGGGGAGCAGGTGCGGCACAGGAGACCAGAAGGATCAATCCGATCGAAAAAACAGAAAATATTTTTATCATGATTTGGTAGTTAAAACGATTTGAGGCAAAAATACGGAAAAGGTATTTAAACTTGGTCTTCGGATTTCCAAAATCAAGACGAAATATTGGAAAAGCGAACCGAAAACCGTAACTTTAAAAGTAGAATCGCTATCAAATTAAAAAAGATCTGAAATTATGACTTATAATCCACAAATCCATCACCGTCGTTCTATCCGGTTAAAGGGATATGATTATTCAAAGAAGGGGTTTTATTTTATTACAATGTGTGTACAGAAAAGAAAAAATCTATTCGGGAAATTTGATTCCGTCGGGGCAGCCCTGGGTGGCTGCCCCAACATGATGTTAAATGATGCCGGCATTATGGTCGAACGATGGTACCGCGAATTGGAAAATAAATATCCCGACAAACAATGTCACCAGATGATTATCATGCCAAACCACATTCATTATATTATTGAAAATTTAAATGTCGGCATTCAAATTGATCAAATGGATGGAATGGATGGAATGGACGCCCACGTAGGGGCGCCCCCACATGGGCGTCCATTGATCAAACACCAAACAAATATCAACGATAATGATTCAAAAAATGAAAAATATGGATTTCAAAATATAAAATACAATGCCACGATAGGCGATTTGGTGGATTGGTTCAAAACGATGACCACCAACGAATATATACGCGGGGTTAAACAATTTGATTGGCCAAGATTTGATGGCAAATTATGGCAACGCAATTATTACGAGCACATTATTCGATCGACAGGAGAATTGAACCGCATTGCGAATTACATCATCAATAATCCGGCAAAATGGCATAACGACAAATTCCGAAATTAATTGATAAAAATAAATGATCGGTTATCATATCTCATTCGTAAACCTCTCGGCCTTCTCCTGATCGAAGGCATTCTCCCATTTGGCCATTACGATGGTGGCGGTGCAATTGCCGATTACATTTACTGTTGTGCGGGCCATATCCATCAAAACATCGATTCCAAGAATCAGAAATACAGGCGTTGTGGGAAGTCCGAAACTGGAGAGTGTCCCCAGCAGCACCACCAATGAGGCACGCGACACACCGGCAACACCTTTGCTTGTAAGCATTAAAACCAAACACATCGCAACCTGTTGTCCGATTGAGAGGTCGACACCCGCTACCTGTGCCACAAAAACACAGGCCAGGGAGAGGTAAAGTGAGGTCCCGTCAAGGTTGAAACTATATCCTGTAGGAATTACAAAAGCTACAATTTCGCGTGGAACCCCAAACCGCTCCATCGACTCAAGGGCTGCAGGGAGCGCAGACTCTGAATTTGCTGTTGCGAAGGCTATCGATGCCGGTTCACTCACAGCGATAAGATATTTTTTAAATGGGATCTTTAGTGCCAGAACCAACGGTAAGATAACCAGCAGCAGAAAAGCGAACAGGGCGACATACAACGTGGCAAGTAATTTCAGCAGGCTTGTGAGCACATCCATTCCCAGCTGCCCTATTGTAAAGGCAATTGCAGCAAAGACAGCCACAGGGGCATAATACATGATGATATTTGTAAATTTAAACATCACCTCGGCAAGGCTTCCTGTGAAACGCAACATCGGAGAGCGAAACTTCTCACCGATTTTTGCCACTGCAATTCCAAAAATGATACTGAAAACCACCACCTGAAGGATGTTCCCTTCAAACACCGACTTGACAATATTTTCGGGAAACATATTCAATAGAAAACCGGACCAGCTATGTGCTTTCACCACTGCTTCAGGGGCATTGGCCACTGCGGGTAAAACGACACCCACTCCCGCCTTACTGATATTTATTGCGACAAGTCCAATGACCAGAGCTATCGTAGAAACGATTTCAAAATAGAGAATTGACTTCCATCCCAGCCGGCCGATCAGTTTTAAATCGTTATGTCCGGCAATTCCATTAACCAGCGTGGCAAAGATCAACGGGGCAATGATGGTTTTGATTAACCGTAAAAAAATATCGCTGAGAAATTGCATATTTTTAGCCACCTCGGGCAGATCGAAACCAAACTCGGCTCCGGCTATGATACTGATCAAAATCCAGATCGTTAATGACCGGCTCTTGACGGCAAATAGAAGGAGTAAGATGACATTAACAATCCGCAGGGAGGTGAAAAAGAGCGGATCTAACTGAACAAACTTCCAGGAGGTAAGTGCAAAAAGAAATATTGTAACGCTGGAAATTATAATACAGGAGAGATTTAATAAATGATCATATTTTTTCATCATCAGGAATCGTTATAATTTTTGAAATGAGTTTCGATTCCTATTGAAGATATGAATCGTTAATAAAATTCAAAAGTAAAAAAAATTCGGGATTTCTAAATACTTGGGAATTTCCGGGGCCTTTTAGATAAGTAATGCCAATTTTTAAATATCGCTTCTAATTTTGAACCCCTAAGTCCATAAAAAATATTTTTGCCACCAATACACCAAATCACAAAATAGCACCAAAATACTGACTTTAAAATTTGGTGAAATTTAGTGTCTTGGTGATTTAGTGCCATTTTTCATTTTAGGCCCTTAGAACAAGACTTCCTAAATGAAAATTCAATTGATATCATACCTTGAATTTTACACCTCTTATAACATAAACATGGTATAAAAATTACCTTATTAAGGGGATTTTATAATCATTCTATTTAAGCGTATTTCGTGCTTTGGAATATGACATGAATTAATCGCATGTCGGATATTTGAAAATATAGCAATACGATAAAATAATCTGAAAATATGGAGCATCAAAAATTAACACATTTGAAGGATCTGGAAGCCGAGTCGATCTACATTTTACGTGAAGTTGCGGCACAGTTCGAACGTCCATCGCTACTGTTTTCAGGAGGTAAAGATTCGATTGTCATGGCCCATCTGGCTTACAAGGCCTTTTATCCGGCAAAAATTCCATTTCCTTTTGTTCACATCGATACCGGCCATAATTTCGAGGAGACTATTACCTATCGGGATGAACTTGTAAATCGAATTGGGGCAATCTTGATTGTTGGTTCTGTTGAAGAATCGATCCGTCAGGGTCGTGTATTTGAGGAGAAGGGGTACTCTGCCAGCCGTAACAAACTACAAACAACCACCTTACTGGATACTCTTGAGGAGCATCGGTTTGATGCTGCACTAGGTGGAGCGCGCAGGGATGAAGAGAAAGCGCGTGCCAAGGAGCGTTTTTTCTCACATCGTGATGAATTTGGGCAGTGGGATCCCAAGAATCAGCGTCCCGAATTATGGAATATCTTCAACGGGAAAAAGCAGGAGGGAGAACATTTCAGGATATTCCCCATCAGCAACTGGACCGAGATGGATGTCTGGCAATATATCCTTCATGAGAATATTGTATTACCATCGTTATATTACACCCATGAACGGGAGGTATTTGAGCGTGACGGAAGTATCTATGCCGCGTTACCAGCCATTCCGCGAAAACCTGCCGAAGAGGTAAAACTAAGACGCGTAAGATGCCGTACCATTGGAGATATCACCTGCACGGGACTCACCTTGTCTGCTGCCGATTCACTGGAGGAGATTATTTCCGAGATAGCCGGTTCACGGGTTACAGAACGAGGGGGACGCACCGATGACAGACGGTCAGAAGCTGCTATGGAAGACCGGAAAAAGGCAGGTTATTTTTAATCTGCATAAAACTCGCACAAATTCAATATCAAATTTACACCATTATTTCCAGGAACATGTCACAACAAATAAATACAACGACTACAAATACAGATCATACAGCCGCCCTTTCAAAGGGAGAGCGTAATGAACCGACAGGTTTCCTGGATATGGAGTTACTCCGTTTTAGCACTGCAGGGAGTGTGGATGACGGGAAAAGCACCCTCATTGGGCGACTGCTCTACGACAGCAAATCGATCTTTGAAGACCAGCTTCATGCGATGCAGGAGGCAAGTGACCGATTGGGTAATGAGGAACTGAATCTTGCCTTGCTTACCGACGGACTTCGGGCAGAACGGGAACAGGGTATTACCATTGATGTTGCTTACCGCTACTTTGCGACACCCAAACGCAAATTCATAATAGCCGACACTCCCGGGCACATCGAATACACCCGAAATATGGTAACCGGCGCATCCACTGCAGATGTGGCAATCATTTTAATTGATGCAAGAAATGGGATTATTGAACAAACAAAAAGACATTCTTATATAGCCTCACTGCTTCAAATTCCAAATGTGATTCTGGCTATCAATAAGATGGACCTGGTTAATTTCTCAGAGGAAGTTTATAATACGATCCAATTGGAATTTGAGAAAATTGCAGAGAAGTTAAAATTCAGAAATATTCATTTTATTCCGATTTCGGCAAAGAATGGTGACAATGTGGTCGATGCATCGGTCAATACTCCCTGGTATCATGGAGAAACGTTGCTGACTCTTCTTGAAAGTATACCGGTTCATAACAACGATAATCAGCTTGCTCCCCGTTTTCCGGTACAATATGTTATCGAGGCGCCCAATGAAGATGGTTCAGTTTACAAAGGTTTTGCCGGAAGGGTTGCCGGAGGCTTTTTTAACGTCGGAGACAATGTTCTGGCTTTGCCATCCAACAGGTCGTCAATTATTAAGGCGATTGACCAGGGCCCTGATCCGCTTTCAAAAGCAATAACTCCGCAGTCGGTGACTATCCGTCTTGACGGGGATTTAAATATTAAGCGTGGTGATATGCTTGTGCGGATCAACCGTAATTATCCCAAATACAGCTCAATGATCACGTTAAATGTTTGCTGGCTGAACGTAAAACCGTTACACGTGGGTGATAAATATATTATCCAGCATACCACCGATGAAACAAAGGCAATAGTAACTGACATTCGTTATAAGGTAAATATCAATACGCTTGAGAATATTACGGATGTTAAAAGTGTTTTGGTAAATGATATTGCACACATCACCATAAAAACAGTAAAACCGCTGAAATATGACGATTATAATGAGAATCGGATAACAGGAAGTCTGATCTTAATCGATGAAAATACGTTTGAAACAGTGGGTGCAGGGATGATTGTAACAGATGATGAAGTGTATTCATATAATATTTAATTCTTAGTTATATATCCGGATTGAATTAAGTGCTCATCTGATCTAGATTGAATACTCAATGTTATCAATCCATCCTGATTTGATGGCATGCAGAATCAACTCATTGACGTTTGAGACTTCCACTTTGCGGAAGATATTTCGGCGATGGGTATTTACCGTATGATGGCTAATGGCTTTGTAGGAGGCTATCTTTCGGGTAGTTAGCCCATCGGCAATTAGTTTTACAATTTCTATCTCGGAGGCCGTCAAAGACTGTGGTTGCTCACCTTCACCCTTGTTGTGATAGGATGATAACCCTAAAATCTCATCCGAATAATAATCTTTCCCTTCTAGAGTAACATTAAATGCCTCAATAAGCACCTCTTTTCCAACATTTTTATAAATGATATTCCGTATTCCCATTTTAGAAAGTGACGCAAATTCAACGGTTGTCAGGGAATTGGTCAGTATTAAAACCGATAACTTAGGATAATTCTGCCTTATCCATTTCAAATCATCAACACCCTGAAAATCAATATTCACAAAATCCACTATTAAAAGACTATCCTGAAATTCTTTTAGTAGTTTATTAAGCCCGACCCGATTTACGGCAATCCCCCCGAGGTTATAATGACCCTCACTTTCGATCAGAGCTTTAAGTGACTCAATCACCAGGAATTGAGAATCTGCAATAATTATATCTTGAATTTTATTTAACTGCAAAGCATTCGCATTTTAGAGTTTAAAAATATCTGGAATCTCTAGTAAATTGATGTATATTTGTGTTGAATTTTTAATTGAATTGGATTAAATATTTAATCATGCTGACACAAAAGACCAGATATGCCATGCTTGCCTTGGTTAAATTGGCAAAGGAATATGGCAAAGGGACCTTGATGATTAACGAGATTGCTGAAAGTGAGAAAATCCCCAAACGCTTTTTGGAATCCATATTGCTCCAATTTAAGAACAATGGCTATTTAGGTTCTAAATTGGGGAAAAATGGAGGTTATTTTCTAATCAAAAAACCTGAGGAGATCAGCCTGCTCGAAATCGTCCGTCTTTCAGAGGGAAGCATTGCCTTATTGCGATGCACCTCGGTAAAGTATTACGAACCTTGCGACCATTGTAAAGACGAATTGACATGTTCCATACGCGGTACATTTAAGGAAATCAGAGATTTCACATTTAACAAATTAGAAAAAACGTCATTGGCTATGCTGGCACAGGAGTAAATTTGGGGCAGAAACCTCTCAGAAATTACGCTGTTGCAAAACCTTTATTTTACTCACTGTCAGAACTTTAATTTACAAATTGCCTTGCCCAGTTCATAACATTTGAAGGGGGTCGGTTGGCATTTAGTTCTTTCCCCATGAATTGCATATAGGGATCAACGTAACCAAAGAATTTCTTATACCCACTGCACAGATAATTTAGCCCTGGCTCACCAACTGCTGTTTTAAGAAACCGGTGTTTTGGACACTCCCCATGACAGGCAAATCGATAGGTGCATTTGACACATTGCTGCGGTAATCCGGCCGATTTGTTTTGTCCGAATTCCTGTTGTTTTTCCGACTGCACAAGACCAAATAGGGTACGCTCTTTTATGTTGCCCAATTTATACTCAGGGTATACATAATGGTCACATGAATAAACGTCCCCGTTGTGTTCAATAACCACCGCATCACCACAGTTTTTTGAGAAAACACAAATACCTGCAGGTTCCCTTACCCAGTTGGCCAATGCCGCATCAAACTGTGAAACGTATACTTTTCCCACATCCCGCTTGACCCATTCTTTAAAAATAGTGATTAAGAAATCTCCAAAATCAATTGGACGTACCGACCAGTCGGTAACATAAGCGTCGGGATCATCAGGGCCAACCAGACTTAAACTAAGTGGATCGGTAATCTTTTTGGTCCGCTCGATCACAGGGATGAACTGCAGGAAACTGCTTCCAATAAACTTCAGAAAATTATAAATTTCGAGAGCATGCCCGGCATTGTGTCTGTGAACAACCGTTAACGTATTAAAATCGACCTGATGCTTTTGCAGTAAAAGGATCCCTTTCATCACACTTTCGAACGAAGGTGAACCATTTTTGAAGGTACGGTAGGCATCATGAATATGTTTGGGCCCGTCAATAGAGATTCCTATAAGAAAGTTATGCTTCTTAAAGAAAGCACACCATTCATCATTGAGGAGCGTTCCATTGGTCTGAAATGAATTTTCAATCTTTTTACCAGCACCATGTTTTCTTTGCAGTTCAATCACTTTTTCGAAATAATCCAGTCCCAGTAAGGTAGGTTCGCCACCCTGCCACACAAATTGAATCGTATTTACCTGCTGAACAGCGATATATTGCTTTATAAATTTCTCAAGCAACTCATCACTCATCCGAAATGAACCTTCATCCCTGTAAAGCTTTTGCTTTTCAAGGTAGTAACAATAGGTGCAATTTAAATTGCAGGCCGGACCAATGGGTTTGGCCATTGCCAGAAATGCAAAGGGTTTAATGGTGTATGACATAATTTTCAGCTCTATTTATCAGAAACTGCCCTGAATCCGGTATGTTCCATACTGGTATCTTCGGTACATTTCATGCGTCGGGCATTTCGGTAACCGCTGCAATACCTGTCGTTACATAGAAAAGAACCTCCCCGGAGTACCCGTTTAACCGCATAGGGCTCATCGGGATCGAAACTTTTAACCGGGCCTTTAGGATTGACAATTCCCTTTGGAATATTACTTTCTTTATAATAATCAACATGATAGAGATCAGCACACCATTCCCACACATTTCCCGAGATATCGTAAAGTCCATATCCGTTGGGTTTGAATGATTTTACAGGTGAGGCTCCTGCGAAATGATCCCGAAGGGTATTCTTATTGGGAAACGTTCCCTGCCACGAATTGGCTTTGGGTTCCCCCTCATCAACTTTTTCGTTCCCCCAGGAGTATATATTATTTTCGAGTCCTCCGCGTGAGGCAAATTCCCATTCCGCCTCGGTGGGCAACCTTTTCCCGGCCCATTTGCAATAGGCATTTGCATCATACCAGGACACATGAACAACCGGGTAGTTATCTTTCCCTTTAATATCCGATTCCTTTCCTTGCGGATGTTTCCAGCTTGCCCCCTCAGTCCACCGCCACCATTGGCTGTAGTCGGAGAGATTTACCTCGTGATCTGTAGCAGCAAAGACCAGCGATGCAGCAATCAGTGTGCTCTCATCAGGCTTTGGAGTGCCCGGGGGCAACTGTTTTTTGAGCTCCTCCCAGTCGGGTTTCTGTTCAGCAGTGGTTACATAACCGGTAGCTTTTACAAATTCTGAAAACTGCGCATTTGTGACTTCAGTCTGATCGATCCAAAAACCATCAACGGTAACCTTATGTTTGGGGTATTCATCTGGTGCAGCCTGATCGTTATCGCCTCCCATCTGGAAGGTTCCCCCTTTTATGAAGACCATTCCGTCGTGAGAAAGGGTTCCCTCTTTTATACATTGACCCGAAGGCCCTGTTTTTTCAAAACGGCCAGGGGCTTTCATGCAGCATGATTTTAAACTGTCAGCGCCGGAAAGTTTTTCCGAGGTAATTTTATCTCGCTGATGGGTATTCTGGCCACATGCAGCCAGAAGTAAAACAGAGATAGCAATATGGTTCTTTATTATCATTTCAGTCGGGATCAAATAAGGTAACAATTATAAAGGTAGTTGTTTTTACGATTAGTTTAAAAAAACCACCGAAAGAACAGAGGAGTTGCAGGATTCAGAATACCCGCAACTCCTCAGGAAACTTTATTTATACTCTATTACAATATCTTTAAGAATTCCCGTAAAAGCAAAAGGGACCTTATACTTATTCGTTACAGGTGAATTTCTGTCAACACCAACGTCAATTCCATCCTTATAAATAGCGATTCGACCCTCAGCAGCAACAATATCTCTTTCAGCCACTTTTTTATCGTTGATATAAATTGCCTCTGTTCCCGCTGGTGCGTTTCGCGCCTTAACCCCTTTGGCAGGTGCAATATAATTGAATTCAAATTTCAATTTTGATTTACCCTGGGGCACCGAAGTATTCGATTCCAAATATTTCACAATACTCCCGGTGTTATGAGCCACCTGGAATTTCCCGTCTTTAATGAATAAACTTAAGCCATCAAATTCAGAACCCGAAGCAAACAAGACTCCCTGATCAGTGAGGGTTTTAAGCTCAACATCGGCGGTAATGGTAAACGGATCGCCCTGGAATTGTGGTCCACTATAGGTAAGAAGTTGGTCAATACCCCGATACAAAACGATTTTTTTGCTTAATCCAAACGGACTACGGGCTCTTCCACCGGCACTGTGACCCAAGGCATAGTCAATGAGTGGATAAACATTATATTTTTTTGCCTCTTCATCAAAGACCCCTTGAAGCTCCTTTACTTTATCAGGATATTTAGCTGCCAGATCTATCCGCTCATTGAAATCGTCGTTGAGGTTATAAAGTTCCCAGACATCTTTCGAAAAATCTGTTCCGGAAAGATGAAACACAGATGCTTTCCAGTTATCCTTCACTATTGCTCTCTTCCCAAAGAGTTCATAATATTGAACAGTATGCCTGTTAGTCGCATTTGCATCATTGATTGAGTATGCCAGACTGGTTCCTTCGATAGGTTGTTGCTTATAACCCTTAATGACCTCAGGAATTTTCACCCCCGCCAGCTCATAAATCGTTGGAGCGATATCAATCAGGTGACCATATTGATTGCGGATACCCCCCTTTTCGGTGATCCCCTTTGGATAATAGACTATCAGTGGCTGATGGGTTCCCCCTTCGCTGTTGGGATCTGCCTTCCATAAGCGGAATGGAGTATTTGTGGCTTGAGTCCAGCCAGATGGTGCATCCTCGAAAGAGTGTTCTGTTCCTATCTTATCAATATTCTTGTAAAGTTCCGTCACCTGTTTATCTTCGTCAAGGCTGCTGATGTAACCATTGAATGAGCCATTTCGCGGGCTATGACTTGAGCCGTTATCACCAATACTAACCAGAATTATCGTATTTTCTGCCTGTCCAATCTCCCTGATAAAGTTTACAATTCGTCCAAATTCATAATCGGCATGAGTGAGAAATCCGGCATATACTTCCATAAATCGGGCATATACTTTCTTTTGTTCAGGGGTCAGGGTATCCCACGCTTTAACAGTAGGATCACGATCCGGTAAAATAGCATTGGGTGATATAACCCCAAGTTTCTTTTGCCTTGACAAAACCTCTTCGCGATACCAGTCCCACCCTTTATCAAACTTTCCTTTATACCTATCACTCCATTTTTTGTCAACCTGATGTGGCGAATGGATCGCTCCTGTGGCAAAATAGAGGAAAAAAGGTTTCTCCGGGGCCACTGATTTTTGATTTGAAATATAGCTGATCGCTTTGTCAGCCAGCAAGGTTGTCAGATGTTTTTTATTAGGCTCAATATCTATAACTTTTCTGTCTTCATACAAATTAGGATGGTATTGATCGGTATGACCTAACTGAAATCCATAGAAATGGTCGAATCCACGGCCGACCGCCCACCGGTCAAAAGGGCCGTTCGCTGTTATTTCATCGAGCGGGGCGATATGATATTTGCCTACCGCAAAGGTGTTATAATTGTTTTCGTGCAATACTTCAGCAATTGTGGCCTTATCACCCGGCATAACAGCATCATATCCAGGAAATCCGCTCGAACTGTAATTCAGTGTTCCCATGTGTACTGAGTGGTGATTACGACCGGTCAGCAATGCAGCCCGGCTTGGTGAGCAGACACCCGTAGAGTGGAAGTTCGTGTATCGAAGCCCATTGTTTGCAAGGCTATCCAGGACCGGTGTTTGCATCAACCCTCCAAATGCACTCGAGGTGCCATAACCGGCATCATCGATAAGAAGGACTACTACATTAGGGGCTCCTTTGGGAGCTTTTCCCCTTTCCGTCCAATACTCCTGCGATTCAGCAAGTGTTTTTCCGATTTTACCTCTAAACTGCTGTTCTTCTGGTTGGGGTAGTTCCTGGTTCTGACCATAAGCACTGAACAACAGCGATGAGACAAAGAGTCCAAGACCACCTGTTCTTAAATAAAACTTGTTCATAAGCATAATTATTATTTGAATTTTTTATTACCAACCCGGATTTTGAGTAAGCTTTGGATTTCTGTCGATTTCTCCCTGCGGAATAGCATAGAGGTAATGTCTGGCAGCTACGTTTGTCTTTCCTACGAGCTGAAGTTTTTTAATTAAAACACCCCGCCCCTCAGGGCCTGAACCTGTAACTTCACTTCCTGTTTCGCGGATCAGATCAAAAAAGCGGTGGTATTCAGCAACAAGCTCGAGTCTTCTGTCGAGGTAAACGGAATCTCTGAATTGATCTTTTGTTAAGCCAGTTGTCAGGTTATCAAGTCCGGCTCTTTTTCTGATTTTATTCAAAGAACCATAGGCTTTATCGGTTGGTCCGTTCAATTCATTTTCAGCTTCGGCATGAATCAACAATACTTCGGCAAAACGTAAGATATTTGCGTTAGCATCAGACTGACCCGTGCCGGCATAGTTTGGGTCCCAGTTTTTATTTATGAAAGGAACCGAATCTCCGGGTGCATTTAGGGTAGCATACTTTTTCCCATCAGTGGGACTCTTATAAGAAGTTACAAATGAGACCCTTTTCCGTTTATCTTTAGCGGTATAGAGTTTATACAGACTAAAGAATTTGTCGGCGCCAACTGTATAAAAAGCCAGCTGATTACCATAAGATCCTTTTAATCCCGGAACTCCCGAGCGAATATCACTTGAAGTTACCAGATGCCCTGTGCTAATTGTGCTTCCTTTAATTTGAGCAGAAAAAATATGTTCCTTACCGTTTTTAAATGCAGGAAGAAAGACCTGGGAATAATCATCAAAGAGGGCATATCCATACGAACCATTTATAACCTCCTCCGCGAATTTTACAGAATTTCCCCATTCACGTTTAGTGAGATAGACTTTCGATAGTAATGATTTTGCAGCCCCTTCAGTAACACGTCCTGCTTCGCCCGATGAACCATTTTTAAAAAGAGTGGCTGATTCGCTTAAATCTGCAATAATCTGATTATATACCTGCTCCTGCGGTGTCCTGGGGACCTGGAGTTCTGCGATAGATAGCTGAGTCTGATCAGTCAATAACAAGGGAACATCGCCGTACAACCGTACTAAATTAAAATAATAGAATGCTCTTAGGAAACGGGCTTCACCCAACAACCGGTTTTGCAATTTCTGATCCATTGTGATTACTGGAATCCTTTCCAATGCAATATTTGCTTTGTTAATCCCTTCATAATGTTCGGTCCATATTTGCTGAAGGCGAAGATTTGTAGAGGCATGCGTTAATTTTGCCAGGGCGCGAACTTCCGCATTGGGAGAACCGGGACCGGCATCCAGATCATCTGTGAGGAAATCAAGTCCGGTATCGAATAAGCGGTTATAAATTGGTTGTGCTCCCACTTTGTTGTCAACAAGTGGATAATAAATTGCATTCACAGCAGAGACAGCATCGTTCGATGTTTTATAAAACTGTTCAGGCGAGATAAACGACTGCGGATTTTCCTCAAGCGATGTACATGCGGACAAGGTTCCTAAAACCAGGGTTAGTATGAGAGATATATTCTTCATAATTAAGAAATTTTATACGTATTTAAATTAGAATGAAAGGCTGATACCGCCAAGAATAGATTTTGCAGTAGGATAGTTTCCGCGGTCAATCCCTGAACTAATTGAATTCTGACCATTTGTATTGACTTCCGGATCGTATCCGGTATAGTGGGTCCAGGTTATCAGGTTTGAACCCGAGATATAAATACGGGCAGCTGTGATTTTGGCTTTTGAAAGTACTCTTTTCGAAAATGTATAGCCAAGAGTTATGTTTTTTAACCGGATAAATGAGGCATCTTCAACAAACCGATCCGAAATGGTGACCGCCGGATTTTCGATTGCCTTATGGACATTGGTAACAGTATTAGCTGTAGTCCATCGATTTAACAATGTCGCTACTGCCCCGGTATAACCTGTTCCCAGTTCCAGATTTGCCCTTGTCCAATTAAAATTTTTATTTCCATAGGATGAATTCACAAATACCGAAAGATCAAATTTTTTGTATTTAAAATTGTTTGTTATACTGGCCAAAAACTTTGGCTGTGAACTACCCACAATTTTCCGGTCAGCGTCCTGGGTTATCTTGGAATCGTTGTTAAGGTCCTTATATTTTTGATTTCCGGTTACAGCATCTACACCGTCAGTCTGGTACATATAAAAGGAGCCCACCGATTCGCCTACTTTTATAATCTGGGTTGGGAGAGTGGTTGTACTGGCAGGATCGGTTACAAAGAAATAACTGGCTCCTCCCAGACTAATGATTTTGTTTCGGTTGGCCGAAAATATAAAATTCGTAGTCCATTCAAACTTTCCTTTCAGGTTCGAGCTCTTCAACCCTAATTCCACCCCTTTGTTTTCAACCACACCCAGGTTTTGAAAGGCACTTGAAAGGCTTGAAGAAAACGGGACAGGAACTTCGAGTAACAAATCGGAGGTTTTCTTGTAATAAATATCTGAAGTTAATTGGATTCTGTTTTCGAAAACAGCCAGATCAACGCCAAGATCGTATTGTGCTGTTTTTTCCCAGGTCAGATCAGGATTGGCAAAACTGCTTGTTGCAAAACCATTCACTAAAGCATTGGCAAAACTGTATTGATAATTTGAAAGCCGGGCAAGCGATTTATAAGGATCAATTTCCTGGTTACCCGTTAAGCCTGCACTAAACCGTACCTTTAAAGAGTTAATCTGAGTGATACTTTTGAGAAATTTCTCATTCGAAGCATTCCACGAAATAGCGGCTGATGGGAACGTTCCCCATTTATTGTTTTTGCCAAATCTCGAAGAACCGTCAGCGCGGGTGGTCAGGGTTACGAAATAGCGTTCATCAAAACCATAATTTATCCTGGCCAGATACGATTGAAGAACCCAATCGCTGCTGAATGATGAAGGAATTCCCAGAATAGTCCCGGATCCGATGTTGTTATAGGTGAATGCATCGCTTACAAAATTTGAAGCCCCTGCCGTAAAAATTTCAGTATGAGATTTCTGTTGAGTATTCCCCACCAAAATATCCACCGAGTGTTTATTCCGGATTCTCTTCTTGTAATTAATTGTATTCTCATTTAACCAATTGAGTGTCGATAGCGACCCGATACTGGCATTACCTCCGGGAGAACTTTCGTACAATGTCGAGGGCAGATATTTGTTTTGTTTATTGCTGATAATATCTGAACCCAATGATATTTTGGCAGTTAAACCTTCGACTATTTTGTATTCTCCAAAACTGTTTAATAAAAATCGTGTGGTATTTGTTTCATTGGTCTCCAGTGTGAGTGTTGCTATCGGGTTTGCAACTGTTGATCCATAGCTGCTGTTTGAAGTAAAGGTTCCGCTGGCATCCCTTACCGGAACAACCGGGACAATACTTAATATATTAGGGACAATACCACCCGGGGCAACATCAGCATGAGTAACACTTCCATTGAGGTAGACACCTAATTTAAAATTTTTATTGACCTCGTGATCAAGATTCAACTTTCCTGAATAGCGGTCAAAACCGGTATTAATAATCACTCCATCCTGAAGGTAGCAATTCCCTGAGAACAATATTCTTGTTTTATCGTTACCGGATGAGATAGAAAGAGAATGACTTTGGATAGGCGCCTCCCGAAATGCTGCAGCCTGCCAATCGGTTCCTTCACCAAGCTGACCAAGTTGTTCCTGAGTATAAAACGGGACTTTACCCGCATCTTTTAAGGCATCATTTTTTAAAGATCCCCACTGTTCGGCATTTAGCAATCCAATTTTTTTGGAGGCCCGCTGAACCCCGAAATAAGCATCGTAGTTTATTGAAAAGCTGTTTTTCTTTGCACTTTTTGTTGTTATCAGGATGACGCCATTCGCACCACGGGACCCATAAATAGATGTTGCAGAAGCATCTTTCAGCACATCAATGGATTCTATATCTGCCGGATTAATTCCTGAAAGGGGATTTATTGAGGGGCCCGAGGTTACGCCCGCATCTACCGTAGCGTCACCATTATAAACGGGAAAACCATCAATGACGTAGAGCGGTTCGTTCCCTGCGTTAATGGAGGTTCCCCCTCTGACCCGTATTGAAACACCACCTCCTGGTTGCCCGGTCGATTGTGTGACCTGTGCACCCGAAACTGCACCCTGAATAAGCCGGTCTGCCGAAACAACGGGTAAACCTTTTAATTCTAATGGAATCGAAGAGATCGATCCGGTCAAATCACTTCGTTTTTGAGTACCGTACCCAACAACCACAACGCTGCTTAGCCTGTTTTGGTCTTCGGAAAGAAAAATAGTGATCGGTTCGGCTTCATAAACATCAATTTCCTGGTATTTGTAACCGATGTTCGAAACGACTAACGTAACAGGAAGCGTTTTAGCAGTTAAATGAAAATCACCATCTACATTTGAAACTGCTCCGCCTGGAAGCCCTTTGAGTTTAATTGTTGCTCCAATAACTGAGAGTTTGGAACCTTCATCGAGGATTTTCCCCCGGATTTCGAGCTGCTGGGCATATCCGGTCAGGTTAAGTAAAAGAGTAAGAAGAGATAATATTCCGATTTTGCACACGGCGTGCCCGGGAAACTTTTTGTAGTTTCCCCAAAATAATGGTAGCTTTGTCATAGAATTTGATTTCTTGCGAGCTATTCCTCAATCAGTTTGCCGACGGAGAAGAGGGATGCTCGCTTTATTTATACTTATTGGTTTTACTTATTTTAAGGTCAGGAACTTTTCATTCAGCCGATTCGCTTGTTCTGCAAGGACCTCCTTGTCGAGGTTGAGGAAACCCTCTTGATGGTTGTATTTCTGTCCATCAGACAATACCCATCTTAAGAAATCAGAAACTTCCTTGCGCTCATTTTGCTGAGAATAGATAAACCCAAACTTCTCAACAGGAATTGTCTCAATTTTATTTTTCTCAAGCGTTGCAATCACATTATCCAGATCTCCGGTTAACACATCTTTTGCATCCCTTTTCAGATCAAGTGGCAACAAGGCCAATCCATCTTTAAGTTTCCGGGAATTAACATCATATAGATACCCCAGGTTATTATAGGTTAATCCAATGGAATCTTTTTTAACTGCAGTAAGCAAATAGATGTCATCACCTGTAACCTTTTTTCCCCTGATTTCAGAAGATACATGTCCAAAATATCCGGCAAGTGCTATTGATGAACACGCCTGGTTTTCGCGGGAATAAATTGTAGCTGTAAACTTCGGGTTCTCTACTTTAGCCTCATCATCGTAGTTGACCACTTCAAAGAAGAGCTTGTCTAACTCCTTTTTATTTAAACCCTTTTTAGGAAGAGCAGCAAAAATTGAATTGTGCTGGTTGGTCGCCGGGAGTAAGGCATAGCGTCCGGCATAAATAATTTCCTGGTTCTCCTGGAGTTCTTCCTTTGCTGGTTGATGTGCAATAATATTCAGATCGGCTACTTTTGCGTTACCCGATTTTTGAACTAAAGTTATTTTAAGTTCCGAATGGACCTTTGCATATTCCGAAATCCATTTCTCAATCAGCGGGTAGGTGAATTTTGTTCCGCTTATAGTTAACGTCTCCTGCCCATTGGACGTAATTGCAAACAGCGATAATAAAACAACAAGTAGCGTTGAGTATTTAAGAAATATTGATCGTTTCATAGTTGATTATTTTATGTGAAAAATAAGGTTATACGTAATTGTAAATTTAAGACAGTTAAGTCGACTGTCTTGGTGTATATTAGATATAAAAATCCAAGAAAAAGGATTAAATAATTAATATAATGGTATTAAAAATTAAGTAAATTGAGGGGGAAATGTGAGGGGTTAACGTTTGCCGGCATCACATGGCACAAGGACTACACATATTCATGCACATTAACATTGAATTTAGACGGTCGTTGCTTTTGGAGTGAGCGTCCCTGCCAACAGAAATATCTCTGTTGAAGCTTCTAATTTTGTCTGAGTTCATTGTCATATAATATCCTATTAATTTATACAACAAAGAACGGGATCACAACAATTTTTAACAATACCTATAATTCTGTATTTTATATACCTATTTATAGGTGTTTTTTAACGGTGGAAGAGATGTGATACCTATTGAGGTATCTGTTTTAACTCCAGAAACCTCTTTTCGGTTTCCTTTCCCCTGAATATAAATTTTTTCTCTTTGGGTAGTTCACCATAGAGGCGGACGAAGTTTGTCACACATGAAGGGGCTGGAAAAACGATGGTTTGCACTTTACTCAGATCGAGTTTTTTGAGATTTTCGGGATATTTATTCTCATAAAAAGTTGGACGGGTAACCTGCCATCCCAAACGTGCAAGATTTTCGGGAAGCACCTGAAGACCCAGATTGGAGCGGGGAATAAGTACATGCGCTGCCTGTATACCTTTGTTTACAATCTCTTTAATCAACCCTTCAGAGGATTCATCCGCTGGTTCAAGATCCGGTATGATCCCATATTTTTTTAGAGCCTGAGTGGTGAGTTTACCCATCGAAGCTATTTTGAGATGAGCCAGCGATCGGCTGTCTTTACCATAATGGTTTAAAAATTCAAAAAAGAACTGAACAGTATACCGGCTTGTAAAAAAAATCCAGTCAAAGTGATACAGATGAGTCAGGTGGTGTTCCAGTTCGGGATTTGGATCAATACGGTTTATCTCAATCAATGGCTGGTGGATTACCGTTCCGAGTTTGTTGTATTTTTCGGCAGAGGTACCGGTAACCAGGAAGACCGGTTTTAAGACTTCGAGTTCTGAATTGTTCCGAAGGGCCACCACCTTACCGATCACGATTATGATTGGGGTTGGATATTTTTGCTGCCCCCCGGCTAGTTCTTCGAGGGTTGAAAAAAACTCCTTCTGGTCAGGCAGCGAGATATTGTGAACCAGCATGACCGGTGTATCGCCTCTTTTCCCGGATGCAATCGCTTTTCGGGCAATCATCTGCATATTGAAACCACCCATAAAGCAGACCAGGGTATCTGTTTGAGGAATCTGTACTGAATCGGAATGGCCCGATACAAAAGCGACAGAGGAGGATATTCCCCTGTGAGTTAATGGAATTTGGGTATAAGCGGCAACCGCTATTCCTGCCGAAACACCCGGAATCACCTCCACCTGTACAAAATTACGATGCAAAAACTCAAGCTCTTCGCCACCATGGGCAAACACCATGGGATCGCCCCCTTTAAGACGAGCAACTCTCTTCCCTCCCTGGGCAGCATTAAACAGCAACCGGTTTATCCGGTCCTGCCTGAAACTATGACAATCTTTGCGCTTGCCAACATAGAATTTCTCCCCGGCATATTTATCACAAAACTCCTGGTCAAGTAAGTCATCATGAAAAATAATATCAGCCTTCATGAGTGCTTTATCACCACCAATTGTGAGCAGGTCTGAATTACCCGGGCCAAAACCAACGAGTGTTACCTTGCCGAAATTGGGGCGAATGTCCGCTGCTTCAAAAACGCTCTTTAATTCGGGTTTCTCTTCCAATGCAACTATCGCCAGGTATCCCTCCAATGGATCAGTCTCTTCAGGAAGTTGTTCCAGATTGATGTATTCCGGGTTTAAAGAAAAATCCTTTGGTTTGCCCGAATCAAGTAATGCAATCACTTCAAACCCCCGAGGTAACGGGAAAGGTAAATCGGGCGCAGCAAGAACAACGATATCGCCTCTTCTATCTGACAGAAATTGTAATAACGAACCGGTATGAGTCAACGGATCTCCGTTGTGAACCGCCTGAAGATGTTCAGGTTCTCCCTCCAACTGAATCAGGTCATAATCTAAATCCGGGAATTGGGCAAAACATTCCGCTGCCTTTTTGAGAACAGATGGATTGTTTTCACAGATTACCTTTGTTTTCCCGACTAAATTTGACATAAAAAATGGACTTGTAATAAATATTTTTAACGTAGAATTAGTTACGTTTATAACGACTTTCGGTAATTTTTAAAAGAGCATGATTGATTATCATTGGTGCCCGGTTAAAAATTAAATATATTTTATAATTATCAAATTATAGGCATTGTATTAAGATTTCGCCACGACGTGGCTTGCTTTTTTTTACTGTTTTGATGATTCTACAAAGATTTGACTGCTCCGCAGCCTAAATATTGCAAAGAAGTTGTAATAACTTTATAAATAAGATTATTCCAAAATCCCATAAGCAACATAGCTGCGATATGTTAATAGGAAATCATTTTAACAGAAAAATAATAATTTATTTATCACTTTGCGATTCTCTGCGATGTTCCTCAGCGGTTTTCTGCGGTTAAATATTTTACTTTTTATACACCTCTTTAAACCTTTGTTAAAAAAGTAAAATACAAAGACTTGGGTACCTATATAATTATTTTCCCTTCCTGAATCAGGGTTGCAATCTGATTCCGGATCGAAACCGACTGAAAGGCATCCCGTCCGTTTGTCCCAACAGAGATCGTAACATGCCCCTCATTATGAATGGCCGGTGAAACAAAGTCGCAAAGGAAAGGTGAATCGCAAACACTTGTAAGAATCCCAAGTTCCTCAGCATCTGCCTTGATCTGAGCATTTAGCTCATGATTGCCGGTACAGACATATACAAGAAAAAAACCTTCCAGATCACTCTTGTCATATTCTTTGGTTACAAAGGTGAAAGGTAACTGACGAATCTCATCGGTAAATTCGGGAGCGACAACAGTAACCTGCTCGTTTACAATACGCGCCATAATCGTCCCTTTGTGTGTCGCCACTTTACCACCACCAACAAGCAGGATCTTTTTATTGGTTACGTTGATTGAAATGGGTAAAAACTGAAGATCCTCTCGTTTCATAGTCCGGATTCCTAAATTAAAGTCTTATATTACAATTGTTTATGCATGAAAATATTTACCCGCAGTGGTGGCTTTCACATAACCTTTACGGATCACAAAATCACCAAAATGCTCGTCTTTTGTGCGGCTTTGGGCATAATGCTGCAAAATAGGAGAGAGAATTTCAATAATCTGATCTTCATTGACCATCTCGACATACAGTTTATTGAGTCTTTCACCGGTAAAACTTGCTCCCAGATAGAGATTATAGAGACCGGGTGCTCTTCCGACAAAACCTATTTCAGCAAGAAAAGGTCTGCCGCAACCATTCGGACAACCAGTCATCCGAATACTTATTGGAGTCTGAAGCAAATCGTTTACTTCGAGTATTTTATCCAGTTTATCAATCAGTGTTGGGAGGTATCGTTCAGCTTCAGCAAAAGCCAGTGCACAATAGGGTAAAGCGGCACATGCTATCGAATTCTGACGAAGCAATGAAATAGTGGAGGTATTGATAACCTTGAATTTCTTCAGGATCTTTTCAATCAAAGGCTTTTGACTTTGAGATACCTGCGCGATCACCACATTTTGATTACCGGTCAGGATAAAATTGCCCTTGTGAATCTTTGCAATCTCGCGGATGGCCGTTTTGGCAAGATACCCGTTTTTGTCTACCAGCTTTCCACCCTCCACAAATACCGTATAGTGCCACAGTCCGTCGGCACTTTGAACCCATCCGTATTTATCTCCCATTGAATCAAAGTGATATTCTCTGTTTGGCTCAAGAATAATTCCATGGGTCCGTTTAAGCTCTGCCTTGAAAAAATCAAGACCCAAACGGTCAACGGTATATTTTAAGCGGGCATTTTTACGTTCGGAACGATTCCCGTGATCACGTTGAAAGACAATTACTGCCTCCGAAACAGCCACAATCTGCTCCTTAGCAAAATAGCCAACCACATCAGCAACACGTGGATAAGTCTCCTTATTCCCGAAAGTATAAGCCATTCCTCCACCAACAGTCAGGTTATAACCGCTAAGTTTTTCATCTTCAACAATGGCAATAAAGCCAAGATCGTTTGATAAAACATCTGAATCGTTACGCGGTGGTATTGCAATTGCAGTCTTAAATTTCCTTGGAAGGTAGAGTTTCCCATATATCGGTTCCTCCTCCTTCTCCCCTCCTTCAACCAATTTACCATCGAGCCAGATTTCGTGGTATGCATTGGTCTGTGGTGTAAGATATGCCGAAATTTTTCGTGCATCTTCCGCTGCCTCTGCATGAACAGGTGATTCAAACAGATTGGCAGAACACATCACATTGCGGTTTACGTCACCACACGCAGCAATGGTATCGAGTAACGAATCATTGATCTCCTTAATTGTGGTTTTGAGGTTGCGTTTGAGTACTCCATGAAACTGGAAAGCCTGGCGGGTAGTCAGTTTTAATGTTTTATCCCCATATTGATCCGACAAACTATCCATCGAAAGCCACTGTTCAGGTGTTGTTACTCCGGCAGGAACCCTAACACGAATTAGAAATGAATACAAAGGCTCGAGTTTCTGGTGTTTACGTTCCTCATCCAGATCGCGGTCCTGTTGTTGGTACGTCCCGTGAAATTTAATCAGAACCTGGTCAGTGGGTTGCATTCCACCTGTGAGCGGATCGGTCAGACTTTCGGTGATCGTTCCTCTAAGGTAATTGCTGTTATCCTTGATCACTTCAATTGGTGAAGGTGTCGGGATGTTTTGTTCGTTATCCATGATGTAATATAAAAATAATGCAAAAAATATATTCGAAATTAATGTTAAAACGCGGCTTAAAATTACTAATTATCAATCATATATTTAATTTTCAGGCTGATGACAAACAATTCGTTAAGCTTTTGAACTTAATCCCAGCTATTTTCTATCAGGTGTGATTCTATTTAAAATTAAGGAAACAGACAGAAGTATTAATGAGCCTGTTAGTACCGGAAATAATACAAACAAAAAACCCAAAGCTTTAATCTTTGCAGAACCGATTACCGCAATTAAAGCTGATGCTCCTCCGGGCGGATGAAGTGTTTTTGTTATTTGCATAAATACTATTGAAAATGAGACAGCCATTGGGGCAGTTAACCAGATGATATCAGGTCCAAGTTTGTAAACGGCAACTCCTACAAATGCTGAGATTACATGACCTCCAATAAAATTTCGGGGTTTAGCCATCGGGCTTTGAAATAGGCCGTAGATTAGCACACTCGAAGCTCCGAACGAACCAATTAACAATGCATTCTCGTAGTTTGACAACAGTTTGCTTTGAATAAAAGCAATGATACCGATACCCACGAATGCTCCGATAAAAGACCTTGCATGCTCAAAAACATCCACAAAGGTCTCCTTTACCAGGATCTCCCATGAAGCCAGCCACCCCTGTTTTATTTTCTTTATAACCATTTGACTAACGTTTTTAATGACAAAAATAAATTGGGGAATATGCTCAGATTAAACTAATAGACATCAAGTTGCAGCCTTTTTTCGCGCTGAAGATTAGTGATATATTCCTGGGCATCTTCACTATTTAAGGCTCCTTCTTTTTCAACAATCTTCACCAAAGCTTTTTGAACATCACCTGCCATATTATTCATGTCACCACAAATATAGAAATAAGCACCATCCTGCAGCCATTTAAACAGTTCTGCTGAATTCTCAATCAGACGATGCTGAACATATTCTTTTTTGGCTCCATCGCGTGAAAATGCTACAGACATTTTTGTCAGGGCACCGGTTTTGAGGAAGTTTTGCCATTCAGTTTGATATAGGAACTCAGTTTCAAAATTTCTGTTTCCGAAGAAGAGCCAGCTTTTCCCACGTTTCTCAGACAGTTCGCGATGTTGTACAAACGCCCGGTACGGGGCAATTCCTGTTCCGGCGCCGATCATCACAATCGGAGTTTCCTCATTTTTGGGTAACCTGAAGTTAGGATTCGATTCAATAAAGATTGGGACATGTTCATTTTCGACAGCGACCTCTGAAAGATAGGATGAACAGGCTCCACGCCTGGAACGACCGCTGTTTTCATAGTTTACAACACTTACCGTAAGATGCAATTCCCCCGGACACGCTAAAGGGCTCGAAGAGATAGAGTATGAACGGGGTTGTATGGTTCGTAACAGACTGGATAAATCAAATGGGGTCACCTTAGCCGGAAAATCCTGAAACAGGTCGACAATGTCGCGACCATATAAATAATCCTTGAATTGCTCCGCATTAGCCGCCAGCTCCTGAAGTTTTGCATTCGGAGCAAAAGCAAGGAAGCGATTAACCACATCGGTGGTTATTTTAGACAATTCAAAGTTGCGATGTAAGGCATCGTAAAGGGTTGTTTTAGCTCCATTGATTTCCAGCTCTTCTTCACCCGCAAGGGATGTAACCTTAAGAACTTCCTCAATTAATCCCTTTGGATTTAAAGGGATAACCCCTGCCGAATCACCGGGTTCATAGGTTAATCCTTTATCATCAGTGGCGAGCTCAAGATGGAGTGTCTGCCGTTCAGTGGGCTTGCCATGTAACGAGATTTTTTCAAATACCGGAGCCTGGAACGGGTTCTTCTTAGTATACTTAACCACCTCATTTTCTGAGGATGACGATTCGGTATTCCCGGCAGAGATTGAGGCAGGCTGCCATTTACTTTTAATGTCTGCATCAAAATTCTTCAGTGCAGACTTAATCCACTCACCGGCAGGTTGTTCAAAATCAAGATCGCAGGTAAGGATTGGTGCGACACGGTTTGCACCCAGCTTTTCAAGTTGTTCATCAAAATCCTTTCCTGTTTTACAAAAGTGAAAATAGCTTGTGTCGCCTAATGCAAGGACAGCATAATTGAGTTCCGCCAGTCTTGGAGCCCTTTTGCCATAAATAAATGTGTGGAGTTCCTGTGCCGAGAATGGGGGAACACCTTCGCCATGTGTTGAAACGATTACGAGCAGATTTTTTTCGTTCTGAAGGTCCCGAACCCGGTAACTCTCCATACTTTTCAAGGCCACGTTGACCCCTTGCTCCTCAGCCAGACGCTTCGCCTTTTTGGCCAGCGATTCACCATTACCGGTACGTGAACCGTAAAGGATCGTTAAGGTTGACTGTGCAGATATTGTTGTTGAATTCGTTTGTTGTACGGCGATCTGCCCGCCATTACCGGCAGAAAATCCGGCCATATAGCCCGATACCCAAACCTGTTGTTCTTTATTGAGGGAGTTTGTAAGTTTTGTCAGAAGATCCAGTTGCGCTGCTGACAATGCACCCGATATATTATTTTCCACGTTTCACTAATTAAAGATTCTAATCTGAGGACAAAACTACGTTAACAGCCAAATTCTTGCCATACCTTTAATTCGGCATTTTAATACCTAGTTTATGGTATTAACTTACGAAAGTGTCACCCGGTGATTTTAATTATAAAAATATCGTGTTTTTACCTGGGGCTTCATTAGAAATTTGTTCTCTAACTGTTAAGTAACCGGGAGTAATAAAACTCCAACCTCTAAACACTATGGTTTACAATTAAACTATCGCAACTTGAGAAAGGTTGAAACAATAAGTTTCTTTAAAATCTTACCTGCATCCGAAAGGGCAAAAACCGGAATGAAAATAATCTGACGGGGCATTTCAAACTTTGTCAGAACGTTTTTCAGGATAGATTCAAGGTCCTTAAATTGTTCGGGATCTTTATTGCCAATCTCCAAGAAGAGGGTAACCTTTTCACCGAGCACCGGGTCAGTCAACCCGGCAATAAAGAACCTGCCAGGAATCAATGGAAATATTTTATTTTCAACCTGTTCAGGGAATACCTTCACTCCCCCTGTATTGATGACGTTATCAAAACGGCCAATCCATTCAAAATGGGAAGAATCTATAATCAAAACTACATCATTGGTGATGAGAGGCTCAGGGGTTAGTCCGGGAGCGTTAATAACAAGGCAGTTCCGCTCATCTACAGAAATACTGACCCCTTTAAGAACTTCATAAAAGGGAGACCTTTGTGCACCGTTGACGGATCGGATCGCTACATGTGAACTGGTTTCGGTCATACCATAGGTGGAAAAAATATTGGATGATAACCTTTGACAATTCATCTCAAGATCATAGGGGATCACCCCTCCCCCAACGATTACGGAATCAATTTTCATTTCATCAAGTGTACCCCGAGAATGAACCAGCTGAAACGGGGTAATGGCTGCGAAATGTATCTTTTCGGTTAACTCTCCGAATGGATTTGATGAAGGCTCAACAGTTATGAGGTTCATGCCAGTAACAAAGGCTCTGACAACCATCATTTTCCCGGCAATATAACTAACAGGCAAACAGAGCAATGCATTAGTTTGGGTATCCAATCCAAAATAATCGGCTGTCATCCTGGCCGAATGAATCATCTGCACTTTGGGTTGGTATATTATCTTTGGAATACCTGTAGAACCGGAGGTCTGAACAACTACAAAATCATCCGCTGAGAGCCATTCCAAAATAAAACGGTATATCGATTCATCCCATTCCGGAATATCCCCCCTCACAACCTGTGCCATGCATAATCCGACGAGCTCATCTCGCTGATAATGAATACTATTCAGCGTTAATGAGGATGACTTGTTTACCATTCCAAAAAAGTTAAATCCCATTCTTTCCTGGGCTGATAATAGAGTCTTCCCTTCGAGATTGTCAAAGGAGAATCGATGTTATTGGTAAAAATCTGTCCGGTCCCCAACCCCTGAGGCATAGGATTGTTCAGTGTATAAGTCCATTGTGCAATCGCATTCAGACCAATATTCCCTTCAAGGGCAGAAGTGATCCACCATCCTATTCCCTGAATTTCTGCGATTGAAATCCATTCATCACTCGCCGCGAATCCGCCGACAAGGCTTGGCTTCAGGATAATATACTGTGGCTGAATTATCTGTAATAGTTCTTCCTTTTGCTTCGTATTGAAGATGCCGATCAACTCCTCATCAAGGGCTACCGGAATGGGGGAAATACGACAAAGTTCAGCCATCGCCCCGATCTGCCCCTGACGGATGGGCTGTTCGATGGAATGGATCGAAAACTCCGAAAAACGGCTAAGCTTCTCCATTGCATTTTCAGGGGTATAGGCTCCATTGGCATCCAGCCGAATGGTAATATCAGAGGGAGAGAATTCTTTACGGATATTTTGTAGCATGTCAACCTCTGTTTCAAAGTCAAGCGCACCAACTTTTAATTTAATCGTATCAAAACCCTGGTTAATCTTCTCCCTGATCTGGCTCTCCATATATTCACGGCTTCCCATCCAGACAAGTCCGTTGATTGGAATTCCACGCTTTCCCTCGGTAAATTCTGAAGGATAGAGGATATTCTGATTTTCAGAATTACTTGCCAGGTCAGCAGTTGCACACTCAAGGGCAAACGCAATGGATGGAAATTCTGTTAGTTCAAGCATTTCAACAGGGACACCCGCATTGAGATCTCCACACACTTCGGCAAGTTTTTGAGCATAGTCAGGGCGATCATCAATGCTTAAACCCGGAATTACAGCACACTCTCCAATACCCGTATAACCAATAAAGTAATCGTGCATCAGGATATACCAGCTCTTTTTATCAACAAGAGTTCCGCGCGATGTCTTTGCCGGCACCTTGAAATGAAGCGTATGTTTGATAATCCGTGTGTGAAACATAAGTGGAATTGAATGTCGGAATAAAGATTCCCAAAAAATATCACCAAAAAACTAAAATACTATCGGTAAGCTTTCTGCCAACAAAATAGATCTAACCAACATCTTTGGTGCCTTTTTGGTGCATTGGTGTTTTGGTGGCAAAAAGCTTTTTAATCAGACTAAGCACTTGCTAATAAATTCAATACCTATTTTAATCTCATTAATTAAATCAGAGTATTAACCCAATCCCAAAGGTAATTGAAAAGAACAAAGTTGAAAGCGACAGGTTCCGGAGCTCAACATTTAAGTTGGCAGGAATCTTGTTCCGCAGAACAACCACCATATTTCGGAGAAGAAGCGGTATTGAAATTACAAATAAGAGCTGAGTGATTGCATGGTAATTAACAGCCACATATAAAGCAGTGGTCATGATCGCAAGAATGATAAGTGCCGCATGATAGATCCGTCCCCATTTACCACCCATTTTTACGACAAGGGTATGTTTTTTTGTCAGAATATCGGAGCGTTCATCGCGCAGGTTATTCAAATTTAACACCCCGGTACTCAGTAAGCCTAAGGATATTGCGGGGAGAAAAACTTCTGTTTGAAGGATCTGTCCGTGCAGAAAATAGGTCCCTACAACAGCGATAAGACCAAAGAAGAGGAATACAAAAAGATCTCCAAACCCGCTGTAGCCATAAGGATTTTTACCGACAGTATAATTAATGGCAGCCCCAATCGAGGCAAGCCCCATCACCAGGAAGGTTAGCTTGATCATCCCATCACCATTGGGAAAACCTTTAAGGATAAGGAATACACCCGAAATAAGTGCCAGAGACGACACCAGTGCTATCGCAAAAATCATCTGGCGTGGTGTTATTGCTCCGGTCGATACCATTCGGTCCGGACCTATCCGTTCATGATTATCGGTACCCTTGGTGAAATCACCATAATCATTGGCCAGATTGGAGAGAATCTGAAGCAACAGCGAAGTCAATGCAGCCAGCAGGAAAATATTCCATCGGAACACTCCATCTGCAGCAGCAAGGAAACTACCGAGTATTGAACCTGAGAGCGCCAAAGGCAAAGTACGGGGGCGGGCTGCGTGAATCCAGGGTTTTATCATATAAGATGAAATAAAAATAAGTATTCTTAAAACGGACATTAAACATAGCACAAAAAACTATTGCACCATATAATTAAGACATTAAATAACCACAATTCAGAAAAAATGATTCGTCGCTAATAACCAATTACAGAATCATGAAAATCTGCAAAAAGAGAGGAGATTGCTAGTTTATCCATAGTTGTCATGCTCACATTGTGCAAATATCCATGGGTATTCCTTCGAAATGGCAGTTCCTTAACCCTTAAAATAGCAAAATTGACTACCGCACTCATCACGGAAACCGCGGAAACTTCTTAAAGTCAGGCTTCCGCTTTTCGAGGTATGCCTTCTTCCCCTCCTGTGCCTCTTCGGTCATATAATAGAGCAAAGTCGCATTTCCTGCCAGCTCCTGAATACCTGCCTGCCCGTCAAGATCAGCATTCAAACCAACCTTGATCATGCGCAGTGCCAACGGACTATGCTGCATCATCTTCATGCACCAGGCAACGGTGGTATCTTCAAGCTGATCAAGTGGTACAACTTTGTTTACCAGACCCATGTCGAGCGCCTCCTTTGCGGAGTATTGCTCGCACAGGAACCAGATTTCACGCGCCTTCTTCTGCCCAACGATCCGGGCAAGATAGGATGAACCAAAACCGGCATCAAAACTCCCAACCCGCGGACCCGTTTGCCCGAAAATTGCATTTTCCGAAGCAATCGAGAGATCACAGACAACATGCAAAACATGGCCACCACCAATGGCAAAACCGTTCACCATTGCCACAACCGGCTTTGGCATCGAACGAATAAGCTTTTGCAAATCAAGCACATTCAAACGGGGAACGCCATCCTTGCCAATATAACCACCAGAGCTCTTAACATTCTGATCTCCGCCACTGCAAAATGCCTTATCTCCCTCACCGGTCAAAATAACAGTGAAAATATCGGGATTTTCACGACAAAAAACCATCGCTTCAATCATCTCCTTTACCGTATCGGGGGTAAAAGCGTTCCTGTATCTGGGACGGTTGATTGTGATCTTTGCAATCCCCTCAAAATATTCAAATTTTATCTCTTCAAACTCCTTAATGGTACTCCAGACTCTGGTGCTCATAATAATTTGATTTGTTTATAATATTCTTTAAAAACGATCGTATTTACATCCGGATCAGTCCTTATTTCTAAAATAAAAGGGTGATCAGCAGGCTCAAAGAACCAGTCAAGCAGCCCGGACAACTCCTCTTGCGAACTACATAAGGCATGGCTTGCGCCAAATGCCGCTGCCAGATATTTTAGATTGACGTTATGCGGTGTTTCGAAAAACTCACGTTCAGGGTTTTCACCTTCCAAGGGATTGATCAGACTAAAAATATTACCACCTCCATTATTTACAACCACAATTTTGAGATTCCCTTTCAGGTATTTATTCCATAATCCATTAGAATCATAGATGAATGAGATATCACCGGTAATCAAAATCGTTGGTTTTGGAGATGCAAAAGAGAAGCCGGCAGCAGTGGAAATACACCCGTCGATTCCCGAAGTACCCCGATTGCAATGATAAACAATATCCTCCCGACTTTCAAAAAGCTGGGAATATCGGATTGGGGTACTGTTGGCAAGGTGTAGATTTGAACCCTCCGGAATTCTGTTTAATACCGTTTCATAAACGATTAAATCGGACCAGGGCAAGTCCCTGGTTACTTTGAGATGTTTCTCCCTCAGTGTTGATTCCTTTTTCTGAACCATTTCCCGATACGGGCTTAGTGAACTTTCCCCATGTCCGAGGAGGAAATTCAAAACCCATTCAGGTGATGCGATTATGGTATGGCTTAATCCCTGATAAGTATCGACAAAGGAGGGGGAGCTCTGAATATGCCAATGGGCATTGGGAGAATACTTTCGTAAATATTTCTTCAACTGACCTGAAACGACTGAATGACCTGACGTGATCAATAAATCAGGCTGAAATTGGGAGCACTCCTGCTCGTTTAGCGATGCAAAAAAACGCTCAGGCGACATAATCACAGGTTCACCATTAACATTGGATATGTTTTCAGCGACGACAACCACTGATGGATTTGCAGATAATACCTGAATAAGTTTTTGACTTTCAATACTTAAAGGAGCCGCCCCAAGTACTATAAGCTTCTTTTGATTGCTATTCCAGCTATCAAGGAGCTGCGCAAGTATTTCGTCACTTAAAACGGGAGACGAACTTATTGTTTTGAATACATGCAAATCAGAACTTTGACCGGGAAGCTGCGCATAAAGTGGCTCCCTTAACGGGATATTCAGATGCACCGGCCCCTGTGGTTCAATCAAGGCAATGTTCATCGCCTGATTTACGGCACTGGTAAAATACCACAAATCTGAATCGATGGTTGTTTCGGCAGGCAAGACGAAACTTTTTTTGATGTAATTGGCGTAAATTTCACCCTGTCGGATCGTTTGTCCGTCAGCCTGGTCGATCCATTCAGCGGGACGATCGGCGGTCAGAACGATAAGCGGGATATTTTGATAAAAAGCCTCCGCGATTGCAGGGGCATAATTAAGTGCTGCAGTTCCTGAGGTGCAAATCAAGCCAACGGGTTCATTGGTTTGCCGGGCGAGTCCGAGGGCAAAGTAGCCTGCCGAACGTTCGTCGGTTATGCTAAGGCATTCCATGTTGTCATGTCCGGTAAAGGAGAATATCAAAGGTGCATTCCGCGACCCGGGTGAAATAACCACCCTGCGCATTCCATGCCGGTAGAGGATCTCCGGCAGATCGCTAACTCCCTGTTTTGGAGAATTCATAGGAATTCAAACTTGTTTTAACGCTCGTTACAAATGTTGATAAGGTCATGATTTTTTCGGTTGTTTCATCCCATTCCCGCCTTGGAATTGAACCCCTGGTAATTCCTGCCCCTCCAAAGAAAGCAAACCCCTCTTTCACAACTTTCATGCAGCGCAAGTTAACAAAAAGTGCGGTTTTATCGCCAATATTTAACGGTCCCAGAAATCCGGAATAATATTCACGATTATGTTTTTCAACGCTCAGCAAGAGCTCCTTTGCTGCGATTTTTGGTAATCCGCCAACCGAAGGGGTTGGCTGAAGCGCTTCAATAAATTCGCCAAGCAACGGCTTGACAAGTGAGGCATTAAAATCAAATTGGGTTCTCAGGTGAACCAGATTGGCTGCCTGATAACTGTGAGGACCAATTTTCTCCAAATTTGATATGCCAAATGATTGCAATACGGTTTCGATATAGCCTGTAACAATCTCCTGTTCATCGAGTTCCTTTGCTTTCCAGACGACATCTGAAACTACTGTATCACCTAAAACCTGCGTCCCCGCAATGGAAGTTGTCTTTGCATGATCTCCTTCAATAAGGAGCAAAGGTTCCGGCGAGGCTCCCATCCAGCAACCGACATCCGGCATGCTGAGCAGGTAGACAAAAGCGCCGGGATATGATTGACATAATGAATTAAATAAGGTGATCAGGTCGACACCTTCAATACATTGATCCACCGTTATTCGCGAAAGGACAACTTTATTCAATATTCCCTCTGCGATCTTTTGTTTGATGGTCTCAACCTGCTTTGTAAATTCGGAAAGTGTAGCCTGATGGATCGGATTAACTGCCTCTGCGTTTGATTGTACACGCTTAAATTTCAACAGGGTGCCAATGATCTGGTCAACAGGCTTATTTCCGGCATGAATATAATCGGGTTTGAGAATTATTGTGGGGAAAGCTACGTTTTCATCAAAGGGTGAAATCACAAATCCCTTCGCATTGGTAAGATCCTTGGGTGATTCCAGAACATGCGGATTACCGCTGTACTGAACCAGTGTAGTTACCCGGGATTCTCCAGGCATTTGATACGATGCAAATGGAACACCCATCTCCAAACAGACCGTAAGAAGTTTATTGTTAAATTGTATATTTTCTATATCAATATTATCTGAAGTAATCATCTCTGTCAGTTACTTGAATATCTACCTGAATTTCTCATGCCGCTACCGTTTTTTCTCAACAACCATAGCAGTAACGCGTCCCACCATGATCTTTCGGCCATCATCGTCTACAATCTCAACACTCCAAACATGAGTTCGTTCACCCTGGTGAACAATCCGGGCCGTAGCGGTAACAAATCCGGATCTGGCACTTCCCACATGATTCCCATTGACCTCCACCCCGACAACACCCGATCGGGAAAGATCGACAAGCATTGCCGAACCAGCACTTGCCACCGTCTCTGCCAGGGCAAGCGATGCTCCACCATGCAGTAATTGAAAGGGCTGAATCGTTCTGGCATCCACCGGCATCCGAGCAATAACCTCTCCTTCAATAGCTGATATAAACACGATGCCGAGATTCTCAACAAGGGTGTTTTTACATAATCTATTTAACTGCTCTGCCTTTGAAATCTCTTCCATTTCAATCCAAGCATTTTAAAGTGGTGTACCGATAACTATAATTAGCCCGCAAAATTAGTTTAAAACTAAGGATTTCCAAGACAAATAGCGTGGAGATGAACTTTTATTCGTCCGTTAAAGAAATTGTACAAGCAGAAACTGGCACAATTATGCATTTTTAAACGGTTCTTTAAGCGTTTAAATCATCTAAAAGAGTAGCTATTCCGGAAACAAAAATCAGTAATTATTAATATAAGGTATTCAATATCGGAGAGAATGCCTCAATCTAATATTTTTCAACCTTATTGGTCAGATTAAACAACTATTATTAATAAACTCTTAATCTAAATTAGTTGCAATCGTCAACTAATTTAGATTATTTTTGCAGTCAAATTAATAGTTGGAATGGGATCAGAAATGCCTCTTGGATATCTGTTAAGCCGAAGCAGACGGGTTTTTAAAAATCAGATGTCGGCTGAATTCCGGAATAAGGATATTGATCTAACCTTTGACCAATATGTGATCCTGAAACTTTTACATTTGAATGCTGACTTTATTCAGCAGGATCTGGCTAACAGGTTGCAAAAAGACAAATCAATCATCGTGCGACATATCAACTGCTTTTTGGAGCACAATTACTTAGTGAGGGTTACCAACAACATCGACCAGCGAAAAAAAAATCTCACCCTGACGAACAGCGGTATTACAATTCTGAATCGCATGGTGCAGATAGCCGCTGAGGTGACCAAAAAATTACTCTCAGGGGTTTCCGAAAATGAGCTTCAGATATTTCAGGATGTTTTAGTGAAGATTCAGCAAAATGGGGATGCAGAGGAGGATCTTTATGTTTACAGTAATATTCTAAAAAAAGACAAATAAATTATATGATGATTATAAAACGAATCAGGACCTTCGCGTTAATTGGGATAACGATACTGGCGGCCTCCTGCGGTGACCAACCCAAAGCGGTACAACCGGGAGGTGCAGCCAAAGTAAAAGAATATCTGGTTATCAAGGTAAAAGCACAATCGACTCGCCTTTTCAAGGATTACCCTACAAAACTTCAGGGACAGCAGACTGTTGAGATCCGGTCGAAGATTGCAGGTTATATCGAACAGATATTTGTTGATGAAGGGGCATTTGTCCGCAAGGGACAAGTGCTGTTTCGTCTTAATGCGAATGATATCCAGGCCACAGTCCGGTCTGCAGAAGCATTTGTAAAAGTGGCGGAAGCCGATGTAAAGATTGCTGAATTGAATGTCGAAAAAACGAAACCGCTTGTTGAGAAAAACATCATCAGCAAATTTGACCTTCAATCGGTTGAGTCCACTCTGAGATCGAAAGAGGCGCAACTTGCACAAGCCAAGGCCAATATGGAGAATGCCAATGCAAACCTTCAATACACCCTCATTACCAGCCCTGCAAATGGGACGATCGGAAATTTCCCATTCCGGGTTGGCAGCCTGGTTAGCAGCGCCACCTCTGAACCGCTGACGACGGTTTCGAACACAATAAATATGTATGCCTACTTTTCGTTCGACGAAAAGGAGTTCCTTGCCCTCACCAAAGGTTTGAAGGGAAAGAATCAGCAGGAGAAATTCAATAAACTTCCGGATGTTTCGCTGGTAATGGCCGATAATTCAACTTACGGGCAAGCTGGCCGGATTGAGACTGCCAGCGGATTGATCAATTCCCAGACCGGAGCGGTTAACATTCGTGCAAGTTTCCCCAATGCAGAAGGGAATTTAAGAAGTGGCGGCAGTGGAATGGTTCGCATTCCTCAGATTATTGATTCTGCAATTATTATTCCCCAAAAAACCTCTTACGAACTTCAGGGAAAACACTTCGTATATTTATTAGGGGCCGACAATAAAGTACGCAATTCAGAAATTGAAGTGCTGGTTGGAAATCTCAAAGATTCATACATAGTGACAGGAGGGCTGAAGATCGGCGATCAGATTGTGCTCGAAGGAATTGCAGCCTTGCGTAACGACACTGAAATCAAACCCAAACTTTCTGAAATCGGACCACTGTCGGAAAACATGTCAACTGAAAAACCGCTTAAAAACTAAACTTAGGAAACATGTTCAGAAGATTTATCGAACGACCGATCCTATCAGCGGTCATATCCATTATTATTGTTATTCTGGGGGTACTTGGGCTGATCACCCTACCGATTGAGCAGTACCCTGATATTGCCCCTCCCACGATTCGGGTAACAGCTTCCTATTCGGGAGCCAATGCCGAAACGGTGCTTAAAAGTGTTGTGATCCCTCTTGAAGAGCAGATCAATGGCGTTGAGAACATGACTTATATGACCTCCACCGCCAGTAACGACGGATCGGCAACCATTGAAGTCTTTTTTAAGCAGGGGATCAATGCCGACATGGCCGCTGTAAACGTCCAAAACCGGGTGGCACGTGCAACCAGTCTCCTTCCGGCAGAGGTAAATCGTGCCGGGGTGATTACCGCCAAGCGACAAAACAGTATGCTGCTTGTTTTTACCCTGCGCAGTGAGAATGGGGATTTTGATGAGACATTCCTTCAAAACTATAGTAAGATTAACCTCTTACCCCAGATTCAGCGTGTAAACGGGGTAGGTGAAGCGCTGGTTTTCGGCATGAAAGATTACTCAATGCGCATCTGGCTGAAACCCGAAGTGATGTCGTCGTATGGCCTAATCCCTTCAGACGTAATTACCGCACTCAATGAACAAAATCTCGAAGCGGCACCTGGTCGTCTTGGAGCCTTAAACCAGCAATCATTTGAGTATGTTCTAAAATATAAAGGGAGACTTTCGCAGACTACCGAATTTGAAAATATTGTGATTAAGGCAGATAAGGATGGAAACATCCTCAGACTGAAGGATGTGGCACGCGTTGAACTGGGTGCGCTCGATTATTCCATAGCAACTTCGGCTAATGGTAAACCCGGAATAGCAATGGCTGTTTTTCAGTCTGCCGGATCGAATGCCCGCGAAGTGATTATTAATGCCAAGAAAGTGCTTGAAGAATCGGCTAAAACCTTTCCACCAGGCATTAAATATCAAATACTTGTTGATGCAAACGACTTTCTGGACAGCTCCATCGAAAAAGTGCTTCACACACTGCTGGAGGCATTTATACTGGTCTTTATTGTTGTATTTATTTTCCTTCAAAATTTCAGAGCTACTTTAATCCCGGCTATTTCGGTCCCTGTTTCAATTATCGGAACATTTTTCTTCCTGAATCTTTTTGGTTTCACGATCAATCTGCTCACCCTTTTTGCTTTAGTCCTGGCTATTGGAATTGTGGTCGATGATGCGATTGTTGTGGTCGAGGCGGTACATGCAAAACTCGATCAGGGGGCAAAAAATGCCCGTGAGGCGGCAGTTTCCGCCATGAGCGAGATCTCTTCGGCGATCGTGGCAATTACCCTGGTGATGGCTGCTGTTTTCGTTCCCGTAACCTTTATGAAGGGGACTACCGGGGTTTTTTACCGACAGTTTGGGATTACCCTTGCCGTGGCAATTGTTATTTCTGCTATTAATGCGTTGACCTTAAGTCCGGCGCTTTGTGCTATTTTCCTTAAACCCCATTCGGGCAGTACCCTGCATAAGAAAGGGGTGACGCAACGGTTTTACACCATATTCAATACTGTATTCAGCTCAATGACTTCGCGTTACAAGAAAACAACGAGTCTTTTTATGAGACACCGATGGATTGCAATTGCGATCATTGTCGCTTTCTCGGGTGGATTATGGTACCTCATGGAGACCACACCTACGGGTTTTGTCCCAACGGAGGATACCGGAAGATTATTTATTGACATCTCACTTCCACCGGCAACGGCAATGGAACGGACCAAAGATGTAATCGGAATTGTAGAAGGGATCGTAAAGCAGATTCCTGAAATTGACAGCAGAACGGCAATCTCCGGAAATTCACTGATCAGCGGAAGAGGCAGCTCTTATGGAATGTTGATCTGCAGTCTGATCCCTTTTGACAAGCGCAAAGGACCAGGCCAGGACATCAACAGTGTGATTGGAAAACTCTATATGCTAACCTCCAAGGTCAAGGATGCCAAGATCATCATCTTCACCCCTCCCATGGTTCCGGGGTTCAGTTATTCAGGAGGATTGGAATTGAAACTTGAAGACAAAACAGGAGGAGATATTAAGGAATTTGAAAAAAATGCCCGCGCATTTCTTGGAGCACTAAATCAGCGTCCTGAAATACAATATGCAATCACCTCATTCAACACCAACTTCCCGCAATACCTGGTCGATGTTAATCCGGCACGTTGCAAACAGTCTGGTGTTTCAGTTAGCTCCGTACTTTCAGCCTTGCAAGGTTATATTGGAGGCTATTATGCATCCGACTTTAACCGGTTTGGAAAACAATACCGGATTATTGTCCAGTCGGAACCCTACGATCGTGGAAATATTGATAATCTGAACAACATTTTTGTACGGACTATAAACGGTGAGATGGCTCCGATCACCGAATTTATCACATTAAAAAGGGTATTTGGTCCCGAAAATATCACCCGCTTCAATCTCTATACCTCAATAGCTGTATCCGGAGCCTCAAATTTTGGTTACAGCAGCGGTGATGCGATAAAAGCAGTACAGGAAGTAGCTGAGCAAACACTCCCGATAGGTTATGGTTATGAATTTTCGGGATTAACCCGCGAAGAAAAATATTCTGGAAGCCAGTCAATACTAATCTTCATCCTGAGTGTGATCTTTATCTATTTCCTGCTGGCTGCGCAATACGAAAGTTTTGTCCTTCCGTTTTCAATACTCCTTTCATTACCTGTTGGTATCTCCGGCGCATATATCTTTGCCAGGATCATGGGAGTTGAAAACAATATCTATCTTCAAATCTCCCTGATCATGCTGATCGGTTTGCTGGCCAAGAATGCGATTCTGATTATCGAATTTGCATTACAACGGCGCCATCGCGGAATGCCGATTGTTCAGGCAGCGATGGAAGGGGCTACTGCACGTTTACGACCGATCCTGATGACCTCCTTCGCTTTTATCTTTGGCCTTATTCCGCTGGTAGTCGGTGGTGGTGTTGGAGCAAAGGGAAACCGTTCAATTGGTGTGGGATCCGTCGGCGGGATGTTTATCGGAACAGTGATCGGAATCCTTGTTGTTCCAACCATGTTTGTGATTTTCCAGACCCTGCAGGAACGGATCAAAAAACCGGAACTTTTGGAGACCGAATCGCTCGAGAATATTGAGGAGTAGGAAAAATAAATAGTTGGAAAATCAAAACTTTGGATTTAAGTAAACTAAATAAAAAGATGTCGTATTTAATATTGAACCCTAAAGTTAAAAAAAAAACTTTTCGCCACCAAAACACCAAGGCACGAAAAAAGCACAAAAGGCTTTCCTTAGTTATTTTTGGCGGCATTTGGTGTTTTGGTGGCATTTTTTTACTTGGATCATGAAGAAATCAGTTCCTTATAAAAACAACATCAGTTCATTCTTAACACGTAACAGAATATATACTAAAAAAAAAACCTTTTTTCTACTTATACAGTGTAATTTAAAATGAAAATACATTTCACAATAAAAAACCTCCTGATCACCGGATTTGCAATCATAGTTTGTGCGTGCACCACCCCGCAACATTTCAAACGAGACAATGGGGTAACGTCAGGTATCTTTGGCAGTACCGAAACCACTGATACCACCTCAATAGGAACCAAAAAATGGAGCGAAATATTTTCAGACCAATATCTTCCTTTACTTATCCGGGAAGGATTGCTGAATAATCCCGACTTACGAATTGCAGCTCAGAAGGTAGTAGAATCTGAAGCATATTTTTCGCAAAGTAAAGCCGCATCCTTGCCTTTAATCTCTGCAGCTGAAAACGGAAATTACACCCGTAATCCGGATATCCTCTACCCAACAGGTCCTGCTGAAGTTCGAACCTGGCAGGTTGGAGCAGAAGCAAGCTGGGAACTCGACATCTGGGGCAAAATTCGAAGTTCGAAACGGGCAGCTTATGCGAACCTTTTATCCACCGATGCGGGAAAGAAGGAGGTTCAGACCCGGCTGATTGCCAACATCGCAACGGCATATTATGAACTGATTGGGTTGGACGCCAAACTTGAGATCACACGTGAGACCGTTAAAAACGATATCGAACAGGTTGAAACGATGAAAGTGCTTAAGGAGAGTGGCAAGGTTACCGGAGCCGCCATCGTTCAGAGTGAGGCAAACCGTTATGCCGCAGAGGTGACCATACCAGACTTCGAGCAGCAAATCAGAGAAACGCAAAACATAATCTGCCTGCTGCTTGGACGAATTCCGGGGAGTATTGAGCGGGGCAAAATAGCGATGCAAACTGCACCTTCGGTGGTGAAGACAGGGCTCCCCCTGCGTCTTCTGGATAACCGCCCCGACGTGATGCAGGCAGAATATGGTGTGATCAGCGCCTATGAAACGACAAACAGTGCCCGTGCCGCTTTTTATCCGGCATTGACATTAAACGCATCGGTGGGATTTGTGGCCACCAATATCAACCAGTTTTTTGATCCCAAAACATTTGCCTCCAATGTGATCGGTGGCCTCTCTTCACCACTGTTCAATAAACGGATTAATACAACACGACTTAAAGTTGTAAAAGCAGAACAGGAAATAGCCCTGATAAACTTCCGGAATACCCTCTTAAAAGCGGGCCAGGAGGTTCAGAATGCCCTGGGATCTTATGAATGGTCGCAGCAAAAAATTGCATTACGCAAGCTGCAGCTTGAGGCGCTTCGGAAATCGGTGGACTACACCCAACAATTGCTCACCTATGGATCGGCCAATTACACAGAGGTACTCACTGCCCAGACTAATCTCTTGTCCGCACAGTTAAGCAGCGTCAATGACCGTTTGCAGCAGCTCAATGCGGTTGTGTCGATCTACCGCGCTGTTGGCGGAGGGTGGAGATAGAGCTGGCGGCTCGTAATTGCCAGCTCACTGGTTACTGCCAACAACCAGTGAGCTGGTTACTGCCAACAACCAGTGAGCTGGTGACTGCCAACAACCAGTGAGCTGGTGACTCTTCAAATCACGAACACAGTCACCTGCTCACTTAGAAGGACCTTGCAGCTGGCGGCTGGCAACTGGTAGCAAGCAACTCGCAGCTGGCTGTGATCTGCCGGTGAGCTGGTGACTGGCAACTGGCGTTGATCTGCCGGTGAGCTGGTGACTCTTCAAATCACGAACACA